>NZ_JBIBVY010000036.1:15316-44515 GCF_043080665.1 Streptomyces sp. NPDC014991
CTCCGCTCCACCCCGCCGGGCTCCGCTCCACCCCGCCGGGCTCCGCTCCACCCCGCCGGGCTCCGCTCCACCCCGCCGGGCTCCGCTCCACCCCGCCGGGCTCCGCTCCACCCCGCTGGGCGGCGCGTGGCCCGACCCCGGGCATCGGCGACCCCACGGCCCTGCCGTGGGCCGCCCGGTACGGTGCCGGGTCCCCACGGGGCCGTACGGCACGGGCGCGTCTCGGCTGCGGAGCGCCGGGGCCCCGCGGCGCCTCGCCGGCGCGGACGTGCGTCAGCCGGCGCGCCGGGGTCAGCGACGCCGTACCGGTACGAAGCGGACCGGGACGCCCGGCAGGGCCTGTGCGGCGGCGGGGAGGTCGGTGGCGCGGACGACGGCGATCACCGGGTAGCCCCCCGTGGTCGGATGATCCGCGAGGAAGACCACCGGGCGCCCGTCCGGCGGCACCTGGACCGCGCCGAGGACCAGGCCCTCGCTGGGGAGTTCCCCGGTCCGGGCCCGCTCCAGCGCGGGGCCCTCGGTGCGCAGGCCGATGCGGTTGCTCGCCGCGGACACCCGGTACGCCCGCGTGGTGAGGTCCCGGACCGCCCGCGCCGTGAACCAGTCGTCGCGCGGGCCCGGTGTCACGCGCAGCACGAGCTCGGCCGGCGGACACGGCAGCGGAGCGCCGTCCACGCGCGCGGGAGGACCGGCCGGAGCGCCCAGCGGCAGCGTGATGCCGTCCACGAGCGGGGCCGGCCCCAGGCCGGACAGCAGGTCGGTGGCCCGGCTGCCGAGCACCGGCTCGACGGCGATGCCCCCGTCGACCGCGACATAGCTGCGCACCCCGGCCGTGGCCGCACCCACCTCCAGCAGCACCCCGGCCGGCACGACGACCGGGGCGCCCCACGCCGCCGGCCGGCCGCCCACCGACACCGGACAGGGCGCACCGCCGACCGCGACGGTCACGGTGGTACGGGGACGCATGGCACAGCCGTCGAGGGTGGTCTCCAGGACGGCCGCGTCCGGCGGATTGCCGACGAGCCGGTTCACGAGCGCCGCCGCGGGCGGGTCCAGCACCCCGGAACGCGGCACACCGAGATGCGCGTACCCCGGCCGCCCACGGTCCTGCACGGTGGTCAGCACCCCGGCGCGCACCACCAGGAGCGCACGGTCACTCATGCGCCCTCCCCGGACAAGGCCCGCGCCGCTGCGAGGCGGCGCGCACCGGTGAGTCGCCCCCGCGCGGGTGGGCGGCCGTGCGCGCCCCGGTCACGGCTCCTCCCGGGGCAGAGCACCCGCCGCTGTGTCGATGGCGCGCACCGGTGGGACGTCTCCCCGCGCGCACGGCCGCGTGCGTCCGCGGCGCGGTTCTCGCCGCCCCTCCCGGGGGAGCCCCACAGCCGGTACGGCGTCCCCGCGCGCGTGAGCGGCCGTGCGCACTCCGGCCGTTCCCCCTCCGCCGAACATCCCGGTCATGGCCCCTCCACCGGAACGAACCGCACCTGCGTCCCCGGTGCCAGCAGCGCGGCCGGTACCCGGGTGGGATCCCACAGGACCGCGTGGGTCGTGCCGATCAGCTGCCAGCCGCCCGGCGAGGAGCGCGGATACACGCCCGTGTACGGTCCGGCCAACGCCACGGCGCCCGCCGGGACCGCCGTGCGCGGGGTCGCGCGGCGCGGAACGTGGTAACGGGCCGGAAGCCCGGTGAGATAGCCGAAGCCGGGGGCGAACCCGCAGAAGGCGACCGTGAATACGGTGCCCGCATGGATCCGGGCCACCTCCCGCTCGGGCACCCGCCAGTGCGCGGCGACCTCCGCGAGGTCCGGGCCGTCGTAGCGCACGGGCAGTTCGACCAGCTCACGCGCGCGTGGCGGCGCCGCGGGCACATCGCGGGTCGCCAGCTCGGCCGCCCAGCGGGCCCGGTCGGCCAGTCCGTCCAGGAGGACCGTACGGGCCGCCGGGACGATCTCGCGGGCGGTGAGCGCGCCCTCCTCGCGGCACCGCAGCAGCTCCGCGTGCAGGGCCTGCGCCTCCTCCCCGGAAGCCACCTCGACCAGCAGGGCGTCGTCGCCGACGGGGAGCGCCCTCATGCGAACGCCTCCAGCCGCACGCCCGCCGCCACGAGCCGCTCACGCACCCGGCGGGCCAGCTCCACCGCGCCGGGCGTGTCTCCGTGCAGGCACAGCGATCGGGCGCGCACCTGGATACGCGCGCCGGAGTGCGCGGTGACCGCGCCGGAACAGGCGAGGCTCACCGAGCGCTCCACGACGGCCTCCGGGTCGGTCACCACGGCACCGTCCCGGCCGCGCGGCACGAGCGTGCCCTCGTCGGTGTATGCGCGGTCCGCGAACGCCTCCGTCACGGCAGGCAATCCCGCGCGCGCGGCCAGTTCCAGCAGCTTCGAGCCGGGCAGGCCCAGCACCGGCAGTGCCGCGTCGGCGAGGAGGACACCCTCGATGACCGCGTCGGCCTGCTCGGGGTCGTGCACGACCCGGTTGTAGAGCGCGCCGTGCGGCTTGACGTACGCCACGCGCGCTCCCGCCGCCCGCGCGAACACCTCCAGGGCGCCGATCTGGTAGGCCACTTCGGCCGCCAGCTCGGCGGACGGCACGTCCATCGCGCGTCGCCCGAACCCGGCGAGGTCCCGGTAGGAGACCTGCGCGCCGATCGTCACCCCGCGCGCGGCCGCGAGTTCGCACACCCGGCGCATGGTGGCCGGGTCCCCGGCGTGGAACCCGCAGGCCACGTTGGCGCTGGTGACGACGGACAGCAGCTGCTCGTCGTCGGTCAGCCGCCAGCGGCCGAAGCCCTCGCCGAGGTCGGCGTTCAGATCGATCGCGGTCATGGTGCTCTCGTGCCTTCCGGTTCTCGGGGGCGGTCGGACGGCCGGCCACAATCGGCGCCGGACAGCCGGTGGCGCTCGTCGAGGGCTGCCCTCGACGCCCAGGGCCGACGATTCCGGGCTCCACGCGCGCGTGCTCGTCGACCGTGGTGACGGGACGGTCCCCGCCACCGTTTCGACCGCCTCACGCCAGCTCCTTCCCACGGGTCTCCGGCAGCCCGAGCAGTGCCAGCGCCGCGAGGCCGTAACCGATCGCGCCGAAGACCAGCGCGCCGCCCACACCCCAACTGTCCGCGAGAAAGCCCACCAGGGTCGGGAACACCGCGCCCACCGCGCGGCCCGTGTTGTACGTGAAGCCCTGCCCGGTGCCACGCACCGCCGTCGGGTACAGCTCGCTCAGGTAGGAGCCGAAGCCGCTGAAGATGGCCGACATGCAGAAGCCGAGCGGGAAGCCGAGCACCAGCAGCAGGGTGTCGGCGCCCTGCGGGATGTTCGCGTACACCAGGATGCACAGCGCCGACAGCAGCGCGAACAGCCAGATGTTGTTGCGCCGGCCGAGCCGGTCGGTGAGGTGGCCGCCGGTCAGGTAGCCGAGGAACGCGCCCGAGATGAGGAAGGCCAGGTAGCCGCCGGTGCCGACGACCGACAGGCCGCGCTCGGACTTCAGGTACGTCGGCAGCCAGGTCGCCAGCGTGTAGTAGCCGCCCTGCACGCCTGTGGAGAGCAGGCTCGCGAAGACCGTGGTGCGCAGCAGACCCGGGGCGCCGTCCCGGCCCGGCCGGAAGATCGCCGTGAAGGAGCCCCGCCCAGGGTTCCGCTCGCGCGCCGCCGTCGCCGTGGGCGCGTCGTGCACCCGGCGGCGCAGCCACACCACGAACAGCGCGGGCAGCGCGCCGGTCCAGAACATGATCCGCCAGGCCAGGTCGTCACCGGCGAAGGAGAAGACCAGCGTGTAGACGACCGCCGCCAGCGCCCAGCCGACCGCCCAGGAACTCTGGACCGCGCCGAGCGTACGGCCCCGGTGGCGCGCGCCCGCGTACTCGGCGACCAGGATGGCCCCGACCGCCCACTCGCCGCCGAATCCAAGGCCCTGGAGTGCGCGGAAGAGCAGCAGCGTCTCGTAGGTGGGCGCGAAGCCGCAGGCGACCGTGAAGACCGCGTACGTGAGCACGGTGATCATCAGGGCCCGGACCCGGCCCACCCGGTCCGCGATCACACCAGCCGCGGCGCCGCCCACCGCCGAGACCACGAGCGTGACGGTGGTGAACAGACCGGTCTGGCCGCTGCTGAGACCGAAGTAGGCCGAGAGCGCCACCATGCTCAGCGGCAGGGTGAAGTAGTCGTACGAATCGAGGGCGTATCCGCCGAAAGCTCCGGCGAAGGCACGCCGGCCGTCCGGGCCGAGGGCGCGCAGCCAGCCGAGTGCGCCGTCATCGGCGGCGCCTTCGGCTGCCGGACGCGTACCGGAGGGGGACACGGACCGGGGCGGTGGGGTTGTGCTCATGGGCACCTCGCAGAGGGGGACGGAGGGTGCGGGACGTGAGCGGTGCGGTGCGGAAGCGGCCCGGAAGACGCTCCGTACGGAGGTCGTGCCAGGAGAGCACCGTAGAGGATCGTTCAACGATCCTTCAATACCCATGTTGTCCCGTCCCGATGTCTGCGATTGAATTCCGGCATGGCAGAGCAGCTGGCGGGACTGGCCGACGACCGCGCCCTCCTGGGCCGTACGAGTACGGCGGAGCGGGTCGCGGACATCCTCAGGAGCCGCATCGCCGACGGGTACTTCCCGCCCGGCACCCGGCTGTCGGAGGACAGCATCGGCGGGGCGCTCGGGGTCTCCCGCAACACCCTGCGCGAGGCGTTCCGGCTGCTCACGCACGAGCGTCTGCTGGTCCACGAGCTGAACCGGGGCGTGTTCGTCCGGGTCCTGACCGTCGAGGACGTGGAGGACATCTACCGCACGCGCTCCCTCGTCGAGTGCGCCGTCGTCCGCAGCCTGGGCGAGCCGCCGTACCCGCTCCAGGGGCTGGCCGAGGCGGTCGCCGAGGGCGAGCGGGCGGCCGTCGGAGGCGACTGGAAAGCGGTGGGTACGGCCAACATCCACTTCCACCGGGAACTGGTCGCCCTCGCCGGCAGCGAGCGCACCGACGAGCTGATGTGCAGCGTCTTCGCCGAACTGCGGCTGGCCTTCCACGTCGTGGACGACCCGCACCGGCTGCACGAGCCGTACCTCGCCCGCAACCGCCGGATCCTGCGCACCCTGGAGGCCGGGGACCGGAGTGGAGCGGGGCGGCTGCTGGCGACCTACCTGGCGGACTCCCTGGAGCGGGTCGTCGAGGTGTACCGGCGACGGGTGGGCGAGGACGGCGCGGAGACCTTCTGAGCCCGCCTCCAGACCACCCGACTCCTGAGCCCGCCGCCCGAGCGCCCCTCCTCGGCACCCGCCTCCTGGCCGACCCTCCTCGGCGGCCCCTCCCGGGCCGCCCGTGACGCCGGCTCCGCGCTGCCGCGACGGCCATAGCTTCTGCGCTGCCGTGACGCGCTGCCGGCCCGGCACCGCGCTGCCGCGACGGCCGTGTCGTGCCTCCGTGACGGCCGTGGCTTCTGCGTCGTTTGGGTCGATGTCAGACCGAGGACCTAGTCTGTGCACCGTGACTTCGCCTGCATCGACGGACCGTGTTCCGCCCCAGCTCAGCGCGGGGCCGCGCCCGGCTCCGGGCCCGGCCGCCGACGAGGGGCTGGCGCGTCGCCTGCGCGCGCTCGCCTGCACCGCGCCGCTGCACGACCTCGACGCCCGCAAGGCCAACCTGGCCGGCGAGTACTCGGTGTACGGGATGGCCGAGGTGGCACTGGCCGCCATCGACCTCGTCACGCTGAACATGGACTTCGACACCGGCGCCGACCACGAGCAGATCGCCGCCCGGCTCGTCCCGCGCATCGCCGCCCAGGCCCCGCGGCGGGACGCCGGCGAGCACGAACGGGTGGCCCGCTGGGTCCTGGAGAACCTGATCAACGTCGGCAGCGTGGACCGCGGCTTCCGCGCGGTGTACGGGACCTTCGCGCCGGACGGCACGTACGTCCGCCGCGACTACGACTTCAAGCTGATCGAGGAGGTCCCCGGCCCCGGCGGCACGGTGTATCTGCGGACGACGGACGAGGCGGTCAACGTCCTCGTCGGCGCGCTCGACACCGACGTCACCAGCGCCCAGATCGCCGCCGAGGTCAAGCTGGAGGTGCTGATCAACCGCGGCCGGCTCGCCGACGCCCAGCTCGCCGCCGAGCAGGCCCGCTACCGCACGGTGCAGTACTCCGAGACGCTCCGCCGCGCCCTGGACGCCACCCGGCGCAACGTCCGCGCGGTCGACTGGCTCAACGCCGTCCCCGACATGATCGCCGAGGCCCTCGACCACGTGGCCGAGCGCTACCGCCACGAGAACGCCATCCTCACCAACATCCGCAAGGCCCGTGACGAGACCGAGGACACCGAGCACAAGCGCCGCGCCGCCGAACTGGTCGACATCGTCAAGGACTGCATCCGGCGCCACACCCAGCTCCAGGCGCGCCTCCTGGAGGCCGGCCCGCTGTTCCGCGCCGAACAGGACCGGCAGGCCTTCGCCACCCCGGCGGCGACCTCCGGAACGGACCTCTACGGCCATCTCCTCGCCCCCGTCCTGCCGCTGCCCCTGGAGCAGGCGATCCGGGTCACGGACGCCTTCTTCGCACACGGCACGGGGCTCAGGACGCCGGTGTCCGTCCGGGTCGCGGACCTCGTGGACATCCTGCTGACACCACCCGTGGAACGCGAGCACCTGGGCGCCGAGATGCCCGAGCCCGACCTGATCGCCACCCCGGACGACAGCCGGTTCAGCGAGGAGCAGCTCGCCGCGGCGACGGAGCTCCTCGACCTGCCGGCGGACGCCCCGAGGAGACTGTCGGGACTGCTGGCGGAGGCCCGCCGGACCGGTGACCCGGACCTGGCCTACCTCGTGGCGCTGCTGGCGGTCCACGCGGCCAGCCCGCCCGTCGGCACCGCCTACCGGCAGGGCGAGCAGAAACTGCTGTTCGCCGTCGACGACGGGACCGAGCTGGACGACCCCGAGTTCGGCGGGGCGGACCTGATCGTCGGCACCGCCCTGCTCGACTCGGCCGGGATGGCCGCGGACCGGACGGAAGCAGCATGAGTGAGCACGACCGCGACAAGGAGCAGAACCCGTGACCGAGCACGCCGACCGGAGTGAGCCCGAGCCCGCCGCCGCGCCGGCCGGCGCCGGCGTCACGCCCGCCGACGCCGCCGACGCGGCGCGGCTGGTCGCCTTCGGCCTCCAGCCCAGGCTCCAGCCCGCGCGCGACCAGGAGTACACGGAGCTGCTGCGCCGCTACCGCGACGACCCGGCGTTCGCGCGGCTCGCGGACGCCGTCGCCGCCGGTCTGGGCCTCGTCGTCCTGGAGGTGTCCCCGCGCGCGGGGATGGCCGTGACGGCCGCCGAGGACTCGGTCTTCGCCGTCCGCATGGGTGACTACGCGCGTCGCACCACCGCCGACTCCGGCGACCGCTTCCTCCACGGACTCGCCCATCTCGCCGCCGCCGCGCTGGCGTTCCCGCGTCCGGAGGACCTCGCCGACGACGCCTACATCGGCCGCGTCACGGTCAACGGCGTCGACGCCTTCGTCCGGCAGGCCTGCCGCCGCCTGGAGGAACGTGCCGAGGAGCAGGGCGAGAACACCGACCCGGTGACCGACGCGCCGGGTCTGGAGGCCGCCTGGCGGATCTGGGCCAGACGCAGCGCCACCGGCGCCACCAAGGACGCCCGCCGGCCGGCCGCCTCCACCACCGGCATCGTGGCGAAGGCCCTCGCCTTCCTCACCGAGTCGGGATTCCTCCAGCGCACCGGCGACGACAACGGCGGCACCTACCGCACCACCGCCCGCTACCAGCTCCAGGTCCGTGACCTGGCCGGCAGGGCCGCCCTGGCCGAACTGCTCGAGCTGGGCGTCGTCCCGGTGACCGACGGCACGGCCAGCCTGCTGCCCGCGGAGGACACCGACGACCTGGACCTGGTGGCCGACGCCGGTCTGCCGTTCCACGCGCCCTCGCACCCCTGACCACCGCACCGAACTGCCAGAAGACTGACGAGAGTCCGCCATGTACGAGCTGTCCCGGGTCCGCCTCTACTCCATCGGTCCCGCCGGTGCGCGCTACGCCGACACCGTGCTTGACCTGCGGGGTGTCGGCGAGCCCGTGCCCGACCCGGCGCCCACGCAGGCGGAGTTCTTCCAGGAGGAGCCGTCCGGTCCGCCGCGCCGGCCCGCGCCCGCGGGCGTGCTGTTCCTGGAGAACGGCGGCGGCAAGTCCGTGCTCCTCAAACTCATCTTCTCCGTGATGCTGCCCGGCCACCGCAACACGCTCGGCGGCGCCAGCTCCGGTGTGCTGCGCAAGTTCCTCCTGGCCGACGACTGCGGCCACGTGGCCCTGGAGTGGCAGCACGTGCTCACCGGCGAGTGCGTCGTCGTGGGCAAGGTCAGCGAGTGGCGCGGCCGGCAGGTCTCCAACGACCCGCGCAAGTTCGCCGAGGCCTGGTACTCCTTCCGGCCCGGCCCCGGACTGAGCCTGGACAACCTGCCCGTCGCCGAGTCCACCGCCGTACGGCCTCCCGTCGAGGGCGTCTCCGGCGCACAGGGCCGCCGCCGCACCATGAAGGGCTTCCGTGACGCGCTCACGGAGGCCGGCAAGGCCTACCCGCACCTGGAGGTGCACTGGGAGGAGATCCACGACCGCTGGAACGAGCACCTCGGGGACCTCGGACTCGACCCGGAACTCTTCCGCTACCAGCGTGAGATGAACGCCGACGAGGGCGAGGCGGCCGGTCTCTTCGCGGTCAAGAAGGACTCCGACTTCACCGACCTGCTGCTGCGCGCGGTCACCGACACCCGCGACACCGACGGCCTCGCCGACCTCGTCAGCGGCTTCGGCAGCAAACTCGGCCGACGCGCCGAACTGATCGCCGAACGGGACTTCACCGCAGGCTCGGCCGACCTGCTCGGCCGGATCGTGGAGGCCGCCGAGGCACGTTCCCGCGCGCGGGACATCCACGCCGGCGCCGAGCGCCGTACCCGCACACTGGCCCGGCGGCTGTCCGCGCGGGCCGTGCGGGAACGGGTCCGGGCCACCGACCTCGCCCAGCGGGTCACGGCCGCCGCGTACGCGGTCACGCACTGCGAGGGCGCGCGGGAGCGCAGCGCCCTGATCGCCGCCGAACTCGCCTACCGGCACGCCTCCCTGGCCCTCGCCGCCGCCGAGAAGTCCGCGGCGGCGCAGAAACGCGAGCTGGCCGACGCCCGCACCCTGCACGCGGCCTGGCAGGCCGCGGAGGCCGTGCTGCGCCACCGCGCCGCCGCCGACCGCGTCGCACGCGTCTCCGCCGCCATCCAGGAGGCCGAGCGGGACGCGGCCCCCGCCCTCGCCGCCCGCGCCAAGGCCGCCGTGGACCTCGTGCGCGCCCTGCACGGGGCCGCGGCGAGCGCGGAGGCCCTCGCCAACGAGGAGGAGGAGCGCTCCGCCGCCCTCCAGGAGGTCAGCGACACCGCCTACCGGGACTCCACCGCCGCCGCCACCGAGGCGCAGCGCGCCCGCAGCGAGACCGGGCACCTGCGTCAGCGGCTGGCCGAGGTCGAGCAGGAGACCGCCGAGGCGGTCCGCGCCGGCTGGCTCGACGACAGCGCTCCGGACGCCGACCCGGCGCGGGCCGCGCTCGCCGCCAGCGATGCCGAGAAGACGTCCGTGGCCGCCTGGGACACGGCCCGCGAGGCCGCCCGCAAGGCCACCGAGCACGCGCGCGAGGCGGCGGCCGCCGAGTCCCGTGCGGAGCTGACCGCGGCCCGCGCGGCCGACGCGGCGACCGCCGCCGAGCGGGCGTACGAGGCGGAGCGGCGCCTGGCCGAGTCGCTGGCCGCCGAGGAACGCCTCGCTGAGCTGCTGAGCCTGCCGGGGACGCCACGCGTGTCCGTACCCGGCCCCAGGACGGGCCCCGACGACGTCGCCCCGGCCCCCGGGAACAGCTCCCGAGCCCTCGGTGACGGTCCGTTCACCTCCGTCGAACTGGACCGCTTCGCCGACGAGTTGCGCGGACTCCTCGACGACGCCGTGTCGGCCGCCGAACGGCAGTTGTTCGACCTCCGTACGGCCGCCGCCGACGACGCGCGCATCCTGGGCGCCCTCGGCGACGGCGGACTGCTGCCGCCCGGCCCCGACGTGCTGGCCACCGTGGAGTTCCTCGGCGAGCACGGCATTCCCGCGCTGCCCGGCTGGCGCTATCTCGCGCAGGCCGTCGACCCCGCCGACCACGCGCGCGTGCTGGCCGCCCGCCCCGAACTGGTCGACGGTGTCATCATCACCGACCCCGACACGCACGCCCGTGCCCGCGAGGCACTGGACGGCGCCGCCCTGCTGCCCCGTTCCGCGGTGGCCGTCGGAACCGCCGCCGCCCTGCTCGCCCCGACCCCCGCCGCCGCCCCGGACGGCGTGTTCCTCGTGCCGCCGAACCCGGCCATGCACGACGAGCACGCCGCCGACGAGGAACGGCAGACCCTGCGCGCCCGGGCCACCGCGCGCGACGAGGAGATCCGGACCCTTGCCGCCCGGCTCGGCAAGGACCGCGAACTGGCCGCCCGGCTCGCCTCCTGGCGCACCGGCTGCCCCGCCGGACGCCTCACCGAACTGGCCCGGGCCGCCGAGGAGGCCCGCGCGACCGCCCAGGAGAGCGAGGCCGGACTCGTCGAGGCACGGGCCGTGCGTGCGGAGGCCGACGAGGCCGCCGCCGAGGCCGCGCAGGTCCGCGACGAGCGGCAGGAGGCCGCCCAGAAGGCCCGCCGCGCCGCCGACGCCCTCGCCGGTCTCGCCTTCCGGCTCCGCGAGCGGGCCGGCTGGCAGGTGAGACTGCGCGAACTCGCCGACGAGGCCACCGAGTCCGAGGCCCGCGCCCAGGCCTGCCTGGAGCGGGCCCGGGCCGCCGACGAGGACCGCCGCGCCGCCCAGCGCGCCGCCGACGACGCCCGCCGCACCGCGCGCGCCCTGCGCGCCGAGCGCGCGGAGATCGCCGGCGCCCCCGACGACGTACCGGCCGAGGACCCGGACGCGCCCAAGGCGTCCCTGCCCGCCCTGCGCGAGGCCTACCGGGCCGCCTCCCAGGTCTACGAGAAGGTCGGCGTCGGCGCCGACCTACGCGCCGAACAGGCCCGCGCGGAGAGCGACGAGAGCGCCGCCCGCGCCGATCTGGACCGGCTCAGCAACAAGGTCCGCACCCGCGCCGAGCAGTTGTTGCAGTCGCCCGACGGTGCCGACGGCCCCTCCCGGCAGGCCGCCTCCGCCCGCGCGGAGGAGCTGGTGCAGCTCCTGGAGACCCGCGTGTCGACCGCGAGCGAACAGCTCGGCCGGTTGCGCGGCGAGGCCGAGCGGCACGCGCCCGAGGACGGCGGGACGCACACGGCACTGGACGAGGAACTCGTCCCGCGCGACGCCGAGCACGCCCAGGCCCTGCTGCGTACGGCCACGGCCGAACTCTCCGCCCGCACCGAGGCCCTGGCCGAGGCCCGCGAGGCGCACGCGGAGCTGCTGGAGGCCCACCGCGCCGCCGAGGACGCGGCCGGCGGCTTCGACGAGATCGCCGCCATGCTCCGCGACCTGCTGCGCGAACACGCCCCCGAGGAGGAGCCGGAGGAACCGGAGCCGTACCCCGGCACGCTGGAGGAGGCCCGGCATTCCGCCGCCGAGGCCCGCCGCTCGCTGCGCGGCTGCGCCGCCGACCTCTCCGCCACCGAGACGGCCGTACGCGAGGCCGGCGACATCCTCGTCCGGCACGCCAACTCCACCCGCTACGAGCAGGTCCGCACCCCCGCCCGGCAGCAGATCCGCGAGCTGCCCGCCGCCGCGCTGCCCGAGCACGCCCAGAAGTGGGCGGACGCCTTCGCACCCCGGCTGCGCGTGTTGACGGACGAGCTGGCCCAGCTGGAACGCAACCGCGATTCGATCGTGGACCGGCTGCGCGGTCTCGTGGAGTCGGCCCTGGCGACGCTGAGGTCCGCCCAGCGGCTCTCCCGGCTGCCGGAGGGGCTCGGCGAGTGGTCCGGGCAGGAGTTCCTGCGCATCCGTTTCGAGGAGCCCGACCAGGCCGTCCTCACCGAACGGCTCGGCGAGGTCATCGACGAGGCGACGCGCGCGGCCGTGAAGAAGAATTCCGACCTGCGCCGCGACGGGATGTCCCTGCTGCTGCGCGGAGTCGCGGCGGCACTCCAGCCCAGGGGCGTGGCGGTGGAGATCCTCAAGCCGGACGCCGTACTGCGGGCCGAACGCGTCCCCGTCGGCCAGATGGGCGACGTCTTCTCGGGCGGTCAGCTGCTCACCGCCGCCATCGCCCTCTACTGCACGATGGCCGCGCTGCGCTCGAACGACCGGGGCCGGGACAAGCACCGGTACGCGGGCACCCTGTTCCTCGACAACCCGATCGGCCGTGCCAACGCGACGTACCTGCTGGAACTCCAGCGGGCGGTCTCGGACGCGCTGGGGGTGCAGCTGCTGTACACCACCGGCCTGTTCGACACGACCGCCCTCGCCGAGTTCCCGCTGGTCATCCGCCTGCGCAACGACGCGGACCTCCGGGCTGGCCTGAAGTACATCAGCGTGGAGGAGCACCTGCGGCCGGGACTGCCACCGCAGCCCCAGGCCGGAGAGACGGTGCACAGCGAGATCACGGCGACCCGGATGTTCAGGAAGCCGGCGCCGGCCACGAGCTGATCAACGCCCGGGCCGGGGTGGTGGGGCCGCCCGCCTGCCACCCCGGAGGCGCCACGCCGCAGGGGACCCCTCGGTCCGGGTCAGGAGTGGGACAGCCGGCCGGTGCTGCCCCGCCGGGCTATCCGGTCCCGGTCCCGCAGGGCCGTCCGCTCCTGGCGGCGGCGGGCGCGCCGCTCGCGGCGGAGGGTCCGGGCCGTGCTGCTCGGCTCGGAGACCACGCCGTGCCGCTGGTTCCACACCTGGCGGGTCACCCACACGTCCACCACGGCCCAGGTGGCGACCACCGTGCTCGCCACGCTGCTGATCACCATGGGGAACGCCGGCCAGGAGCCGGCCATCGTGCACAGGAACGCCACCATCGCCTGGATCAGCGTCACCGATATGACGAGGACCGCCCGCACCGCCGCCTTGCGCACCGGGTCCGGCGTCGGGTGCCGGCGCGCGGGCTCCTCGATCCACAACGGCCGGTAGTACTGCCGCTGTCCGCCGTCGGCCGCCTCACCGAAGCGCCGCTGCGCCGGAACGCCGGAATCCGAGCCCTCCGGCCCCCGCCGTGCCTGTGAGCGCGCCGCCACGCTCTCCTCGGGCGCCTCGCGCCGCTCCGCCGTGCCCGTCACCGTGTCACTCCCCACCGCCAGCAGACCGCTCGCCCCGACGTCCGAAGACCCCGCTACCCAGTGCCTGCCCGGCTTGCGCCGCATTACGCCGCCGGGCTGCCGGACGCGGCTCCCGTGGCCCGTTCCGCCCCGAATTCCGTAGAGGAGGACGAACAAGACCACCGGAAGATTCCCACCCGGCGACAAGTTTCAGCCAACCCCCGGTCAGTGCGGCCGCGGCCCGGCGCGTCGCGGGCGCCCGGAGGACGGTGGCAATCTCCCGCAATGCCCGGACAACTCGTCATCTCTCGCCTCCGGTGCGGAAGTTCGCCCTCCGGACATGTCTTCGAGCCGACGGTGCGGCGGTAGTAGGCTCGCGCCGTTTGTTGACGAACATGTGCGCCCCCGGCCGGTGGGGGTCGAGCTGGGGGAGGCCATGCGCTTTCGCGGGAAGTCGATCCGCCGGAAGATCGTGGCGCTGCTCCTCGTGCCGCTGTTGTCCCTGACCGCCGTCTGGGGCTTCGCCACGGTACTCACGGGACGCGAGGTCGCCCATCTGTTCCGCGTGTCGGACGTCGTGGAGGACATCGGCTACCCGACCGAGGACGCCGTCCGCGCCCTCCAGCAGGAGCGCCGTCAGACGCTCGTCTACCTCGCCGATCCACGGGCGGCCGAGGCCCTCACCGCACTGCACCGCACACGTACCGCCACCGACCGGGCGATCGCCGAGGTCGGGAAGAACGCCAAGGACCACGACCTGCGCGACGGCATGGACGCCGACGACAACGACGACCTGACCGCCGTCCTGGACGCCTTCAGGGGCCTCGACCCCCTGCGCCGAGGCGTCCAGGAGGGCACCGTCAGCCGGACCCAGGCCCTCGACGCCTACAACCGGCTCGTCGACCCCTGCTTCGCCCTGCTGGCCACCCTCGACGGCATCGACGACGTGGAACTCGACAAGCAGGCCCGTGCCCTGGTCAACCTCCTCCGCGCGCGCGAGCTGCTCTCCCGCGAGGACGCCCTGCTCGGCTCCGCCCTCGTGGTCGGCCGGATCACCGGCGAGGAGAGCCGCGACGTCTCCGACCTCGTCGCCCAGCGCACCCTGCTGTACGACATCAGCCTGCCGCTGCTGCCCTCCGAGGAGTGCGAGCGCTACGAACGTGTCTGGAGGAACGCCACCACGGCCCCGCTGCGGATGACCGAACAGACCGTCGCGGGCGTGGACTCCGGCACCCCCCGCGGTGTCACCGCCAAGAGCTGGGACACCGCCGCGGCCTCCGTCCTGGACGAACTCGGCACCCTCGACGACCAGGTCGGCGACCGCCTCCAGGACCGTACGCACCCCGTCGCCGTCGGCGTCATCCTCCAGGCCGCCGTCTCGGGCTTCCTCGGACTGGCCGCCCTGCTGTTCTCGGTCGTCCTCTCCGTGCGGATCGGCCGTCGCCTCATCCGCGACCTGCGCCAGCTGCGCATGGAGGCGCACGAGGCGTCCGGTGTCCGGCTGCCCAGCGTGATGCGCCGCCTGTCCGCGGGCGAACAGGTCGACGTCGAGACCGAAGTGCCGCGCCTGGAGTACGACAAGAACGAGATCGGCGAGGTCGGCCAGGCACTCAACACCCTCCAGCGCGCCGCCGTCGAAGCCGCCGTCAAACAGGCCGAGCTGCGGTCCGGTGTCTCCGAGGTCTTCGTGAACCTGGCCCGCCGCAGCCAGGTGCTGCTGCACAAGCAGCTCACGTTGCTCGACAGCATGGAACGCCGGACCGAGGACACCGACGAACTCGCCGACCTCTTCCGCCTGGACCATCTCACCACCCGTATGCGCCGGCACGCCGAGGGCCTGGTGATCCTCTCCGGCGCCGCGCCGTCCCGGCAGTGGCGCAGACCCGTGCAGCTGATGGACATCGTCCGCGCCGCCGTCGCCGAGGTCGAGGACTACGAGCGCATCGAGGTCCGGCGGCTGCCGCGGGTCGCCGTCACCGGCCCCGCCGTCGCCGACCTGACCCACCTCGTGGCCGAACTCCTGGAGAACGCCACGGTGTTCTCGCCCCCGCACACCGCCGTACAGGTCCTCGGCGAGCGGGTCGCCAACGGCTTCACCCTCGAGATCCACGACCGGGGGCTCGGTATGACGGCCGAAGCGCTCCTGGACGCCAACCTGCGGCTCGCCGAGACCCCCGAGTTCGAACTCTCGGACACCGACCGGCTCGGTCTGTTCGTGGTCAGCCGCCTCGCCCAGCGCCAGAACGTCCGCGTCTCCCTCCAGCCGTCACCGTACGGCGGCACCACCGCCGTCGTCCTCATCCCCGACGCGCTCCTGACCGAGGACGTCCCGGACACCAACGGCACCGGTTTCCGGCTGGACCGCGACCGCCCGGCCAAGGGCGCCGAACAGGCGGTGGGCCGCGCCGCCGGCCGGTCCCCGGCGCCGCTCCAGCTGCCCGGCCTGCCGACCTCCCTGCTGGACGGCCCGGTCGAACTGGAGGCACCCGTCGATCTCGACGCCCTCGACGACTTCCCCGGCGTTCTCGCGGACGAGGACAGCGAGCGTGGCGGCCTGTTCCGCCACCGCCGTCCCCGTTCGGCCGCCGACGACGAGGCAGCCGCCCCGCCGGCCGGCCGGCTCCCGCACGACGGGACCGGCGACCGCGGCCCCGTTCCGCTGCCCCGGCGGCAGACGCCCAAGCTCGTCAGCTCGCACGGCAAGCCCGTCACCGAGCAGCGCCGTCGTGGCGAACCGGACCGGCAGTCCGCCGCCGCGCCGCGCCGCTCCGACACGGGCGGCCCGGCCCCGCTGCCCGCTCGTCGCCGTGGTACGGCCCCGCTGCGCCCCACCGACCCCGCCGAGGCCCCCGGGGCACCCGCCGCCGGCGCCGGCGAGACGCCCGAGGTACCGGGACTGCCCAGGCGGACCCGGTCCGGCCCGGGCGGCCCCGGCGACACGGCACCGCCGCGCGGCGGCAGCACCGCGTCCGCCGGTGACCCGTCCGCGGAACCGGACACCGGGCCGCTGCCCCGGCGCGTACGCCAGGCCAGCCTGGCCCCCCAGCTCAAGCGGGCCACCGAGCAGTCGGCCGAGCGCGCGGCAGAGCCCGCCGACCGCGATGCCGACGAGGTCCGCAACCGGATGGCCTCGCTCCAGCGTGGCTGGCAGCGTGGCCGCGAGGAGAACGCCTCGGGCGACGGGGCCCGGAACGGCACAGCACAAGGAACGACTAAGGGGGACGGTCGATGACCGCACCGAAGGCGACCGGCCACACGGCGACGAACCAGGGGGAGCTGAACTGGCTCCTGGACGACCTCGTCGACCGGGTGGCCAGCATCCGCAAGGCCGTCGTCCTGTCCGGCGACGGACTGGCCACGGGCGTGTCCAAGGACCTCACCAGGGAGGACGGCGAGCATCTGGCCGCCGTGGCTTCCGGTTTCCACAGCCTCGCCAAGGGCGTGGGCCGTCACTTCGACGCGGGCAGCGTCCGGCAGACGGTGGTCGAGCTGGACGAGGCCTTCCTGTTCGTCACCGCCGCCGGGGACGGCAGCTGTCTCGCCGTCCTCTCGGACGCCGACTCCGACGTCGGGCAGGTCGCCTACGAGATGACGCTTCTCGTCAAGCGGGTCGGCGTGCATCTGGGCACCGCCCCGCGCACCGATCTGTCCGCAGGCGGGTAGTGGGATGACATGAGCGCAGACGGTCAGGCAGGAAACCACTGGTTCGACGACGAGGCCGGGCCGGTCGTCCGTCCGTACGCCATGACGCGCGGCCGCACCACGAGTACGGCCCAGCACCGCCTCGACGTGATCGCGGTGGTCGTCACCGAGCCCGGCACCGGGGACCCGGAAGCCGATCCGGCCCTGTCGCCGGAGCATGTGGAGATCGTCGGGCTCTGCCGGGACACACCCCAGTCGGTCGCCGAGCTGGCCGCGGAGCTCGACCTGCCCATCGGCGTGGTCCGCGTTCTCATCGGCGACCTCGTGCACGCCGAACTCGTCCACGTGACGCGCCCGGTGCCCCCGGCCGAGCTGCCGGACGAGAGCATCCTGCGCGATGTGATCAATGGCCTCCGGGCGTTGTGACCGGCGCGGAAGGGCTTGGTGACGTGACCGGCCGGCGGCTCGGCCACGCCGTCGGACGCCGCGCGTCGGTCCAGCCTCCATGACCCGGTCGGGGAGCGTCCGCCGGCCCGCGCGGTATCCCGGCGGACGCCCGGTGCCGACGGCGTGTCCGTCTCCGAAACCCCTGGTGCCGGCGGCTGCGGCCGACCGTCGCCCGACCCCCATCAAGCAGGAGAGAGATCGATGATCTTCGGGCGTTCTGAGCGCGGCAAGCCTCCGGTCGAGCCCGTCACGCTCAAGATCCTCGTGGCCGGCGGCTTCGGCGTGGGCAAGACGACCCTCGTCGGCGCGGTCAGCGAGATCAGGCCGCTGCGCACCGAGGAACTGCTCACCGAGGCGGGGCGGCCGGTGGACGACACCAGCGGTGTCGAAGGCAAGCACACCACCACGGTGGCCATGGACTTCGGCCGCATCACCCTGCGTGAGGACCTCGTGCTGTACCTTTTCGGCACGCCCGGGCAGGAGCGGTTCTGGTTCATGTGGGACGAGCTGTCCGAGGGAGCGCTCGGTGCGGTGGTCCTCGCCGACACGCGCCGCCTGGAGGACTGTTTCGCCGCCGTCGACTACTTCGAGCGGCGCTCCATTCCCTTCCTGGTCAGCGTCAACTGCTTCGAGGGTGCGGCACGTTACCCGGTCGAGGCCGTCCGCCAGGCCCTCGACCTGGACGAGGACGTACCCGTCCTGCTGTGCGACGCCCGGGACCGGGAGTCGGTCAAGGAGGTACTGATCGGCGTCGTCCGGCATGCCATGCAATACGCGGCCGACCGCCGCCAGGCCGTCACCGGCTGACCGCCCGGACCGCGGCCGTCACCGGCCGACCGCGTTCACCGCCGCCGAGCGGCGGGCACGGCCCGTACCCCCGCCGACCGGGGTACGGGCCGCGGTCCTGTGCGGCGCGCCCGCGCGCCTCCCTCGGCGCCGCTACGCGTCGACCGAAACCGGCGCTCGCTTCCCGGACGGCGCCCGTGCCACTTCCGCCATGGCAGGGCCGGTCCCCGCCACCCCGCCCGGCGTCCATGCCGAGCGTGCCGTCCCAGTCGCACCGCCCCGGGGGACGGGTCGTGGAGCAGGACAGATCCGCGCCGCAGGTCCTGATAACACCGAGAATGTACGGCGATGTCGGCTGACACCGGGAAGTGTTCACCGGCGTCCCGGGGGCGTCAAGGTTGCCGACGGCAACGGTGACACCGTCGCGCCCACCGGGCCCGGCGGCGCGGGCGCGTGTCGGCCCACGCACGCGCGGGGGCGGTTCACCATCCCGGCTCGGCCGTCGCGTACCCGGCCCGTGCCGCGGCCGGTCCCGGGCCGCCGCGCCGGACCTCGTGGCCGGGGCACCCGGCGCGCCCGAGCACCCAACTGGCACCGTTCAGCGCCTTGGCCGCCTTCTTCAGCGGAGCGAGCTGGGCGGCGGCCTGGTGGTGGTCGCTCACGCTGCCCGCCTGGCAGACGACGGTCGCCAGGGAGAGCGTGACCGGCCGCCCGCCCGCCGACCAGGGGGCGTCGAGCACGGCGGCGACGAGCGGGCGGAGCGCGTCCTCGTCGGCCAGCACCAGGAAGTCGTCTCCGCCGATGTGCCCGACGCGCGCGGGCCCCGCCACCGCCTGCTGAAGCGCCCGGCCCACCGCGCGGATCAGCTCGTCCCCCGCGGCGAACCCCGCGCCGTCGTTGACCTGTTTGAAGTCGTCGATGTCCAGCCAGCTGAGCGCGAAGGCCCGGCCGTCGCGGATGCGCCGGTCCACCTCGCCGACGATGGCGTCGGAACCGGGCAGCCGGGTCAGCGGGTTGAGCCCGGCCGCCTCCTCGACCCGGCTTTCGGCGAGCGCCCGCACGAGGTCCGCCAGCCGTACGACTCCCACGCACCGGCCGTGTCCGTCGACCACCGCCACGTCGTCGGAGGTCCGGTCCCGGCCGCCGACCGCCACCACGTCCAGCACCTCCCAGGCCGTGGCGCCGGCGCCCACCGTGCGGGGCGCGTCCCCCAGCTTGACGGCCGGCCGGTCGGCGTACAGGGCGTGCCCGTAGCGGCCGGACATCGACAGCAGGAAGCGCGAGCGGTGCACCGACCGCACGGGCCGCCCGGCGCGGTCCACCAGCAGCACTCCGGAGATGTCCGGGGACCCGGTGAGCAGCGCCCGGACCTGCCCCGCCGACGCGCTCACCGGCAGGATGGCGGCGGGGCGCACGAACTCCCGCAGCGACGGCCCGGAGCGCGGGGCGGCCGGGGCACCGTGAGCCCGCGGCGGAACGTATACGTCCGCGACGGGGATCCGGGCCGGCGGCGCGAACAGCTCGCCCTGGGCCAGCTGCGCGCCGGCCGACAGCGCCACCGCGTACTGCCGTTCGGTCTCCACGCCCTCCACGGCGACCAGGGCGCCCAGCTCCTCGCACAGTGTCCGCATCGCCCGCACCGCGGCCGGCCGCGCCAGCAGGGACGCGTCGAGCTTGACCAGGTCGGGGGAGAGGTCGGTGAGCAGCCTGAGCGGCACGTCACCGTCACCGATGCCGTCCGCGCTGATCCGGAAACCCTGCTCCCGCAGCGAGGCCACCGCCTCCAGCAGCGCCCGCTGCGGCACGTGCGTGCAGGGCGGGACGATGTCGACCGTCACCTCCCAGGGCAGGCGCCCCGCCGCGCGCACGGCGTCGTGCAGCGGTGTGAGGCCGCCGAGGTCGGCGAGCGTCGCCGCGAACACGTTCAGGTGCAGCGGCAGCAGCGTCTCCTTGAGCGCCGCGGCGCGGAACGCCAGCACGGCCAGCCTGCCGTCCAGTTCCGGATCGCGGCGGGCCTCGGCCAGGACATCGCCGCTCTCCGGACGGGCGAGCGTCTCCAGCGCGGCGACCGCGCCCGTCCTCAGGTTGACCACCGGCTGGAAGGCGAAGCGCAGAGTATCCGTCCAGGAGTGCACGGCAGCATGATGGCGCCGCCCGCGCCCGCCCAGGCCCAGTTCATGAGACGTTCACGCAGCATTCCGAGCCGATCACGGAGCGTGGGCATCCCGGTCGCGGCAGTGGACGCCCCCGCGAGGGAAGAAGTCCGGGGTGCAGGCCGTTTGGTGTGAACCGAACGGCCCCGTACGGCGTCGTGGTAGAGGAAGGGTGGCCGGGATCGACGGGGGTGATTCCGGCCACCCTTTCTGTTCCGCTCATTCCCGGCACAACAGCGGCGGAAGACGTCCGTCCCCTGATCGGATACAGTCCGCGCGTGTCCGAAACCCAGCATCCGACTGTCAACTCCGCTCCGAACTCCCACTGTTCGAGCTGCGGAGCGCCCTACGGAGAGGGCATTTCCGGCTGGCCCCGCACCTGCCCGTCCTGCGGAACCGTCGCCTACCGCAACCCGCTGCCGGTCGCGGTCGCGCTCCAGCCCGTGTACGACACGCAGGGCGCCGCCCTGATCGTCATCACCCGGACCGTCGCCCCCGCGCGCGGAGGCACGGCCCTGCCCGGCGGCTACATCGACGACCGCGAGGACTGGAAGCAGGCCGTCGTACGCGAACTCGGGGAGGAGACCGGCATCGACGCGGCCGCCCGGGACGTGCGGCTCGTGGACGCCATGAGCTCACCCGACGGGCACCTGCTGCTGTTCGGGGCCCTGCCCGAACGCCCGGCCGACGGACTTCCGCCCTTCGTACCCACGGCCGAGACGGACGGCCGGCATCTGCTGCGCAGGCCCGCGAAACTCGCCTTCCCGCTGCACACCGCCGCGGTGCGGGCTTGGTTCGAGGGCCGCTACGCCTGAGCCCGGCGCCTCAGCCCAGCCCCCGCACGCGCACCGGCCAGGGCGGTTCACCCGCGCCGTCCTCCCGCTCCCGGGTGACCACCACCCGGTCGCCCTGCCGGCGGGCGACGTAGTGTTCGATCTCCGTGTCGTCCCACCCGTCGCCCACGCCGGCCACGACCGGGCCGCCCCCCGTGCGTCCGCGCGCGGGGGCCCACACCTCCAGCTCCAGCCCGCCGTCGGCGCCCCGCACCGGCAGCACCGCCCCCGCGCGCGCGAGCACCGGTATCCGTGACAGCGGCGCGTCCACGACGACCTGTGCCGGACCCTCGTAGGCCTTCTCCGTCACCGTGTCGTACCAGCGGCCCCGCGGCAGCCGCACCGCGCGCCGGCCGGCCCCGGAATCCAGGACCGGGGCGACCAGCAGCCCGTCACCCAGCAGGAACGCGTCCTCGCAGTCGCGCAGCGCCCGGTCCTCCGGCGCCGCCCACCACAGCGGCCGCACATAGGGCGCACCGGTCCGCCGCGCCAGATGCGCCAGCGTCAGGAAGTACGGCAGCAGCCGCCGCCGTTCGAGCAGCGCCGCACGCGCGTGCTCCAGCACCTCGGCGCCGAACTCCCAGGGCTCCCCGCGCCCCGCCCGCGGCTGCGTGTGCGTGCGGAACAGCGGCAGATACGCTCCCAGCTGCAACCACCGCAGATACAGCTCCGGTGACGGAGCGCCGTCGCGATCCCCCACGCCCGGACCCGAGTACGGCACCCCGCACAGCCCCAGCCCCAGCACCTGCGACAGCGACGCACGCAGCCCCGGCCAGCCCGTCGCCACCTCCCCCGACCAGGTGCCGCCGTACCGCTGCGAACCCGCCCAGCCCGAGCGCGAGAACAGGAACGGCCGCTCACGGGGCGACAGCTCGCGCAGCGCCTCGTAGGCCGCCCGGGCCACGCACAGTCCGTGCACGTCGGGCCCGTCCAGGGGGTACCGGGCGGAACGCGGCGACGCCGTCCCGAGGGAGGCGCAGGACACCGCCTCGTGCCCGTCCTGCCAGACCCCCGCGAAGCCCTGCCCCAGCCGCTCCCCGTGGAGGTCGCGCCACCACGCGCGCACAGGCGCGTCCCGCACCCCCGCGCCCACGGCCGAACCGCCGTCGCGGGCGGCGCCGTACGGTGCCGCCCCCACCGCCGCGCCGACGACCGACACCAGCCGGATCCCGTCCCGGCGAAGCTCCTCCGCCAGCACCGGCAGCCCGGGGAAACGCTCCTCGTCGACATCGGACACCCGCCGGTCGTCGTGACGACCGACATCGAGGTGTAGGGCGTCCAGCGGCAGCCCCCGCTCCTGATAGCCCGTGACGACCCGGCGCACCTCCTGCTCATCGCCCAGCCCCCACCGCGCGTGCTGATGACCCAGCGCCCACGCGGGCGGCAGCGCGGGCGCCCCGCTCAGCGCGGCCCACGCGTGCAGCACGCGCGCGGGAGTGCCCACCACCACCCAGCAGCGCAGCGGACCGCCGTCCATCCGCAGTTCGCAGTGCCCCACCCGGTCGTGCCCGGACCCGGCCCCCTCCTCTCCCTCCCGAAGCACCACGGTCCCGTCCCAGGTGGTGTCATGGAACACCAGATGCGTGCCCGCGTCGGCCACCACCAGCTGCACCGGTATCGCCGGATCCGACCGCTCGTCACCCGGCCCGGACGCACGGCCGGGAGCGGCGGCCCACAGCCGGTGGGCGCCGTCCCGCAGCCGGGGCCCGCACGCGCGCCCGCCCAGGCCGAAGAACCGGGCGTCCGCCGCCACCTCCGAGCGCTGCACCCACCGGGCCGCACCCCCGCCGACCGGCTCCCACCAGCGTGGCGGCAGATCCCGCCGCAGGGTCACCCCGCCCGGCGTGCACACCTCGACCGCGCCGTACCGCGAGACGACGACCGTCATCCGCTCGGCCACCACCCGCCAGCCGCCGTCCTTGTCCGGCTCCAGCACCGCCCGCGGATCCGGTTCGGGGCCGCTGCCCGCGAGCGCGTACGACGGCTGGGGACCGGCGCCGTCCCACCCCCGGAAAACCGCCCCGTTCACCGCCACGACGATCCGCAGCTCCGAACGGCCGAACCGGATCAGACCACCCCCGGGACCCGGCTCCACGCCCCGCACCTGCCCCGGCACACGGGCCAGCTCCGGCCCTCGCGGCGGCAGCCCGGCGGCGTCGACCCGCCTGCCGCGCCAGGCGCCCCGTACGGTACGCACCCCCCGAGCAGCCCACCCCGAACCGACCACACTCACCGAACGCACCAGGTCACGACCGTCCATGCCGCTCACCCTGCCACCGAGCGACCCACGCGCGTGCGGCGTTCAACTGCCGTTCACCCGTGCCGGCACCACATCTTCATGACAGGGACTATGTGGGGGACACCCTGGTGCAGAAATCGATCACATGGCATCGTCCCTGTCAGCCGCGTCACGCGCACACCCCAGCCCGTGCGCGGACCGACGCCCACGACGCGCACAGCCCGGGAGCCGCCCCATGTCGACCGCGAACCCCAAGCCGCTCTGGCAGCCCGATCCCCAGCGGATCGCCCAGGCCCGCATCACCCAGTTCCAGGCATGGGCCGCCGAACACCACGGCGCCCCCGCCGACGGCGGCTACCCGGCCCTGCACCGCTGGTCCGTCGACCAGCTGGACACCTTCTGGGAAGCCGTCACCGAGTGGTTCGACGTACGGTTCTCGACCCCCTACGCGCGCGTGCTCGGCGACCGCGCCATGCCCGGCGCCCACTGGTTCCCCGGAGCCACCCTCAACTACGCCGAACACGCCCTGCGCGCCGCGGCCGACCGCGCCGCGGAACCCGCCCTCCTGTACGTCGACGAGACCCACGAACCACGCCCGGTGACCTGGTCCGAGCTGCGCCGCCAGGTCGGCTCCCTCGCCGCGGAACTGCGGACCCTCGGCGTACGCCCCGGCGACCGCGTCAGCGGCTACCTCCCCAACATCCCGCAGGCCGTCGTCGCCCTCCTCGCCACGGCCGCCGTCGGCGCCGTGTGGACCTCCTGCGCCCCCGACTTCGGCGCCCGCAGCGTCCTCGACCGGTTCCAGCAGGTCGAACCCGTCGTCCTGTTCACCGTCGACGGCTACCGCTACGGCGGCAAGGAGCACGACCGCCGCGAGACCGTCACCGAACTGCGCCGCGAGCTGCCCACCCTGCGCGCCGTCGTCCACATCCCGCTGCTGGGCACCGAAGCACCCGAAGGCGCCCTTGAGTGGTCGGCACTGACGGCCGGGGACACCGAGCCGGTCTTCGAACAGGTCCCGTTCGACCACCCGCTGTGGGTCCTGTACTCCTCCGGCACGACCGGTCTGCCCAAGGCCATCGTCCAGTCGCAGGGCGGCATCCTGGTCGAACACCTCAAACAGCTCGGCCTGCACTGCGACCTCGGCCCCGAGGACCGTTTCTTCTGGTACACCTCGACCGGCTGGATGATGTGGAACTTCCTCGTCTCCGGCCTGCTCACGGGCACCACGATCGTCCTGTACGACGGCAGCCCCGGCCACCCCGACACGGGCGCCCAGTGGCGGATCGCCGAACGCACCGGAGCCACGCTCTACGGCACCTCCGCCGCCTATGTCATGGCCTGCCGCAAGGCCGGCGTCCACCCCGCCCGCGACCACGACCTGTCCACGGTGAAGTGCGTCGCCACCACCGGCTCCCCGCTGCCCCCCGACGGCTTCCGCTGGCTGCACGACGAGGTCCGCGACGATCTGTGGATCGCCTCCGTCAGCGGCGGCACCGACGTCTGTTCCTGCTTCGCCGGAGCCGTCCCCACCCTCCCGGTGTACACCGGCGAACTCCAGGCCCCCGGCCTCGGCACCGACCTGCAGTCCTGGGACCCGAGCGGGGAACCCCTCGTCGACGAGGTCGGCGAGCTGATCGTCACCAACCCCATGCCGTCCATGCCGATCCGCTTCTGGAACGACCCCGAGGGCACCCGCTACCACGACAGCTACTTCGACACCTACCCCGGCGTCTGGCGCCACGGCGACTGGATCACCGTCACCTCCCGGGGAACCGTGATCATCCACGGCCGCTCCGACTCCACCCTGAACCGCCAGGGCGTCCGCATGGGCTCGGCCGACATCTACGAGGTCGTCGAACGCCTGCCGGAGATCAGGGAATCCCTCGTCATCGGCATCGAACAACCCGACGGCGGCTACTGGATGCCGCTGTTCGTGCACCTCGCGCCGGGAGCCACCCTCGACGAGCCACTCCTGGACCGCATCAAGCGATCCATCCGCGAACAGCTCTCTCCCCGCCACATCCCCGACGAGATCATCGAAGTGCCCGGCATCCCGCACACCCTCACCGGCAAGCGCATCGAGGTCCCGGTCAAACGCCTGCTGCAGGGAACCCCCCTGCAGCAGGCGGTCAACCCCGGCTCCATCGACAACCTCGCCCTGCTCGGCTTCTACGAGGAACTCGCCCGCAAACGCGCCTGAACCAGCCGGACCCCCCCGCACGATCACCGGCGGCACCCCCGTTGTCAGTGCCGCCGGTTACGTTGAGTGAGCATCGATCGACTGCGCACCAGGGGGAAACATGGCGCACACCGACCACCGGACCATGCGACGCGTCCTGCGCCGCGAGATCGCCGGCACCATCGGCGTACTCACCGACGAACACGACTTCCGCGCCATGCGGCGCTACCGCAGCTTCACCTTCGACGACCACACGGCCTACCTCCAGCAGATGGAGACCGTCCTGCGCACCCGCGCCGCCCAGGGCACCCACACCACCCTCGCCCTGTTCGACCCCGAGGACTACGCCGTGTACTGCGCGGACACCGGCCTGGATCCGGAAGCCCCGGCCAGCCGCTCCCGGTTCACCGCGGAACTCGCGGCCACCGGCCCCACCATCCCCTACGACGGCCGGCCCCTCGCCGACCTCCTGCCCGCCCTCGTCGACGAAGCCGTACGCCAGGCCACCTGGGAGTACGCCACCACCCTCCTGACCCGACTCGGTCCCTGCCCCACCTGCGGCGAGGACATCGGCAGGGCGGCCTTCACCCGCGCCGCCGACCTGGTGGTCCGCATCCTCGACACCGCACCCCCCGGTGACCGGCACCTGGTCTGCACCGTCTCCGCGGCACCGGACACCCTCGTCGCCGTCCTGCACGGCGACCAGGACCCTCACGGCGCGACCCGGCTGGACGAGGCCGAGGCCCTCGAGTTCACCGGCGTCCTCGCCCTCGGCCTCGCGACCCGCAGCCCCGGCGGCCTCGTCATCCGCACCACCGCCACCGGCACGGCCGACCAGATCTACGGCTGGCGACTGCGCGCCGGTGCCCTGCGACCCCTGACCGCGTCCGAGGTTTTCGACGCCTACTGCACGGACGTCGAGACCGGTGACCTGATCTCCCCGGAGTCCGGCGTCGACTACCGCGAGCCGCCCGACCTCGGAGCGGACAGCACGGCACCGGACCACCGCCACTGAGATCCGGCGGCCGGACAGACACCGAGGGGCGCCCCACCCCAAGGCAGGACGCCCCTGAGCCCCGCACGCCGGAGGCGCGCCGGTACGGCTACTCGCCGGACAGCACCGCCTGAGCCGCGCCGCGCGCCTCCTCGGCACTGTCCGCCGCACGCGCCGCCGCAGCGGCCCGCTCGCACTGCGCCAGCGTGTACTTCGCCAGCGTGGCCCGGACGTAAGGAATCGACGCCGCGCCCATGGACAGGGAGGTGACACCCAGACCGGTCAGCACACACGCCAGCAGCGGGTCGGACGCGGCCTCACCGCACACCCCGCAGCTCTTGCCCTCGGCCCTGGCCGACTCGGCCGACAGCGCGACCAGGTCGAGCAGCGCCGGCTGCCACGGGTCCTGCAGCCGAGACACCGCACCCACCTGCCGGTCCGCGGCGAACGTGTACTGCGCCAGATCGTTGGTGCCCAGCGACAGGAACTCGACCTCCTGAAGGATCGAGCGCGCCCGCAGCGCGGCCGACGGGATCTCCACCATCGCGCCGAACTTGGCCCGCAGCCCCGCCTCCCGGCAGGCGTCCGCGAACGCCTTGGCGTCCCTGCGGTCCGCCACCATGGGCGCCATGACCTCGAGGTAGACGGGCAGCCCCTCCGCGGCCCGCGCCAGCGCGGTCAGCTGCGTGCGCAGCACGTCCGGGTGGTCCAGCAGCGTCCGCAGGCCCCGCACACCCAGCGCGGGATTCGGCTCGTCCGCCGGCGTCAGGAAGTCCAGCGGCTTGTCGGCGCCCGCGTCCAGCACACGCACGACGACACGACCCTCGGGGAACGCCTCCAGCACCTGCCGGTAGGCCTCCACCTGCTTCTCCTCGGAAGGCGCGTTCTTGCTGTCGTCCAGGAACAGGAACTCGGTACGGAACAGACCGACACCCTCGGCCCCCGCCTCCACGGCCGCCGGCACGTCCGCGGGCCCGCCCACGTTGGCCAGCAGCGGCACCTTGTGCCCGTCCGCGGTCACCCCTGGCCCGGTCGACGCGGACAGCGCGGCCCTGCGCTCGGCGGCCGAGGCCTCCAGCGCGGCCTTCTTCTCGTCACTCGGGTTCACGAAGACATCGCCGGTGCTGCCGTCCACGGCCACCACCGTCCCCTCGGCCAGCTCACCGGCACCCGGCAGCGCCACGACGGCCGGCACACCCAGCGCACGCGCCAGGATGGCGCTGTGACTGGTCGGCCCGCCCTCCTCGGTCACGAAACCGAGCACCAGAGACGGGTCCAGCAGCGCCGTGTCCGCGGGGGCCAGGTCCCGGGCCACCAGCACGTAAGGCCGGTCACTGTCCGGGACGCCCGGCATCGGAACGCCCAGCAGACGGGCGACGATGCGGTTGCGCACGTCGTCGAGGTCGGCCACCCGGCCGGCGAGGTACTCACCCGCACCGGCCAGCAGCTCCCGGTACGCCGCGAAGGCGTCGTACACGGCGCGCTCGGCCGTGCTGCCGACGGCGATCCGCCGGTCGACGTCCGCCATCAGCTCGGGGTCCTGCGCCATCATGGCCTGCGCCTCGAGCACGGCCTGGGCCTCACCCCCCGCCAGGTTGCCGCGCGCCATCAGGTCGGCGGCGACCGCGTCCACGGCCTGACGGGCGCGGCTCTGCTCCCGCTCCGCGTCCTGCGCGGGGATCTGCTTGGCCGGCGGTTCCAGGACCGCCGTACCCATGTGCCGAACCTCGCCGATCGCCACGCCATGGCTCACGCCGACGCCTCGCAGCGTTGTCTCCATCTCACCGTCTCCGATAGTGCGGCAGATCCCGCCGCGGTGGTTGTGCTGTCCGCCGCCCTACGACGGCACTGCCGTCAGTTCCAGGAGAAGAGGCCGTCGCCGGTCTTCACATCACCGCTGTCACGGAGATCGGCGAGGGACTCGGCGGTGGCTTCGAGCGCGACGACCGGGCACACCGGCGACTTGCCGGCGGCCTCGACCGAGGCGGGGTTCCAGCGGACGATGCCCTGGCCGCGCCGCACGGTGTCGCCCTTGCTGACGAGCAGCTCGAAGCCCTCGCCGTTGAGCTGGACCGTGTCGATGCCGAGGTGCGTGAGCACGCCGTGTCCGCTTTCGTCGACCACGACGAACGCGTGCGGGTGCAGGGAAACGATGACGCCGTCCACGGGCGAGACGGCCTCGGAGGGTTCACGCACGGGGTCGATCGCGGTACCCGGGCCGACCATGGCCCCGGAGAAGACCGGGTCCGGCACTGCGGCCAGTCCGATGGCCCGTCCGGAGAGAGGGGACGTCACGGTGGTCATGGGAAGCCTCCCAGGAGTGGAGCCGCTCGCGGGCCGTCACCGGTACTCCGGAACGGCGCGTCGAGCAGCAGGGTATGTCATGTGAAGTGGTGGTTCCGTATGGAAGCTAGCACCTAGTGGTCTAGACCACCAACCCGACGGATTTGCACCCGCTCCGAGGCCCCGTGTACAGTCGTAACCCTGCTCGGGGCGGTGCGGCGCGCAACAGCGTCCTCGCCCGGCAGAACCCAAACTCGTCAGATCCTATCTCTGGGTCTCCTTCTGCGTGCTCGCAGGAGGGTGGTCAGGGAGACGGAAGAACCCTGGTAGAGTTTGAGACGCAAGACCGAAGGGAAGCGCCCGGAGGAAAGCCCGAGAGGGTGAGTACAAAGGAAGCGACCGTTCCTTGAGAACTCAACAGCGTGCCAAAAGT
>NZ_JBIBVY010000037.1:0-33595 GCF_043080665.1 Streptomyces sp. NPDC014991
ACAACACGGCACCGGCCTGGGCACCTTCCGCTGGGTCGTCGAGCGGACGATCGCCTGGCTCCACGGCTTCCGCCGCTTACGCATCCGCTGGGAACAACGAGACGACATCCACGAAGCCTTCCTCGGCCTCGCCACCTGCCTCATCACGCACCGCCACGTCCAACGTCTTTGTTAGGACCTCTAAGCGAAGCCGTCTAGCCTGTTTGACATTGCACCATTTCCAGCCTGCCCCGTCTAGCTAGCTTGACAGTGACTGTGTGAGGCCGACTATGGTCACTCTGTCACGTAACCGGTCGTTCATTGGCCGCAGTTGGGGCAGCGCGTAAGCGCTCGACGGTGCGCGGGGAGGCTGACCGGTGGGAGGCGCTGTAGCAGCGCCGGACGGGTGCAGAGTCGACCGTGCAGCACTCAACCACCACCATGGCTGAGCCTTCCACCCCGTTCCGGCTCACTGGAGGCCGACCACCTCCGCTCAGCATTTCCGTGGACTCCCTGCATACCCGGTGCAGCTGATCCGGCACATGAACGTGGACCGAAGCGATGAAAAGTGGGACAGATGCGAAGTTCGCAGCGGACATCGGAAAGGCGCGCGGTGAGGGGCCCTCGCCCGATTATGCAACGACAGTCGGAGCCAGTACGCCGGCATCGACGATCAGCGGCGATCTCGACGTTGCCCCCCGAACCGCTCCGGCCCGGGCGCGGCCGCCCCTTGCATCGTGCAGTTCGCCGACGCTAGCTCCCGAGCGCCCTGCCGAATGTACGCAAGGCGTGCACCTCAGAGCGATGCTACGCGCGTGGCGTGGTGCCAATTTCGGAATGTGTGCGTTCCGCCCCTGAGAGGGCGGAACGCAGAACTGCCTGACTCCGAGGCAACGGCGGCAACGGCCTGTTGGCAAGCGGACTGCCAACGGACGGACCGTCGTCCGCAGGATCTGCAGCCTGCCCCGCTGGTATCACCACCTCTGCCGGCCCCTCCCGCTCGTGTCTGGTCGCCAGCCAGGCACGAGCGGGCCCCAGGGCGAGGCTCAGTTACCTTTCGTCACCGCACCCGAAAGGGGTTTCCAGCCAATGAATGCAGCGGAGGAGGGCCTGAACAATCCCCGCCGATAGGCAGGACTGACTGCAACGGCTCAACAGGCCAGTACCCCTGCACAGGTGCACGCTCGGACGGACGGCTGCACTGCAGCAACGCGACTGGCGCTACACGCGTAGGGAAACACCGCTCGTCTCGCACCGCAGACCGCGGCACGTTGTCGAGCGGCATCTGACTACCGTCCTTACGCGTGTATGTGATGGTTGACGGACTTCCGGATGTGACGGCCTGCACGTCGTCGGCTATAAACGTGCAACGGCCATGCGTTGAGTCTCCAGCGCAGTCGAAATATCCCGTAACCGATGAGTGTCGGATAAGTGCACCTCTTGCCACTCCATGCGGCTGCGAGAGAAATGCTATCTCGCACTCTATTCACGCTCACGAAAATACACGGCGCGTGAAGCTGTCACCCAGGAGGCCTGGACTACTCAGGCATAAGACTTTCGGGCAATGCCCCTTTGGGCGAATGACCTTCGCCTCAACGGGGTCGTTTATGATATGTTTAATCATTTGATGTAAACCAGTTAGGGATCGATGTAAGTGAGTTCGGATCGGCAACGAAACACTGGCCGGTCAACGAATAGCCTCACTAGTCGATCACGCCGGGAGCGGAAGGTTCGGGCCCCACTGAGGCGGTGTTCAAAACGCCGATCGGGAGTGATTCTCGAAGGTCTGTCAGCCGGACGACACAAACCAAACTAAGCGCGGGGAGAGTTCAAGTGACTGGGCCTGAGAAGCTCGGAAGCATGGAGAAGACAAGTGAAGGATATGTACGGCTGGATATTGCTCTGCGATTGCAACCGCAGACGCCTGGAGACCCGTCTGCAATCAGTGACCTCACGCCCCGTGAACGCGAGGTTCTCCTGCTGCTGTCATGCGCCGCTTCTAATCGCGAGATTGGCCACATATTAGGCATAGCCGAACGCACAGCAAAAGCTCACCTGACTAGCATCATGACAAAGATCAGCGTTAGCTCCAGAACCGAAGCCGCCTTGTTTGCATACGCACATCACCGCTGCATTCTGTGCCAGAGTAATTCCTGATCGATGCCCGAAGGAAGTGTGGCACCCCCGGCTATGCTCCGCCGCGAGCAGACCATTATTTGCATGCAGTGCCTACAGAGACTCAACCCCTTCAGCACCTATTCGCCGTGACCCTGTGGACCGCCCGGAGAAAAGGCCCAAGATGACCTCGCCGTATCACCGACATGGGGCTCCGCGCGGTGGTGGCCAACAGGTACTGCGTTCTCCGCTCTTTCCTCTTCACACAGACGCATGGGCGATCGCTGGGTATAACGAAGCCGCCGCCAAGCAAATGCGCACCCTGCAGGGGCATTTACTTGGCGGCGGCGGTCCCGGACGCGGGGGAACGTCCGGGGAGGGGAGAGAGCTGCCTGTCGGCCAGTGTGCTCATGGCCGTGCGCCTGACCAGGGCGGGGCAGGGACTATCCCACAGGCAGCGCTCAGTTCACGGGGCGGGTGGCTCGTTCCGGCGTCGGGCCTGCGCCGGCGGGGTCGCCTGGGCGGCGGGAGGAGGTACGTGAGCAGGAGGCCGATCGCGGCGAGGAAGAGGCCGCGGCTCTTTGCTCTTGGAGCGTGAGTGCGTGATTCACTGGTTCCCATTCCTCGGCCGGGACATGGGCGATCACGTCCCGGCCAAGGTTCAGTGAACGACCGCGCGGCGTCGGGCAGGCGTCACTTCTTCAGGAGAGTGATGACGATGTCGATCAGCTTCTTGCCGCCGATCTCCAGGACGATCCGGACCGGGTTGTCCGGCTTCAGGGTGTTGACCCACTTGACGAAGGCGACGTAGCCCTTCTTGGCGGCAGCCTTGGCCTTCGCGTACTCCCTAGCCAGGTACTTCTTGATGTAGGCCACGATGTCCTTGGCCGCATCGAGCAGGTCGGGGTTGACGGCGCTCTTCGCGGCCTCTGTCTTGCCCTGCTGGGAGGCAAGGACAGTGGTGATGGCACTCATTTGAGCGGGATTGGTGACCGCCTCAATCTGCGCGGCGGACACGGCGGGGGTACGGGAAGCTTCGACGGCGTTGGCCATCGGAGCGGCGACACCGAGCGCGAGTGCTGCGGTGACGGTGGCAGCGGCGATACGCAGCTTGCTGGTCACTGGAAATTCTCCTCAGTTGGCTGGTCCGAGTCGGCCTGGGCCTGCAGGCAGGGACGCTGCATCAGGCCGTATCCGGCTCATCACAGAGATCGAATCGATCACTTCGGAGTTTCCCGTGGCCAACCCCACGGCGGGTATTGGCTCTTTGGGCATAGGCCCTTTGGGCAGCACGCGGCGCAACGGGCTCACCAGGCGAAAGTAGCCGCGTACAGCAGCAGAAGTGCGGGACGTACTGCGTTCCGGACGCACCTGCCTCCCACGCCTTTTTCTCAGCGACCCCCAGCTGGAAGGCCCAGGCGACTCAGGCGAGGACGCACATGCCGATAACGATCGATCCGGCCATGAGTCGGCGTTCCAGTTCAGTGACACATCCACTGTGAGGATCAGTATGCTCGCAAAGAAGGTGCCGGTGAATGGCCTTGCGTGTGGCGTTCCTGCTGCTCCCGCGTGGCTTGTGGTCATACAGCCTCCCCCGGGCTACTAGAACGGCAGGGCGTCACGGTGCAACAGGGCGAGGACACCGCCAGCCGCGATCAGGAAGATGGCTATCTGTCGGACATCGCGGAGTTTGTCCTGCCTGTTCTTCCTCCGGCACCACACCACGCCGGCGATTGTCGGTAACCATGCCGCCGGATAGAGACCCCATGCGGCTCTTTCCCCCGAGTGTCCACCGAAGTTAGCAAGGGCGAGGGCTCCCGCGCCCAGGATGGCTGCAGCGACCCACCACCAGTCCGCGGCGGTGGACTTCTGCCGTTTCTGTTCGGCTGTCAACTTTCATCTCCCTACACGCTTACTGGCCCCCGCTGCATCGGCAGCCGGGGGCCAGTAAACCACTGAGTGATCAGCCGTGGTGTGCGATCCAGTTGATCAGGCTCCACAGCTGGTCACCCCAGCCGACGACTCCGAGGATGCTCTTCCACACCCACTTCGTCGGGCTCCATGAAGACAGTTCGTTGACCTTCTTCTTGAAGTAAGCGATGCCCTTCGTCTTGCCCAGGGACCACGCCTTCTTAAGGACGGTCTTGCTCCAGCTCCAGGCTCCCGGAACCCTCTTGAGGGCCTTAAGGACCCAGTTCCAGCTGACCTTCGTGGTGATCTGACCGTGGACTGTGACGGTGGAGGCGTTCCTGGCCGTTCTGGCTGCGATGCCCTCGCTGGTCAGCGAGGCAGTCAGCGCGCGGGCCTGCGCGGCGTTGTCCAGCTGGAATGTCTGTGTGGCGGCGACCCGGGGCTGCGCCGGCGCCTCCTGGGTGACGGCATGGGCCGCCGGAGCGGCGATGCCGAGAGCGACCGCCGCGGTCAGCGAGGCAGCCGTCATACGGAGTTTGCGGTTCACGGGATGATCTCCCAAGTTGTCTGTGGGACACGCATTTTGGCGGGCGAATGACGATCGGTGCGCCGCCTGGTGCATCCTTGCGACCTTGACATCATGTGTTCCATTGGATCTTCGGGCATCCGACGTTCGTGCGATGCCCGGAGGTCTTCCCGCCTTCGGCCAGAAACGGAGCAACCTGGTAACGACCGGCACGCGTCTTGACGCCCGGGAATTGATGTCAACTAGGCAAGGAATGATGTGTCGGTGAAAGACGTGGCTGTCCAGGTGCGCGAACTACGGCGCGCCTTCGGGAAGAAACAAGTACTTGACGGCATATCGATGGACCTGCGCGCCGGGTGCGTGACCGGCTTCGTCGGCTCCAACGGCTCCGGCAAGACAACAACGCTGCGAGCCATGCTCGGCCTTCTTCCGGCCGAGGGGCAGACCCTGTTCTTCGGCCGTCCCCTCGCTGCATGGCGGGCTCCCTCCCGCATCGTCGGGGCAGCGTTCGGCGGGGTGGCAGGACACCCGAAACACCGCGTACGCCACCACCTGCACATGGTCGCCGCTGGAGCCGGGGTGCCCACCCGGCGCGCGGATGAGCTGCTGGAACAGGTCGGCATGCGAGAAGCTGCCGAAGTCCGGTTGTCGGCGCTATCACTGGGCATGTCACAGCGGATCGGCATCGCGCAAGCACTCATCGCCGCACCCCGGGTACTCATCCTGGATGAGCCCGCTAACGGTCTCGACCCCCATGCGATCCGCTGGCTCCGCGACTTCCTGCGGACGATCGCCGACACAGGGACAGCGGTCCTCCTCTCAAGCCACCTCCTGGCCGAAATGCAACAGATGGCCGACCGAGTTGCCGTGCTCTCACAGGGCAAGGTCGTCGCCGCGGCTGCCATGAGCGACCTTCTCGCGTACGCCGACCGACAGTCCGTTGTGCAGATCCAGTTCGCGTCCGACGACGCCCCCGCGCTCACCAGCCTGGCCCACCAGCACGGATTCATGCTGCGCCGCACCGGCCTGGACACCGCGGACATCACCGGCATCAACCGGGAAAAGCTGGCCCGCCTCTGCCTCGACCTCCGCGTCCCCTTGTTCCAACTGTCGGAAAACCGATCCAGCCTCGAAGACTTCTACCTGACCATCGCGCACGAGGAGTTCAAGATCGCATGAGCGGTACGATGCACATGGGCCACACCACCGATCTCGAGCGCTCCAGAGCGGCAGAGTGGTGGCGGGCCTGCCACTACGAGCTGCGCCACCTGGCCGCGCTGCGCTCCACCTGGATCCTCGCCGCGATCATCGCTCTCTTAGCGCTGTGGGTGCCCATAGCGGCCCCGTTCCTCATCGAGTCCTCCAAGGACACGACCGACCCCGAGCTGGCGAACTCCGTGCAGTGGACGCCGGCTCTCATGCAAATCCCCAGCCTTGCCGTCTACCTCCTCGTACTGGGAACCGGCCCAGTGTCGACGGAGCTGCTGCGCGGCTCGAGCCGGACCACCTGGCTCACGGCAGCCTCCCGCAGTCACGCTTTCTGGGCCAAGTGCGCGGTCGGCGCCGCAATCGGCGTTGCGGTATCCGCCGTGACCGGACTGATGGAGATCAGCGGTCTCGCAGTGGTGGCCGCAGCCAAGGGCGTACACCCCCCGCTCTGGCCACAGCTGATCGGCGCCACAGCGCGACTCGGACTCTGGATGGCCTGCTGGATGCTGCTGTGCCCTTCAGTGGCGGCACTGCTGCGCAACCGGGTCGGCCCGGTCCTCGTGCTGCTGCTGGTGCCGCCGCTGGGAGAACGGATCCTGAGCGCCCTGTCCGGGCAGATCCCTGGCAGCCATCTCGACGCGGTGGCCAACTGGCTACCATTCGCTGCCGGCCAGCGGATGCTGACCGCCGACACCGCCCAGGACGCCGTCCTGGGTGGCGTTGTCTTTGTCGCCTTCACTGCGGCAGTCGCGGTGGCGGGACACGCGGTCTACACGCGCCGGGCTGGCTGACATGTCGTAGAGCTGGGTGAGTACTCGCGCTCGTCCAGGCGCCCCCACGGACGACACGCGGCTGCTGACGTTTCGCCTTCTGGCCCCCTCCTTGTGCCGGGTCTGATCCACCGCGTGCCGCACCGCGAACTGGGCCAGGTCGACGCCGGTCACACCTGCCCCCCGTTATCTTCTTCACGGTCCTGCAAGAGGGCCGCTGGCCTCTGGGCCCAGCATGACTGTTGCCCCCTGTCGAACGGATGACCTGGGGGGGTGTCGCCGGGCCCGAGGGGTGCCGTCGGAGACGCTGATCAGAGGTCCGACCGCCGCCCGGCCGGGCGCAATGCCCGGCCAACTGCGGGCGGCGTGGATGCGCGCGAACGGACCCACCGCCGGGGCCGGCACCGGATCGAACGATGTGGGGGCACGATGATCGACATCGACGGGGTGGGCGTCTTCCTGGGCCTGGACGTCGGCAAGAGCACGCACCACGGCCACGGGCTGACCCCAACCGGGAAGAAGGTCCTCGACAAGCAGCTGCCGAACGGCGAACCGCAGCTGCGGGTCGCCTTCGACAAGCTGAAGGCCAAGTTCGGCACCGCCCTAGTGATCGTGGTCCAGCCCGCCTCCATCGGCGCCCTCCCGCTGACCGTGGCCCGCGACGCGGGCTGCCAGGTTGCCTACCTGCCCGGACTGGCCACACGCAGAATCGTCGACCTCTACCCCGGCGAGGCAAAGACCGACGCCCGCGACGCGGCAGTGTGCGGACGCAGCCCGCACCATGCCCCACACCCTGCGAAGCCTCGAACTCGCCGATGAGAGCACCGCCGAGCTGACCATGCTGGTCGGCTTCGACCAGGACCTCGCCGGCGAGGCCAACCGCACCGGCAACCGCATCCACGGCCTGCTCACCCAGTTCTACCCCAGCCTGGAGCGCGTCCTCGGTCCCCGGCTGGACCACCAGGCAGTGACCTGGCTGCTGGAGCGCTACGGCTCCCCGCAAGCACTCCGCAGGGCAGGCCGCCGCAAGCTCGTCGACGTCATCCGGCCGAGGGCCCCACGCATGGCCCAGCGGCTGGTCGACGACATCTTCACCGCCCTCGACGAGCAGACCGTCGTCGTCCCAGGCACCGGCACCCTGGACGTGATCGTGTTGGCGAAGTCGCTCGCACGCACCAGCGCAGCACCCGGCGGGTGGCCGAGTTGCTTGGCGTCAGCCAGCGCACCGTGGAGCGGTATGTGAAGAACCAGATCAGAAGCCCCCGGCCGGAGCTCGCCGGCCGGCTCGAACGCGAGGTCCGCGCGCGCTGGCAGCCGCAGATCCGGGCCAAGGCCAGGCAGACCGCGGCCACCACCGGCGGCATCATGATCGACGTCCAGGCCCGCTTCGGCTACACCGCCGCCCCCGGCAGCACCGACGACGCCCGGCTGCGTCATCTGGCCCTCGCGCTGCCGCCCCCCACCAGGCCGCCCGTCTCTTCACGGCCCACGAGGGCGGCGCCACCGAGGCCCAGCTCCGCCAGGTCGCCGCCGAAGCCCTGGGCGAGGTCTACTTCCGCGACAACGGCCATCGCGCCCACGGCCTCAAAGTGGAACTCACCGACCTCGTCAGCTTGGAGTTCGAGCTGTAGCCGGGTCGGCACATCGACGCCACGGGCGGTGAGCGCAGTCACGTCGGTGATGAAGAGCAGGCGGTCACACACCGGGGCCGCAGCGATGCAACAGAGCCGCGCGGTACGAATGTCGGCCACAGCCGCACCTCCACCGGCTCTCGTCCCTTCGGCCTGCAGTCCGCCACAGGCGGAGCAAGTGATCAGCGCAGCCGCTCGCCAAGCTAGGCTCTGTTCTCCATGACCGACCACCATCTGTACGGCACCAGCACGCACACCGCCGACGAGCTGGCCGGGCTTGTCGGTGATTGTCTCGGCCTGGTCTTCACCGAGCGCGAGAGCGACTACCGGGGCATCTACCACCTCGCAGACACCCGCGACAGGCGGATCGAAATCCAGCCCAACCCGATCCCCGGCGAAGACAACCTCTATGCCCCTGACCACCCCGCGGTCCAGGCGCTCTTGCTGACCATCACCCCGGCGCCCGACTCCACCCTGCAGGCCCGCCTGCGCGCCGTAGAAGGACTCCACCACCTCAGCCGCACAGACGACGCGACGGGCGATGGACGGCAGCTACGCCCGTGATCACGAGCAGACGGGCACCCTCCAGTGCCGCAGCGGTGCGTCGGAGCATGCGGTGCGGATGTCTGCCCTCGCTGCGCTGGCGGACACCGGACCATGATGAGGGCCCGGCGCCGGCGGGCTCACGTGGCAGGCCGGGGATGCTGGTGCGACAGCGCCGGCGAAGCGCCATGGTCTCACTTCTCGTCGTTGCTGTGGGAAAGACGTCGCAGCAGCGTGGTAGCCGAGTCGATGTCGCCGCTCTCGATGAGCCGCAGCGCACGGCCGGCCTCGCGGCGCAACTCCGCGTTCTCGTTGATGCGGTCCCGGAGTTCCGAGTCGAGAGATGCGATCTTCAGTCTGCTCGCTGCTCATGGTGTCCTCACTTCTCGTCCTCGCGGTCTGCGGCCTTGCGCTCACCGTGGGCCAGCTGGCGCTCGGTGCAGCGGTGCCGCGCCAGACACTCCAGTGGCTGCGTGTGGACTATGGTGCCGCAGTGACTGCACCGGATGTGGCCGCTGCGGTACCGAGTCCTTCGGCCGGACCAGCAGGGCCGGCGACGTCCTGGTGCTGCGTGGCGGCGCCGACAAACTGACCACCACGGGCGCCGCACGCTACTCACAGGACACCCCCGGCATCCCCGGTAGCGCCGAGAACAACGACGTCTTCGGCTCCCAGCTCCGCCTCGCCGACTTCAACCGCGACGGAAAAGCAGACCTCGCCGTCTCCGCCCCCTACGAGGACCACGGCAACGGCGCCCTCTGGCAGCTGCGGGGCACCAACACCGCAGTGAGCACCAGTAACGTCAGCGTCTTCGGCCCCAAGGACTACAACGTCGCACCCGGCTCCGGCATCGGCGACACCCTCCTCGACTGAAGCCTGGTCACCACGGGAGGCCGACGCCAGGACGGTGGCTCACGCCGAGCCGGCCGCGGCGGCTGACTCTGCGTGATCGATCGTCCAAGCCCGGGCGGCAGCTGGGGGGCGTGGCGGCGTGGGGGAAGGCACGGGCTATTGGCCGATGCCTGTCAGCACCAGGAGTGGCGTTCCAGCAGGGCTCGGCCAGCGGCCCTACTTCCGCCACAGCAACGGGCGGGACGTGCTGGCCTGGGGCGCCAGGACCGAGCTGGACGTGCGCCATCTGACCTTCCGACAGTGGCGGTTCCTCAAGCCGGTTGGCCTGCGCGGTTCTCTCCCCAACGGCCTGCTGGATCCCGCTTTCCGGGTCCGCTCCCCGTTGCGCAACAGCGCGGCCGGAGTGCTGACGATCACGAAGAGGATGGGGATGCGGGAGTTCAGCTGCCTTCGTCATGGCACCTATACGGACGGCGCCTCTTCTCTCTGGGTCAGCCATCGCTGCCAGCTCTCGTCCTCCAGCCCGCGGGACGAGTCGCCGGAATGCTCCTCCGTTGTTGGTCGAGACGTTCGGGGATGGTGTGCCGGATCCCGCGCCGGCGCAGGTAGCGGAGGTTCATCAGGGACGTGTATGCCTTGTCCGCTAGGACACGGTCGGCCCGGGTGCGAGGCCGGACGACTCCGGTTCGGAGCACCGAAACCTGCAGCACTCGCTCGAGCTGGTGCCCGTCACCGTAGTGTCCGGGTGTCAGGACGAACGCGAGGAACCGGCATCGTCCCTCGGCGACGAGGTGCATTTCGGTGGTGAAACTCTGCGGGAACGCCCCAGGCGTTCGCCGGCTGACCACCTCCTCCATCCGGGCGGTCAGTGCCCGCAGTCCGGATCGGCCTGGTTCGTCCCTCGCATGGCCCTCCTTGAGGAACGGCGGCCGGGAGGCTTTCCTTGCGTCGGCGGCGTGCTGGCCACCAATACGTCCCAGTCAATTCGGCCCGCGGCATCCTCGGCTGCCTGGATGCGAGACAGCAGCATCTTCCATAGACCGTCTCCCACGGCCCGGCCGCTATCGGCCCACCGGCCCACCCGTCGGCACCCTGCCGCCGTTGTGCCGCGGACCGGGGGCAGTGGGCGAAGAGGCCCTCGGTGCCTGTGGGTACGGGCCCGACGCCTGCTGATATGGCCTCTGGGGCGGCTGGTAGGCGGGGTGTGGGGGCGGCGGGGCGCTCAACGGAAACCTTCGGTATGGGCACATGGTGGGACGGCACGACACCCTAGGGGTCGCCGTGCCGGGATATCGAAGTCGACCGCGCACCCCAGGTCCCTGAAGCATTGACCGTCCTGGCCCGAGGCGCAGAGCTGGTGTCCAGTCCCTCGGGTCAAGTCCCGTAAAGCGCACCGGCGATGGGGGTGACAATCTCAGTTGCGGTTCACCCGAGAGATCCGGCAGAGCCACCGAGGCCTTTGAGAAGCCCACGTTCGACCGAAGTGAACTGGGGGCGATCAAGCGCCGGGCGCAAGGGGCCGGCGATCGCTGTCAGCAACACGCTGGGTTTGACAAGTGATGTCGGCGGGGCTTGAAGAGTCAGTACGTCAGTCAGGGCCGTGGCGGCCTGGAACGAACCTGTTGCGGTGCGGGACAGGCGGTTGACGTAGCGATGAAGCATCCGGTCGACGAGGTTGGGCTTCTTGCCTTCGGTTGTGGAGAAGTGAATGTCCTGGCCGATGGCAAGCGCCCACGCGGTATTCACGATGCGGCCGATGGCGCGCTGGACACGGTAGGCGGCCAGGCCGACGGCCGAACCGCTTTGAAGGTGGTCGCGTAGGGTGACAGCGCTTTGCGCTGTCACCGACATGCCCTGGGCGTAGACAGGGTTGAAGGACGCGACGGAATCGCCCAGGGCTATGAAGCGCTCAGGCCAGCACGCGAGGCGCTCATAGTAATAGCGCCGGTTGGCAGTGCTGTGGGTAACGCTGACATCGGTGAGGGCTTGTGCGTGTGCGATGAGGTCGCCTATGAGGGGGTGGCGCAGAGTACGGGCAAACGGCTCGAAGGCGTTAGCGTCGCGAGTGGGTTGTCCGCCCGGCGCGCCCATGAGGCTGACGTGCCAGCGATTGTCCTCGATCGGCAGGATGCCACCGGCGTTGGCGGGGCCTGGAAGCCGGGGGTCGGCGTTGATGCCGATCATGGGCCAGTCGTGGGTCGGGACGGGGGCACGGTAGATGCGGCTTGCGTAGACCAAGCCTGAGTCTATGCGGTCCTCGGTAAGGCCGGTGATGCCAAGTTCGTTCAGCCAATGGGGTGTCCGCGAGGTCCGACCGGAGGCGTCGATCACCAGGTCGGCGGTCAGTTCGGCTTCCGTGCCGTCATCGGCACGAACCCGCACACCGGTGACGGTGCGGCAGTCGCCGAGTAGTCCTACGGCCTTTGTATGTGGGCGCACGTTGACACGGGCGTCTTTGAGGACCTGCTTGCGAACGATGAAGTCGGTGAGGTCTCGGCTCGCGGCGATCAGAAAGTGGGTGGTGCGCTGCCAGCGGCGATACCAGCCTTCGGGTGAGTAGATAAGTATGTTGGTGGTCATGGGTATGCGGTGTGCGCCCGCGGCCACCATGAGGTCGGTGCTGCCGGGGAGAAGTGTGTCGATGGCCTCGGCACCGCCGGCTTGCAGGATATGGAGGTGAACGGCCTGGGGGACTCCGGTACGCGGCTCGGGGCCCTCGGGGAGCTCGTGGGCCTCGATGATCTCGACGGAATCGACGTGCTCCTTGACGGCGGCAGCGGCCAGCATGCCGGCGACGCTGCCCCCGACGACAATGACGCGTGCGGGGGTGCGGTGTGGGACTTCACTCATGGCGGGCTGCTTCCTGCAGGGACACGCGGTGTTCGAGGACGTTGCGGACAATGGGGGAGGTGAGGGCCAGGGACAGCGGAACGAGGTCCTGTGGACGCCACCTCGAGGTGTCCGGAGCATCATGGACTTGCTCAGATGTGGTGGCTTGCCGCTCACGGGCAGCCAAGATCATGGCCGCGTCAGCGATGGCGGTGGCGGTGGGCTCCTCATCGCCATTGCGGCGTGCTGCGCGGTGTGCCGTCTCGCGGACGCTGTGATCGTAGTAGGGAGCCAGCGCGAGTAGTGCGTCGTAGAGGGCTGTCTTACGCCATGTCAGTAGGACGGCGGGGGGCGTTCGCCACCATGGCAGCGAGGTGCGGATCGCGCCGGGAGTGGATACCTGTCGTAGCGCCTGCCAAAGCGGGGTGAGTCGGTGTAGTTGCCCGATGATGCGGGCGGTCGCCGCTATGCGAGGACCGACCAGGGGAAGTATGAATCCGATGGCGCCGAGGACGGCAGAGGGAGCGGCCAGTTGGGGGGAGATCTTGTCGACGAGGAAGTTGAGGTCGTGACCCGTCCACCTCGCCGCCACCGCTATCAGCCTCATGACGTCGTAGCACACGTGTAACAGGTAGGCGGGGGCCAGGAAGCGCAGTCCTGCTCGTAAGGACCCATTAACCTGTTTCGACCACCGCCAGCACAGGGCGCTCGTGGTCATCGCGGCGATGCCGTGAGCGACCAGGTAGGTGACGATCATCTCGCGAATGTACGGCGTATTTGCGTAATAGGCGTCAAACAGGGTGAGCTGCTGCACAGGAGCGTTCCCAGCCGAGAACAGGACGAAGATAGCGAGGATGGCCAGACTGTAGACCGTGATGCACAGTCGTGAGGCATGCTTGGTCCGATCCGGGGGCGCCGACCGCCAGTTGATGATCAGCAAGAGGCTCGCCGCAGAGTAAGCGACCGTCGTCGCGTAGACGACGGGGGCGGCGAAGTTGGCTACGCCAGTGAGCTGGTCGAGTTTGACGATGGACTCGGGGGCGGCGAGAAGCATGATGCATCCCCCTGCGAAAAGGAGCAGGCAGGCCGCACGCAACAGGGGATCATGCCGTCTTCGTATCAGTGCGGGAATCTTCAGAGCGCAGACCAGCAGGAGGATCACACCGCTGGCGTAGAAAACGAGGGTACTGGGACCGGATGTCACCTTGCTGTTCCTCTCCTCGGTCTCGGGCACCGGCAGTGGTCCTGCGCGGAATATGTCAGGGCTGGCGGAACCGGTGTGCCATGGAGATCTGGATGCGTCCGGGCAACTCCCGCGGGTCGGCCGAGGAACGGGCTTCGTCGACGGCTGCTTGTACGTCGGTGGCGAACCAGAAGCCGAAGCGTTCTGCTTCCACTTCCTCGTCGAGCGGGCGGGCGTCGGTGCGGGCGGCGAAGTGGAGTGCGGAGTCCATGGGCCCGATGTCGGATGCCTCAGTGTCGGCAGTGTCGGAGAAGAGGGCAGCGAGTTCCGCAAGTGCGTCTGTCGCTTCGTTGTCTCCCGCGCGAGATGCGACGTGACCGTGCGCTATAGCGTCGCCGCAGTGTCCCTGAAACATGTGCCACGCCTCGTGACCGATGATCACGAGTTGGTGCTCGGGACGGGTGTTCTCCTCGTAGACGATCAAATCGTGGCTGGTGCGGTTTACCCATAAGCCGCTGGCCGTCATGGGGGGGAACGCCGTCTTGCGCAGCCGTACCGGACGTCCCCTCACCTGGCTCAAAGCATGGCCTATGGACCGGAATATGTCCGCGCTGTCAGCCGTCAGCTGGAGGTTGGTGATGAGCCGGGCGCTGAGTCGCCGCATCGCTTTGGGTCTCGTGTTCACTGATCTGCTTCAGTGTCGTCCAGTTCCAGCAGTGCTCTCAAGGTCGCGTTGAGCACGTTCCAGCGTTCCTGCGGCAGGTTGTGCGCCTGGCGAAGCGCGACGCCGCGAACGTCGTCGTAACCCGACAACCTCGCCGCCAGCGAATCGGTCGCGGCGTCCGACTCGGTTGTCTGCTGCAGCATTGCCACCATGGGGAGCAACACGCGGTTGAGGGCTTCGGACGCCGGGCTGGTAAAGAAGGCTTCGCCCCCCTCGACCTGGAAGAAGCTGACCAGGCCGTGCAGGAACTCCACGCTGGGGACCTTTTCGCCTGAGCAGACCTGCCGTGCCCAGAACGCGGAGACTCCGAGCTGCTGGGAGATGTTCCCAGCGAGGTCTGACATACGTCGACCCGTGCGTACAAGGTGTGCGTCAGCCAGAGCTTTGACTCGTGCGCGGACCCGCTCATTGACAGAGTCGGGAGGTGGTTCGAGGCCGTTGAGCAGGGCTCGGACGGTGTCTTCCGGCAAGGCTGTCCTGGCCGACAGATTCTTGTAGTCGAGCAGCTCGGACCGTTGCAGGCCGCGCTCCTGGAGGAGAATCTCCAGACGGTCCAGTGTCACTGCCAGCGGAGGGTCCAGCTCCACCGAGACCTCCCAAGGGGCCGACACACGGAAGTGTTACGTCCACGGCACCCTACCGGAGGCCGACACTGTGCTTCAACGAACGCTTGTCAGCCTTCGAACGATCGTTGACAGCAGCGGATGTGTTGCTGATAGGGCGCGAGCCGCCGGTTACCGGCGCGCGCGGAGGCGCACGTCTCGCAGACATGGGCGGCTTGCCCCTTTTAGCCTCGATCGTTCATGAGGGTTCGGCAACTTGCTGACGGACCCTTTGTGGTGAGTATTGGCGGACATTTTCGAAGTCTGGGCAGGCTGATGGCCCGGTTGTCGCGTCGGGTGTGCGCCGGGTCCCACGGCTCCGGTGGCGTAGTGCTGCTTGCAGGGACGGGAACGTACTGGTCAGCCCGGATTCGGGAGGTCGTGGAGCCGGTTCAGGGCATCAGTGATCACATCGGCCCAGGGCCAGTGCCTGGCCAGGCTGAGGTAGCGGCGGCGGCCGGTGTTGATGAGTTGGGCGGCGGTGGAGAACAGCCGAAGCCGCAGTCGGCGGGGCTCCCACAGGCGGGCTTGGCCGGTCAGGGCGAGCAGGGGCATCCAGGCGAGCAGGTCGAGTGCGATCTGGATGATCTCCAGCCAGATCTGGTTCTGCGCGGCGTCGTGGAGGGGGAGGTTGCGCAGGCCGGTGGCGCGGGCGGCGCGGATGCGGTCCTCGGCGCGGGCCCGCTGCCGGTGGCGCAGTTCGAGGGCGGCGATCGCCTCGTCGGCGGTGTTGGTGGCGAAGCAGGTCAAGCGCATTCCATCGGCGTCGGTGAAGCGCAGTTGGGCGCCGGGGTGCGGCCGTTCCTTGCGCACGATCAGTCGCAGCCCTTTCGGCCAGCCCGTCAGGCAGTCGCCGGCGAGTTCAGCGACCCGGGCGCCGTCGCGGATGTCGCCGTCGGGTTTCACGGCCGGTGTCCAGGCTGAGGCCGGCACCTTCAGGGCGGCCTGGTGGATGGCGTCGGTGATGGTCATGCCGACCGAGTACGACAGCCACCTTCCGCGCTGGGCCAGCCAGGCGACGAACTCGTGGGTGCCGCCGCCGGAGTCGGTACGGATCAGCGTCTGCCGACCGCGCCGCAACCGCTTGGGCAGCTGGGCCAGGGCCAGCTTGGTTGCCTCGATGTGGTCGGCGGCGGTGTTGGAGCCCGCGTTGCCGGGCCGCAGCAGGCCCACGACCGGCTCGCCGGACCCGCCGCGACCATGGTCGACGAACCCCATCAAAGGGCGGTGGCCGAATGTCTTCTTCCAGGTCGCGGCGGCGTCCTGCTTCTCGGAGTGCGCCAGGACGAGGACGCCGTCGATGTCCACGATCACCTGTCCGCCCGCGTCCGGTGCCGCGTCAGCGGCCAACCGCCATACGTAGCCGCGTACTTCAGCACGGGCGGCACGCAGCGAGGCTAGGACCTGGTGTCCGCCCGACACCAGCTTGCTGATTAGCCGGGACACCGTGGGGCGGGGGCCACCGGTCCGAACACGGCCGGCTCGGCCCGCAACATGCCCACATCGGCCCGGCAGTCCCCTCCCAGCGCCACGGCGAGCGCGACATCCAGCAGGACCTTGCCCGGATCGTGCACCACACGCGGCTTACCCCACGGCTCAAGCGCCGCCGATATCGCCGCATCCAGACCGGACTTGCGGATTGTCTCGACCATCAGCACCGCCCCGGCCTGGGAGACCACCGAACGACCGCCGCCCTCGACGCGGACACGCGGGTAGGACCCGATACGCTTCTTCACCTGGCAAGTGCCTCCGGCGTTGGTGGAACAAGGACCTCAGCAATCCTCATTCTCACTGGTCAAAGGCACTTTCTGCTGACGTGATCGCCTGCTGGACGACAGCCGCAGCACAGGGCGCGAGGTTATGAGTGCTTGTCGCCCTCGACGTTGGCGACCATCCTGCGCAGCACCTTGAGTGCTGCTACGTAATCCTCGTCACTTATGCCCATGTGGACCACGGTGCGCAGCTCGGTCACCAGCTCGCGCAGCCTCACCCTGGCAGCCTCCCCGGTGTCAGTGAGGTGCAGGCGCTGCCTGGCGTCGATGTGGAGCCAGCCGCGGTGGAGTAACTGGTCGACGACCCGGGTGATCTCGTTCTGTCCTTCCGCAATTGGCGACAGCTGGGCGACCACCTCCTCGCGGCTCGGCGCTGCGGGCCCACCGTTCACGCGGTTGAGCACCCAATACTGCGGCTGCGTGACGTCGACCTTGGCCATAGCGTCGCGCAGATGCCGGGTGACGGCCGCATGGGCCAGGCCGCTCCAGTAACCGACGGGCTGAGTGGCCAGCATGTCGTCGGTGACGGCCGGATCGGCCGGCGCCTGGTCAGTGGGAGTTCCAGTCAGCTCTTCCATGATCGCGACGCTACATGCCTCGTGCGGATGCGAACATGTCGAATCTCGCTAACTGTCTCGACTGGCGGGGCCTGGCGATGCGAACCTGACAAGCTCACCATCTGCTGCCGCCACCCGCACGCGCAGGTAGGACCCTATACGCCGACTCACCTGGGAAGTGCCTGCGACAGGCACGGGAACAAGGACCTCGTCGATCCCTATTCTCGCTCGTCAGATGCACTATCAGCTTCGCTGATCACCTGTCGCAATGCCAGCTCCGTGAAAGCGCGAGGTTAGCTGATGATGTGCCCGTGACGGGCGAATGGTGCCGTGGTGTCGTAGGGGAGGTAATCCCGAGGAGGAGGGCGACAGTCCACCGTCGTCGGCGGTGTGCCAGCGAAGCGGCCTGCCGCGTCGTGGTGGTCGTTCTGCACGATGATCTGCCGAAGTGCCTGAACCTGCGGGCCGGGCCGGTATCCCGGTCCGTGCCGGTGGAGGCGCTTCAGCAGTCGGCAGGCGTCGTTGCCGGCTGCGAGGACACTGGTCCTGGGCCGGGCCGCGTGGGGTTCTTGCCCAGGCGCACCGGACGGCCGTAGCGGCGCCCCCAGTTCTCATCGACCCAGATCGGTCAGTAGGTGCGCAACGGTGCGGCCGCTTCTTCCAGCGCGGCACGGATGGCCTCGGTGACGAGTTCGAGCCGATCTGGTGGCGCATTTCGGCCAGTAGGTGGGTGGAGTCTCCTTGTCACACCCTCGGACCGGACCCGGCGCCAGAGCCATCATTCGGGGGAAAATGTGGCTCCGGCGCCGGGAGTATTTGCCTATGCGTGCGCACAAGTCGCTCGCGGGAAGTGGTCGGCGGCTAAATCACGGAAGGCGTCCTCATCCGCTATGCAGCGTGCTGCCTGGCTGAAACGGCGATGTCAGCGCTCAGGTACTGCGTCATCTCGTCAAGAGTGGCGTGGCAATGGGAGGCATCTGAGCCCAAGGCGACCCAATAGGCAAGTCGGTCTTCCGACGTGGCATCAGGTATCCCCCGGACGATGCTCCCACTTCGCTGAAGTGGGACCATACGGTCAACGAGTGGATGGCACGCAGCTTTGGGTGAGATGTCAAGGCTCTCAATGCGGCCACTTACGGAGGGGTAGGCGAAATGGATGGCTGCCGCCCGCTGCCGGGTGGGTGCCAACTCGGGTTTCTTCCCGGTTGCCAGCGCTGCAGCTATGCACGGCAAGTCTATTCCCGTGGCACGTTTGACTAGCAACGGTATGAGGTCGCCTGTCAAGTGTGCTTGCACGTCGGTGACGCGTGGCCCCATAGAAGTCAACGACATGCTGATATGAAGTACGCCGAATGTGATTTCCACAGCGCGCACAGTGCGCTGGATGATTCGGCGGATGATTGGGTTGTGCAGCAGAGCGTCGTGAGCGTATACGGAGTGACGTACTGGCTCTTGGCCGCACACAGGGTCGAAGGTGGTTCGCGTGATCGCGACCACTCGTATGTCACCGTCAGGCAGGACAACGGTCTCAGCAGAGATAGTCGGCCCACCGAGACACTCCTGCACTATCACTTTCTTACGGCTTGATGCAGGAGTTGGCGAGTTTTGAGTCAGAAGCTCACAGGCGGCTGCCACTTGCTTTCGGTCGTAGGCGAACATCGCTGTGGCGTTCAAGCCGGCGTGTGACCTGATCACCGCGGGGTAACCAAGCTTATCCGCGTACGCGGCGGCCGATGTTCCGTCGAGGGCTCCCGACATCCGGGGCTGGGCCACGCCGTGCTGTGCCAATCGCTTCCGAAGCGCGACCAGGTCTTCCAGTACGGAAAATGACGTTACTCCGACCGCCGGCAGTTTGAGCTGACTGGCGATGCGCGATACCGCTACAAGATGCTGTGGCAGGTAGCTGAGTACGCCACGCACATGGCGGCCCGCAGCATAGCTTGTCACGGATTCGACGATGGTCTCGTAGTGATCGAGGTCTACTACAAGGTGTTTCGCCAGATGTGGTCTGGCCCAGTTCGGTGCAACAGTATCGACGAGTACCACCGGGTGGGAGGATGCAATCCGGACCAGATTGAACTCTGCCCCCGTAGCTGCTGAACCGGCACCTAGGATCAATAAGGGTTCGGACACAGATCGCCTCTTAGTGGACTCGGTGCGGACAGCCTGCTAGCCATTGAGTAGCGCGAGCCGCGTAGGACTGTGCCGAGTTGTGCAATGTCGAGCAGCTCGGATCGTATGGCGTGGCGGGAATACCGCAAAGCGGCCCAGCCGTTCTCATTTTTCCTCACCGGACAGCTGACACGCGCTCCGGAGACTTAGCGTGCACATATTCTCTCGGCCTCGTTGATTGAGAGTTGCATGGAAGTCGAAAAATCGTGGGACGAGCTGAGCGGCTCATACGCAGATGACTCCACTCCCAGGGAGCGTGCTACGACTGGGCACGATTGTCAACGATCATTTCTAGCTAATCTACGATCGTTGCAGACTTCGAGGGCGCCGCCGCTGCAAGTTCGCCGCGGCACTGCAGCGGGCGTACGCCGTCGGGCGATGAGCGAGGGGCGCAGGAAGAGCATTCCCCCTGGCGTCCGCCGACCGGCTCCGACGGGTCTTCTCCCTGCCGCCTGAGTTCTTCACCGGTTCGAGGCGCTGCAACAGCGCCTCCATAGCGCTTCCCAAGAGGGCCCGATCGTGGCCGGCGATGCCTATCGTCTCGGTGGAACCCCGTACGCGGCCGGGGCCACTGTCGGCTCGTCTGCGCATCGTCGTCCAGCCGGCACCGGTCGACTTCTTCTCGCAGTGGGGGAAGGCACCGTCACACTCGGCCAGCTGGAACCCAGTCACCGCGGCACGGGAACCACCGGCCCCAAGTAGGCACACTGGCTCAGACATCGCATCCTCGGCTGGAGAAGTCGGTCGATCCAGGCAGACGCTCATCCGGTCGGAACGGGAGTTAACCGTCAGCACCGGGTTGACGCTGGCACCGCTTCACGCGCTGCGAAACCGACCGCTGGACTGGTTTGATGGACACGACCCTTCCATGCCCGGTGAGGTAAATCAACGCCGCGTTAGTGGGCGCACAGATTGTGCGGGTACAGTCGCTGCGTTTGTGCTGGCCTGCGGCATCGCGCGAGGGGCACAGGAGGCGGCGGCTCCGCGACGCGACCTCGGGCGTGGAGGCTCGATCCAGGCTGAAGAACGGACATGACAGTGCGGCAACCTGCCCAAGCGCGTGGCATAGCTACGCGCGCGGAGATTCTTGACGTGGCGGCGAACCTGTTCTCGGAGAAGGGCTACTCGCAGACCTCCTTGCAGGACATCTTGGACCGAACCGGACTGAAGAAGGGCGGCCTCTACTACCACTTTCAGACAAAACAGGAGATCGCCGTGGCGGTCGTCACCGAGGGCTTCGCCATGGACGACACGCCGCCGCAAGTAGGGCCGCTCCAGGCTGTTGTGGACGCGTCCATCGTCCTGGCCTGGCTCACCCCTCAGGTGCCGGTCGTGAAGGCCGCCGCGAGGCTTGCCACCGATCAGGATCATAAGGACACGTTCGGCTACCTCTGGTCCCAGTACATCCCTCGGGTCACCCTGCTGCTGGAGGAGGCCAAGCGTCGAGAAGAGCTGAAACCAGGAGTGAGACCCGACGAAACGTCCTTCGTGTGGGTCGCCGCCTATATCGGAGTCGATCTGATGTGCCGGCTGGACTACCCAGCCCTGCCGCGGAAGATCGCCGACATGAACCTGCACTTCGTCACGGGCATTGCCACGGAACGGGCCCTGGCAGAACTCGACATGAGTGTCGAACGGGGTCGTGAGCTGCTGCAACGTTCACCCTGGGCGGCCGAGTACCTGGACAAGGTGGCACCGCGCACCTCCGACGGGTTCGGTTGGCACAGGACATGCCCACCCCCCCCCGTAGCGAGACCAGGCAGTGACAGCGACGGGCGTAGGTGAAGACTCGCCTACGCCCTGCTGGATCCTCCGACCCTCCGCTCCCGCGTCACTCGGCCTTGCGGCTGTGCGCCACGCGTTCTTTACCGGCCGACTCCCCGTTTTTTACTCCCCGCAACGATTGAGCACTACGCAACGCAACCACTTCGAGGTCACGGAGTTACGTTGCGTCAACTCGGGCGCACGGTCTCTGCACTGAGGATCCAAAACTTCGATGACGCCGCGCGCCGTATGGCTGATTCGGGCCCTATCGGCGCTCGCCCATGAAGACGGTGGCCGGGAACGGCTATGGAAACAGACCGGCAGCATGGTTTGATGCCGATCATCGTTCATGTCATGAGCGCAGGCACACAACGGATCCAGAGCCGCGCGCACAGCTCGCGCAGGAGCAGGGGGGGCTGTGAGGCGTGGAACATCCCGCGAATACCAGCGGCTGATGAAGCAGTACCGCGAGACGCGGTCCCGGCCGGATGTCGGGCTTGCCCCCCTCCCGGGACGCCAGGGATCGACGAAGCTTAGACAGCCTGATGTCGATGAGGCCCTGCGGTGTGGTGCCGGCGTCTACCAGAAAGTGGAGAGCGGCCGACTGCGTCCGTCCCCGGACCTGTTCCTGCGCATCGCACAGACTCTCGGCTTCAGCGCGCACGACAGGCGCGTAGCTCACCTGGATCTGTTCGACTCTGAGCCGCCACCAGCAGTGAGGACGCCCCCGCCGTACTGGCAATGCGCCGTTGACGGCCAGCGGGAGATGACCTGTGTCCTGGCTCCGGATGGTCAGCTGGTGGCGCACAACGCAGCCTTCGCGGCGATGTTCGAGGACCGAGACGTTCCTTCGAACTTCTGGCGCTGGGCCTTGTTGTCCGACCACGCGCGAAGCACCGCCCTCATCGACTGGGAAACGGCCTGGGCGCCTTACCTCGTGGAGGAGTGTCGCCTGCTGGCCTTCCGTTATCGGGGCTGTGCCGTCATTCGCCGCCTGTGCACGGACCTGGCCGAAGATCCCCGGCTGGAGAGCCTGTCCAGGGCAGACTCCGATCTCAATGGCCGCGCCGGCTCGGTGCGGCACGCCCAGAAGGGCGTCAGACATGTCCGCGTCCTGGCAGCCGAATCCGAGGGGTTCCGCGTACTGACCTTTCTTTCCGAGGGTGAATAGCTAAGCCCTGACCATGCCGGCCTAACCGATCCGATGGAGGCGCCGTGCACGTCCTGGTTCCGGATGACCCAGTGATGGCAGCCAAATTCCTCTCAGTGGAGGAACCTCTTTTGCATTCCCTTCATTACTACTACAGGGCCGAGCTGACCGATGCGCAGGCAGCGACCATACGAGTCGCCTACGACAGTTGGGGGGAGTTACAGCAGGACTTGCCCGCTAGATTCCGCAGCCACGCGCCGGACGCCGTAACCGGTGAGGAAGACGGGTACGTGCTGGAGGGTGTGGCGGGGCAGCGATTGACGAGGCTCTGCGCCATCGAGGCCGGGCAACGCGTTGACCATCTTGAAGCGTGTTACGTAATGCTTCGTCAAGCACAGCTTGACAGCCATCGGGGACCGCTGAGTCTCCTGGCCGACGTGCTGCTGGAGATCAACGACGGCATCGACTTCGTCGACCGCTTACGTCGAGTCCTGCAAGTCCTGCGTCTGCCGTCTCCGCCGCGGCTCCTCGCGGCCATTCCTCGCCCGGCGCCCCGAGGACCCGTGACGGTCGTCGCGCTCAACGCCGAGCAGGAGCGGGAGTACCGAGGTCACTGCGGGAAAGTCATCGGGATCCTCAGCGGGGACGACAGTTTCGCCTTCATCACGCACTGGGCGCTGTACCGGATGTAAGCGGCGGCACGCCGCCGCGGGCACACGGCGGCGCCGACATGCGACCGCCGAGCTACGCGGGCGTCATCTCGGTGGCGGGGGCCGGGGCGCCGAGCATCGGGTGGTCACCCATGACGCCGTCCAGAGCGGCGAAGCCATCGGTCAGGGACAGAGCGTACGGCGCCAGCGACTCGATCAGGTCCTCCTCCGCGTCGGGCAGCTGGTGGATGTGGGCTGAGGTGACATGGCCGGCGGCAAGCAAGTCACCGCTGTGCGCCTTCACCTGGCGCAGGGCGAACAGACGGTGCAGTTGCCCGAGGACCGCCTGGACTTGGGAGTCGGAGGCCGTGCCGGCGCCTCGCAGCAAGGCCTCCGCCGCAAGGCGGTGGATGTGAGCTTCTACGAGCTGCAACGCTGGCGTGACGGTTCCGTTCCACCGCGCGAGGGGATCGCCTCGGCGTCCGTTCCTCAGTCGGCTGCGGGCCCTGCCGTGCCAGATGCGCTCAATGTCCTCGAGTAGTGCCTGCAGACAGCGGGAGTCTTCCAGGGAGCGGTCGGCTGCAGGCACCGTGGAAGGCGAGGTTGGGGTGAATCCGCCCATGAGCATCTCGCCGGCCGCCTTCACCCAGATCACGCGGTTGTCACCCTCGGCGGTGACCGTTCCCTCATTCGCGGCCAGCTGGTAGGCAATGCCGTTCGAGAGCAGGAGGCCTTGCGCTCCGCAGCGCTCACGGCATTCCGTCATGACCGCTCGGGCCTGCCAGGTGATCCAGGCTTTGGCTACAGCCGCGAACCGCTCAGTTTCCTCGTGTTCTGATTCTGCGCCGCTCGTCCATCGTTGCACCACGTCGCGGTGCAGCAGTGTCGCGGCGTAGGTGGTGGCGATCGCGGAGAGGAGCGGGGCGTGGTGGCTGCGGTGCTCGATGAGGGAGACCTTGCGGCCTGTGGTCATCCCGGAGGTGAGCCGGCGGTGGGAGTGCCGCATGGCAACGGCCAGGGCGTGGCGCGTCACGCCGAGACTGTAGGCGCTCATGCACAATTTGCCGGCGTGTACGCGTCGGATCGACTGGAGGAATCGTTTGCGTGGGTTGCCCAGCGTGCTGGTGAAGGAGCCGTCACGCGACAGACGTCCGTGCTCGCCCTGCAGCATGGCGTTGAAGGGCAGTCGTACGTTGTGGAAGTACGTGGCGCAATGGTCGACAGGCGCGCTGGCGGTCTGTGGGAGGGGCCGCACTTCCACTCCTGGGTAGTGATGGCCCGCGCTGTCGGTGAGTGGGGTGAGAAAGAGGAACACGCCGTGGTCGACGTCGTTTACCAGCAGGCGGGCGGCCACGACGGCGTTCTTGGCACCGCCGGTGCCGGAAGTGTTGGGCATCCACTTGCAGGCGCCGGGGGTCGGGGTGTCGAGGATGAAGCCGCTGGTTTCAGGATCGAATGTGGCGGTCGTTTCCAGCGACGCGGCGTCGTTGCCGTGGTCCAGCTCGGTGCACAGAAAGGTCCCGACGGTGTGCATGCGGGCGTATGGGTACAGGTCGCGCTCGCCAGGGTCGTGGTCCAGGAGGCTGCCGATGTGCAGGTTCCAGTGGATGCTCGCAATTGTCGCCATGCCGGCGTCCACCACTCCGGCCCACTCGTGCATCGCCGTGAGTGACTCGATGTCCGAGGCCAAGGCGAGTGGGTCCGGCACGGCTGCGTTGATGGTGTGCAGTCGCTCGTACGAGAGCGCCGTCCGCTCCTGCGGGCTCAGGCCCTCCTGGAAGGTGAACCGGGGCCCGTTGAAGAGGTGCCGCCAGGGCTCATGAATCCGCTCTGCGTGAGGCCCGAAGAGGATGCGGGCTAAGCCCGCGGATATGTGTTGCGTGGACGGAAGCTGAGAGGCAGTCACGGTCGGAAAGATAGTTGAATCGATCACTCCGCACAGCGTGATGATCAACACGATTGGCTGCGGCTAGAAGGTGGAAGCGGCGCACAGACGCCAGAGCGACTGAGGCCCCACCACCTGACAAGTTCCGGCAAGAAACGCGAAGCAGTCAAACGCCTGTGAACGGTGAGCGTTGCACGAGAACGGTAGGAGTCTGCGCCCGATCACGGGGATGTCTTAGCCCGGGAGCCGGGTCGGCTCACGTCCTCGTCCCGGTACGGGAAGGACTCAGAGTGGCAGCGTTATGCCTAGCTCCTGCATGGCGGTCGAGGGCGGCCCGCCCTCGGAGCGCTCCGTCTTGTAGCCCTTGACCCGCGGCTCGAGGGTTCGGGGGTCCACGGCTTCAGCTGGCGCGCTTTTGGCATACAGGCCACTGGGTTGGCTGTCGCGGTCATGGGGCAGGAGCCAGAAGACGCGGCGGCGGAAGGTGCCGGAAACGCGGGAGGGCTTGGCGGTGGGACCCAGGATGGCATAGCCGACCATGCGCCCGTCGCGGTGGTAGGGAGGCCGGCCCTTACGGGTCGGCAGCCGGTCCAGCGTCTGGCGGACGTAGTCCACTGCGTCGATGTCCTCCAGCCAGACGAGGTCGGTCTCGTGGCTGATCTCGTCCTCGTTGATCAGGGAGCTCATCAGCTGGCGTCCCTCTCTTCGTCGGTGAGCAGTCCGATGCCCGGGTAGTGCTTGCGCTGGTTGGACAGGATCATCTCCTTGGGCGAGGCCAGTCCCACGAGTTCTCGGGTGCGGGCGGCGAATGCGCGGGAGGACATGGCCGGTGCTCCTTCATTCTGGCACCACGCTTTGTAGGCGGCGTAGAGCGCGGTCTGCTCGGCGCGCAGTTCGGGAGCCAGGCAGCAGCACTCGTCGTAGAAGCGGCCGGTGTGGTCCTCGGTCTCGGCGTAGGCGCTGGTGGCGATGCGGACACGCTCGGGACCGCTGAGGTCGCGGTCGCCGGCGAGGTAGTGGCGGGCACCGTCGATGAGCCAGCTGAGGATGCCAGGGCCTTCCTCGGTCACAAGGAGGTCGGCCAGGTTGTCGATCTTGCGGTGGTCGGGGACGACGCGTTCGAAGGGGATCAGGCGCATACGACGCCAGAACGCGAAGCCACCGGTACCGACCTCGGGCCGGTGGTTGCCCAGCAGCCAGAGCTTGTGGGTGGGCTGGAAGCTGAAGAAGTCTTGCCGCATACGACGGGCCTTGACGCGGTCGCCGCCGGTGAGGTGCTTGACGCGAGCTTCGTCGAACTTGTCGCCGGGCTTGACCTCGGAGCAGACGAAGACACGTCGGCCGTGGAGTTCGGCGAGATCGGTGGGGTGTCCTTCGAAGGGCTTGGCCATGAGGAATCCGGGCGGGGCCGCGTCGGCGTAGTCACCGAGGAGTTTCATCAGCACGTCCAGCAGGACGGACTTGCCGTTCTTGCCTGATCCGAAGAGGAAGGGCAGAACCTGCGCGCCCACGTCGCCGGTGATGGAGTAGCCCAGCAGCAGATGCAGGTATTTGATCATTTCCCGACCTTCGGCTTGGTCGCCGAAGGTGTCGCTCAGGAAGCGTTCCCAGCGCGGAGTGGGCATGGGTTGAGGGCCCACGGTGGTGGATCGGGAGTGGAAGTCCCTGTTCGGGTCGGGCTTTCTCACCTGGCCGGTGTGCAGGTCCACGATGCCTTCGGGGGTGCACAGGGCGTAAGGGTCCGCGTCCAGGCGAGCCGCGTTGAGGACCATGCCGGGAGCCGACTTCGCCTGAGCGAGCATCGCGTTGATACCGGTCGTGGACAAGGCGCGCCTACGGTGCTTTTGCAGGGCAGTGGTGGTGTAGACGCCGCGGGGGTCATGGGTGGCGATGTTCTCAGCAAGGTCTCCGGCCGCCCATAGAACAGTGTCGTCTTCGTCGATCTGCCAACGGGTGCTGTCCCACCGGTACCAGCCGAGGCCGGGCACGTGCCGGTAGTCGCTGGAGTACAGCTTGACAAAGAGCTTGGCGTTGCCGCGGTCGGTGAGGGTATCGGGCAGCAGTCCGTGCGCGGTGGCCTCGCCAGAGGTGGGCCGTTCGGTGTCGGCTTGGCTGGGAAGAGGAACCGAGAGGTGCTGCGCGCGGATTTGTGCAGCCACGGCTTCGGCGTCGAAGTCGAAGAGTGCCTCCGGACGCGAGGACGTCATTGGCGGCCCCCACTGTGCAGGGGCCGCTTGAGGCCTGCGGTCAGACCGCTGCTGATGATCTGCTCGATCCGGCGTTCCTGCCCAGGTCGGGCGGCGGCAGCACTCTCCTTGAGCGCCTGGACGGCCTCGTCTTGAGGAAGGCGGCCGGCAGCGATGAGCCCGCCGAGGGTGTAGGCCGCGCGGTTGAGGACGTCGGAGAAGCCCGCGCCTTGGGCAACCTGGCCGCAGGCTTCAACGGGCGCGAGAATGGTGTCGAGCATGGACTGGGTGCTGTGCCGACCGCCGCCTGCTGCCACAACAGCCTGCCGGGCGCGAGGCGGCACCGGCCTGGGGGTAGGGATGCTGGGTGCGGGCAGGTGTCCGGTGCGCTCAAGTTCGGACGCGAGCCAGGGCGGGAGGAGTGCGGGTTCTCTGCTGTCGCCGACGGCGGTATAGGTACCGCGGCTGGTGGTGGTGCCGGGGGCAATGATGTAGCTGCCGTGGGCACGGATGTCGACCTGCCAGGCGAGCGCCCGGCCCGGCGTGGATCCGACGGAGGACTGCCAGCGGCGTCTGTCCCCCACTCGGTACCAGACGTGCAGGCCGCCAGAGGGTGTGTGCACTCGCAGGGTGTCCTCGTCGTCGGCAGGGCTGGGCTGGCCACGGAGGGCCGCTAGAACAGCCAGAGTGTGGAAACCATTGGCCAGGCCGGTGAGGTCGATGTGGTCGGCGATCGGGATGCCGGGGAGGATGCGGTCGCGGGCAGGCGGCTGGACAGGGTGGGCGTCGATGTCGATGACGACCAACCCAGCTGGACCGCAGGAAACACCGACGCCGAGTTGCGGGCGGCTGCCCCACCACTGCTGGATGCGGTTCTGGTCCAGGGTCGCAGCGTGGAAGCCATGGCACCAGCGTCCAGCGGGAAGGCAGGCGCAGGCGTTGGGCGGGTGTGGCGCTGCACGGCAGTCAGTGCAGTTCGCGGGAGGCGTCTTACGGCCTGCAGCGAGAGGATGCACCGGCCAACCCTTTCGCGCACACCACCGCGCGGTTGCCAACGGCCCCTCAGCGACTGAAGGCGCGCTGGCCGGCTGCTGTGAGTCGCTGCAGAGAACACGCAGGTCACCAGGCATCCGCACCCCCTATCAGCGACCGAAGCGACTCAACGACGGACACAGACTAGCGAATGTGGCCCACGGGGGGGCGCAGCACTGGGGGGTTGACGTGGTCCCGTGTCAATGATGTGGCCCGAGGTGGGGCCGCCAGCGACTGTGACTGAGCCCCAGCGACTGAACGAATTGAGTCGCTGCTCACCCGGACGAGACAAAAGTGCAGGTCAACAGCACCGTAGAAGGAACCACAGCGACTGAAGCGACTGAACCTTCCTATATATGACGCACACGCACACGCACGAATGGCTTCATATACCCGAAGCTTCGGTCGCTTCAGTCGCTGAACAGTATCCCGCTAGTGGGCTGACCTGCACTTTTCACCCGTATGACGGCAGCGACCGAAGAGTCGCCCAGTCGCTGGTTCTGAGTCGCTGCCACCATCTCCTCCGCCAGCGACTCAAGCTACTGAAGCGACTGAACATCAGACATGGCCTCCGACTCCGCGGAAGCGGCCGTTTCCGGGCACGTCCGTCGGTCCTGCGGATCCCCGCAGGACCGCGCGTGTCGGCGTGTGGGGTGCCGGCCTCCGCCGTAGGGTGTCGCAGTCCCAGCGTCGTTGTGTTGGAACCCGGTACCACTCTCGCCTTCAGCGCGGTAGGCGCGCGATGATCACAACTCGCGAGCAGCCGAAAAACGCGGCAACCGCGGTCTTGGTGGGCAGGTCCTCGAAATGCCTGGACTACAGGGAACAGGAGCCAGCTCGCACCGGGCCCAGCATCTGTGCGGTTGCCTCGCGCGGTGCGCTCGCCTCCAAAGCGCACTCCAGCCCCCGGCACCGCCGCCGCCCCTAAACCGCAGCCGCATGCGCCGCCGGCCCGGTGACCCGTGCTCCGCTACCCTCGGGAGCAGCGACGGGTGACGGGGGGCTCGGTGGACGATCGCGGGGGAACCGGTGCCGGCCGACGGGAAGATGGTGCTGGCGCGGCGGCTGGCCGGGCTGCTGGAGAAAGTCCGGCAGTTGCCGGGGCTCGGCGGTTTCCAACGTCCGGTGCCTGCCGCTGATTTGCGCCGTGCCGCCGCCCTAGGCCCCGTCGTCACCGTCAATGTGACCCAGCGTCGGACGGACGCATTGATTGTGACGCCGGACGCAGTCCTGCCGCTTCCGCTGGACTTCACGGCCCGGGACCTCCATGAAACGGCCTATGCCTACGTGGAGGCGATTGAGCGGCATCAGAGCCGGCTCGCAGCTCTTGAGGAAGCGGACGCCGCCGCGCAGGAGATCTTCAACGTCAGGACCTGTGCGGCCTATCAGCACGCGGCGGTCGCCCTCGTCGAGGCCGACGCGATGATGGAGAGCCTGCTAACCCTGCTCCCGCTGCATGCCGCGGGTCGGCACGGCGAGGCGGGACAGAGCTCACTGGACCGAGCGGTGATGTCGTACACGCCCTCCCTGCGCGTGTTGATCGAGTCCCGGTTGTGGGAGCGGTCGACCGTGGCGGGCGGCATGCTCCACGTGGCGCTGCCAAAAACCCCGGGCCAGCGGGACCTGCCCCACGTCGAGCGCGAGGAGAACTGCTGACGACGCTCTTCGGAGCGGACTGCACCACCTTGAAGGCCCCGCGGCGGACCGGAGGTCGGTGCGGCGTGAGTTGGCCGTCCACCGCAGCGTCCACTTCAGCTGCCACGCCACATCCCATCCCCTGCGTCCCGCCTCCGGAGGGGTGCTGCTCAGCGACGGCCTGCTGACGACGGGCGAGATCGCCGCGGACCACCGGCACCGCGACTTCGCCTTCCTCTCGGCGTGCAAGACGGCCCTGGGCGGACTGCTGCTGCCTGACGAGTCGATGACGTTGTCCGCCGCGCTGCACTACACGGGCTACCGGCACGTGATCGGGACACTATGGTCCGTCCGGGACGTGGTCGCCGCCGAGGTGGCGACGGATGTGTACCGCGACCTCTGGCAGGACGGTGTGTTCCGCCCCGACCGCGCCGCCACCGCACTGCACAGCGCCGTCCGCAGGCTGCGGGACGCCTCGCCGCTCGAGCCGAGTCACTGGACGCCCTTCACCCACACAGGTCCCTGAACCAGAAAGCCGCCCATGCCCGTACCTCCGCCCGCCGTGCTCCCCTACGCTGAGGGGTCCGAGCCCGCCTACGTGCAACACGTCGCCGATCACTTCGAGTTGCGGCCGTACGGCAAGGGCCTGCTGCTGGCCCGCGGCCCCTGTCCGCGCTGCGCCGCTCCCCTGGAGATCCCCGTTGTCCTCACCACCGTCCGCCTGCTGTCGTGGCGCGCTCCGGCCCGCACCGACCCGTTCGAGGTACCAATGGCGTGCAACTGCAACGAGGACCACGACCACCGTCCCGCGGGTGTGAGCGAGGGCTGCGGAGCTTTCTGGCTGCTCGGGGTGCCGGCGGAACTGGCATGACCGGCCCACGACGCCCCTGCCCGCCACCCGGCCGGCGCCTCCGACCTGCGGCGTCTGCAGGAGCGCCGCAGGCTGGTCCAGGAGGCCGTGCCGCGTGTCCGCGAGCCCTCGCCTGGCGTAACGGACTCGCGGCCCTGCTCGCCGCTCTGGTGGGCTTCAGCCTCGTCAAAGGACGCTCGGACATCGGTCAGCTCACCGACCGCTGGGCCGCCGCCGTGGGCCTGCTGCTGCTCGGCGTGCTCGTCTGAGGTGCCCTCGGCGCGATGCAGCTCCTCCTCGCGGCGCACGGCAGACCACGCGCCCTCGACTTGCCATCCGCTCTGCCCCAGGTCCTCCTGGAGCAGCAGGAGGCCGCCGCCGCCGCACGGCAATTGCGTCGGGGCATCGTCCTGACCCTGCTGTGCACGGCCCTGCTCGTGGCCGCGGTCGGCGCCACCTGGTACGGCTCCGGGAAGGAGAAAGGCCTGATGCGCTTCAACACCCCTGGTGCCAAGGTGTGCGGCACCGTGCAGCGTGTCTCCGGCGGCGAGGCCGTGGTCAGGACGAGTGACGGCGACGTGGTCGTACCGCTCACCACCTTGCTGTCGATGGCGCCGGTGAGCGACTGTCCCAAGGGATGACGAGGATGACTGTGCGAGATCCGGCCCGCACCTATGCCGAACTGCGCCGGAACTTTGAAGAGTTCACCCGGAAGCGGACGTCTCCCTGCTGCTCGCGCCAGAGACGACGCGGCGGCTGGTGGATCTCATGGAGTGGATCGGCGAGGCGGGGGAGGAACGGGGCAGTCCCCTGTTCCTGCGCGTCGCCAGGCTTATGGCCTGGGTCCACCTGAACCGCTGGCACGACGACCCGAGCCGCGAAGGCGCCCCCGGGGAACTAGACCGGGCTCTCGCAACGAGCTTCCTGCTCCCCTACGGCCAGGGCGCACCGCAGCCGCTCGACGGGCTGGTCGACCGTCTTCACCAAGCTCTCGTGGCCAACCCAGCCGACCCGGTGCTGTTTCAGAACGCCGCCGGCGATCTGGTGGCTATGGCAGACCGCTACGGCTGCACGGGCGCCCTGCGCCAAGGACTGCGTTACATGACGCGGGCCCTGGAGCTGATGTCCGAGGACGATCCGCTGTGGGCCGTCGTGGCGCTGAATTTCTGCGCCGCCGTCCTGGTCGAGTGGCGCCTGACCGGGGCATCGGAGCACCTCGTCCCGGCCGCGGACCGGGGACTGCGGGCACTGGACCGACTCCAGACGTCCGACGCGAACTTCGCCGCACACCTCCACCAGCTGGGCCGTCTACTGATGATCCGCTATGCGAAGAGCTCCGGCATTGAGTACGTGGACCGGGCGATCGAGCTATACACGCGCGCGATCGAGCTATACACGCGCGCGGTCGAGCTATACACGCGCGCGGTCGGCATCGACGCGGCACCCGAGGAACTCGTCCGGCAGATCCTCAGGGAGCTGGGTCTCGCCTGGAAGGAACGCCACCGCCTGAGCGGGCAGCGCGGCGACCTCGACCGGGCGATGGACGCGCTCAGCCGGGTCGTGCCCGACCGGGGACCACTGGGGCTGGCGTCCCATGCGGCCGCTGACACCCTCGCCTCCTGCTGGGAGGAACAGGCCAGGCACACCGACGAAGCGGACGATCTGCGGCACGCGCTGCACCTCCGGTCGCTCCTGGTCGCCAACCGCAGAGCTCCGCAGGACCTGATCGATCTGGCCGGGGTGCAGGAACGGCTCTTCCAGCGCTCGGGCCGGGCCGAGCTGCTCGATGCATCCATCGACGACTACGCCCAAGCCGAAGCGGTCGACCCCGGCAACGCCACCGCGCTCATCGGCCTGGCCTGGGCGCTCAAGCTGCGCTTCGAGTACTTCGGCGACGGGGCCGACCGCGACGACGCGATCTCGGCGGCCCGGCGGTCGGTCGACCTGACCCCGCCCGACCACGGCAGTCTGGGGCGCCGACTGGCGATTCTTGCCTCTGGACTGACAACCCGGGCGCAGACGACGGGGAACACACCGGACCTGGTGGAGGGACTGGAGGTCATCGACCGGGCACTCGCCCTCCCGGGCGAGTCCGACGTGGACCGGGCCCTGCAGCTCTTCAACAAGTCCGCGCTAGTCGCGGTGCGTTACGAGCTGAACAACGACGCCGAGGACACCGACCTGCAGATCGAGCTGTGCCGTGAAGCGGTGGAGTTACTTCCCGACGGGCATCCGAAAAAGGGGATGTACCGCACGAACCTTATCTCGGCCCATCTGCAGCGATACCGGCGTACGGGTCACGAGGACGACCTGGAAGCCACGCTCCGGGCCGGGGAGGTGCCGCTGGCCGAGATCCCCGCCGATCACCCCCGTCGCCTGCGACTTCTGTCCAACACCGCGCTGGCGCTGTTGGGTTCCGTCGAGGACAGCTCCGACGAGGCCAGGCTCCGCCGCACCGTGGAACTGCTCACGGAAGCGCTGACGTTCACCGCGGAGGGACAGCCGCTCGACGCCATGCTGCGGGTCAACCGCGGCACCGGTCTGCGCCACTCCCGTCGGACCGAGGACGTGGAACGCGCACTGCGCGACTGGTGCACGGCCGCGCGGAACGATGCCGCCTCGCCCAGCATCCGCCTCACCGCGGCGACCGCATGGGCCCGAAGAAGCGCCGAACTGGGCCGGTGGGACGACGCCGTGGCCGCCTACGGCCTCGCCGTCGTCCTGCTGACGTCCGTGGCCGGCTTGCAACTGGAGCCCGCGGACCAGGAGGCGCGACAGACCAACTGGGCGCCAGTCGCCTCGGAGGCCGTGGCCGCCGCACTGGAGGTCGGCGATCCGGACAGAGCCCTGGAACTCCTGGCGGCAGGCCGCTGTGTGCAATGGAACCATCAGCTGCGCAATGCCGGTGAGTTCGCACTGCTGGCCGACTCCCGGCCGGATCTGGCCGCGGAGATTGAACGGACCTCGGCGGCCCTAAAGGGTGTTGCACAAGGCCGTGATCTGGGCATCTCCTCGGTATGGCCGCGGTGTTACGTGCTGAGCGGGTGTGGGTGGAGACGTTCACGGGG
>NZ_JBIBVY010000038.1:0-32594 GCF_043080665.1 Streptomyces sp. NPDC014991
TGTGCGCAGCGGGTTGATCTCCGAGACGGCGCCGACGAACGTGGTCTTGCCCACGCCGAAGCCGCCCGCCACCACGATCTTCGCGGAGGTGGTGGCCCGACCCGTGTCAGAGCTTGCGAAGTCCACTGAGCACCCTTTCGAGCAGCGTCACATCAGGAGCGCCGCCGTTGTTCTCGTCGCCACCCGGCTGGTGGATGGCGACCAGGCCGGCCTCGGCGAGGTCGGCGACCAGGATCCTGGCCACTCCGAGCGGCATGGCCAGCAGCGCGGAGACCTCCGCGACCGACTTGACCTCGCGGCACAGGTGGCAGATGCGCTGGTGCTCAGGGAGCAGTCCCATGAGCGCTGCCGGATCGGCCGTGGTGCTGATCAGCGCCTCGATGGCCAGCTGATACCGCGGCCGGGTCCGGCCGCCGGTCATCGCGTACGGCCTTACCAGCGGCTGGTCGCCCTCGTCCCCGTACGGCTCCGCGTACGGATCATGATGAGCGGTGGGCGGGGTCATGAATCCTCCGGGCGGGACAGCAAGTCGGTCAGTCAAGCCGTCTGACGGGGCCGGTGGGGGGATTGTGGCGGCCGGACGGTGTTTTCGTGAGGTGGGTGGTGCCGGGGGCGGTCAGTGAAGCAGACTGCCCTGGAGTTCGGCGCGCAGGTCCGGGGTGAGTACCGCACCCGCGCGGTCGACGAGCAGTGCCATCTCGTAGCCGACGAGGCCGATGTCGCACTCGGGGTGGGCCAGAACCGCGAGGGACGACCCGTCCGAGACGGACATCAGGAAGAGGAACCCGCGTTCCATCTCGACGACCGTCTGCGCCACGGTGCCGCCCTCGAAGATCCGGGATGCCCCGGCCGTCAACGAGGTCAGCCCGGACGCGACGGCCGCCAGCTGGTCGGCGCGGTCCCGCGGGAACCCTTCGGACATCGCCAGCAGAAGGCCGTCGGCGGAGACCACCACTGTGTGGGACACCCCAGGGGTGTTGTCCACGAAGTTGGTGATCAACCAGTTCAGGTTCTGTGCCGCCTGGCTCATCGGACTCAACTAACGCTCCTGCTGGTGAGTGGGGCTCGGGTAGCTGCCGGTCTGGCCGCTGCCGGCCTGACGGCCCTGAGCGATGCCCCGACGAAGATTGGTCAGCCGGCCGCGTACGTCGTCAGGCGCACGCGAGACCTGCGGACCGGCTTGGTGCTGTTGCTGCTGTGCGGTCCCCGGGACGAGGTTCGCCCGGGGCACGCGGCGCGGCAGGCCGGAGGTGGTGATCCCGCCCGCGGCGGGCTGCCGTACGCGCTCGGCCTGCCGGACGAGTTCGTCGTTCGGCGAGGTGCGCCAGGAACCGGTGTTCGAGGCGGACCGCTGGGGAGCCGGGGCGGGTGCCTGCGGCTGCTGCGGCGCGGGCGCGTTCTCCTGCTGCTGGGTGCCATGGAACCAGTTGGTCTCCAGCGTGTCGTACAGCGGGGTACGGCCGTCACCCGGTCCACTGGCCGGCGGCAGCGCCTCCGGCTCATGGCGGACCGGACGCTGCTGCGGCTCCTGGCGCACCGGACGCTGCTGCGGAGCCGGTGGGCGCGGGGCGCCGAGTTGGTCCCGGACGGCCGGCTGCGGGCGCTCGAACTGCCCGGTCTGCGAGGGGTCCTGGCGGCCCGGCAGCGCGTGCTGCCCGGTGGACCCGCCGTCGAATCCCTGCGGCGCCTGCGGGGTCTGCGGTGCCTGCGGGGCCGGGAACTGACCCGTGTGCCGGTCGCCGTTGTCCTGCCGCGCGGGCCCCGCCGACGTGCCGAACACGTCGGAGCGGACGAACGGGTCGGTTCCCTGCGGGCCACCGGGGCCGTCGAATCGGCCCGGCTGCCGGCCGGCGTCGGGACGCGCGAACCGGCCCGGCTGCTGCGCGGTGTCCGGACGGGCGAACTGGCCCGTGTGCGCGGCGGAGCCGGAAGCGTCGGGCAGCTCCGGGCGCGTGTACTCACCCGTGCCGGTGGCCGAGCCCGGGCCCTGCCGGTCGTCCACGCGCGGCATGGGCGCGGTCTGCGCCGGGTCCTGCTCGTCGTGGCCGCGCGGGGCGTCCAGCGAGGCACGCGACAGCGGGGCCTGGGAGGCGCCCCAGTCGGACGTGCGGGGCTGCGGGGCACCGCCGGGCAGCTCGGCCCGCGGACCGCCGCGCGGCGGCAGCTGGGGCTGGCGGCTCTGGTCGTTGCCGGCGGGCCGCTGCGCGTTGCGGCCGCCGAAGGCGCCCTGCTGCGGACCGCCCGGGTTCGCGGCCTGGAGGCCCTGCGGGGCGCCCGGCGTCTGACCGCCGAAGGCACCCGCGCCGGACCCGGCGGCGGGGGGCGTGCCCTGCTCGAACGCGGCCGCGGGCCTGGCGGACTGCCGGCCCTGCTGCGGGGCACCGGCACCGCCCTGCGGTCCGCGCGCTCCGCCCGGCGCACCGGGACGCCCGCCCTGGCCCGCGCCGGGCAGCGCGGCCCGGGGACCCTGGGCGGAACCGACCTGGCCACGCGGGCCGGGACCGGCACCGAGCAGACCGCCACCGGCCGGGCCGCCGCCGAGGGCACCGCCGTTGTTGCCGTTCGCACGCCGGGCCGCGGCCGCACCGGCGGCTGCCTGCGCGGCGGCCGGACCACCGCTCGACACGGGCGCGCCGGGCTTGCCCGGGACGGGCTTCTTGCCGCCCTGGGCGACGTCCACGGGCAGCATGACCAGCGCGGTCGTACCACCGGAGTCGGAGGGGCGCAGCTGGATGCGGATGCCGTGGCGCTGCGACAGGCGGCCGACCACGAACAGACCCATGCGGCGGGAGACGGAGACGTCCACGGTGGGCGGCGCGGCGAGCCGCTCGTTGATCGCCGCGAGGTCCTCGGGGGAGAGGCCGATACCGGTGTCGTGGATCTCGATCAGCACCCGGCCGTCGGGCAGCGCGTGACCGGTGACCTTGACCTTGGTCTGCGGCGAGGAGAACGACGTCGCGTTCTCCAGCAGCTCGGCGAGCAGGTGCACGAGGTCGTTGACCACGCGGCCGGCCACTTCGGTGGTCGGCACGGAGGCCAGCTCGATGCGCTCGTACTGCTCCACCTCGGACGCGGCGGCACGCAGCACGTCGACCAGCGGCACCGGACGCGTCCAGCGGCGGCCGGGCTCCTCACCCGCGAGGACGAGGAGGTTCTCACCGTTACGGCGCATGCGGGTGGCGAGGTGGTCCAGCTTGAACAGCGAGGACAGCTGGTCCGGGTCGGCCTCGCGGGACTCCAGCTCGGAGATGAGCGACAGCTGACGCTGGATCAGGCCCTGGGAGCGGCGCGAGAGGTTGGTGAACATCGCGTTGACGTTGCCCCGCAGCAGGGCCTGCTCGGCGGCGAGGCGGACCGCCTCGCGGTGCACGTCGTCGAAGGCCGCGGCCACCTGGCCGATCTCGTCCCGGGAGTGCACACCGACCGACTCCACGGAGGTGTCGACGTCCTGCGGGTCCGCCTCCGACAGCTGCTTGACCAGCTCGGGCAGCCGGTCCTGGGCGACCCGCGTCGCGGTCTCCTGGAGCCGGCGCAGCGACCGGATCATGGACCGGGCCACGACGAACGCGCCGACCAGCGACACACCGAGCACGAGCAGGATCAGCGCACCGGAGATGATGGCGTCACGCTGGGTGGCGCTCTTCAGCTCGCGGGCCTTCTGTTCCATCTCCTCGAGCAGCGTGTGCTCGATCTTCTTCATCTGCTCGAGCTTGGTGGAGCTGGCGTCCACCCAGTCGCGGTACGAACGCGCCGGCAGCTGCTGGAGGCCGTCCGGGGACTCGAAGGAGCGCTTGGCGTAGGTGTCGGCCGTCTTGATCGTCGCGTTGCCGTCGTCGATCGGCTGGAGGAGCAGCTCGGCGTCCTGGTTGGCGTAGATCTTCCGGAAGATCGCCAGCTCGGAGCCCTCGCTCTCGTAGGCCGACTGGCCGTAGAGGCGGTCGTTCTCGGAGAGGTCGCCCTTGGTCGCGGTGGTCGCGGGCAGCGCGGCGGCGATCATGGCGCGCTGTACGGACGCGTACTCCTTGGCGGTGGAGAAGGCCGCCAGGGCGCGGGTGCGCGAGATCATCTCCGGGTTGCTGGACGCCTCGGCCATGTCCTGGGAGAGGCCGATCAGCTGGGTGATGAGCCGGTGGTAGGACTCGACCGTCTGGGTGGCGTTGTCCTTGGACGCGTACGCCTTGTCGCGGATCTTGGCCAGGTCGTCCAGCTGGTTGGCGAGACCGACGAGCGCGTCACGCACGCCCTGGAGGTTGCCGTCCTTGCTGGCCGCGTCGATCTGCTCGGAGGCGTCCAGGAAGTTGTCGCGGGCCCGGTTGGTCTTCTGCTGGAAGGCCTTGACCTGGTAGTCGTTCGTCTTCAGGCCACCGTGCGACAGGGGGCCGGCGGACTGGTCGCGCTCGTCCTGGAGCGCGGCGGCCAGCTCGGTCGCCTGCTTGGTCATGTCCGTCAGCAGCTTCATGTTGTCGAGCTGCTGGATGTCGTTCATGTTCTGGTCGATGCGCAGCGCGCCCAGCGAGGTCGCCGCGACCACGGGCAGCGCGAGCAGCGACACCAGGCGCGTGGAGATGCGCCAGTTGCGCAGGGCCAGGCGTGAACCGGCGCTCTGGGCCTGCGTGGACTTCGCCGCCGGTGCGGGGTTGCCCGCGGACGCCGCCGTGGTGGCGCCCGACGGGGCCGGCGCGCCGGGGCGCCCGCCACGCTCACCGCCGCCTCCGGACGGGCCCGGGCCCTGGCTGTGGGCGTGCTGGGGCGAGGAGCTGCCCTTCATGGGGCCAGTCCCGTCGTGCGACTCCGGCTCCGCCGAAGCGCTGCCATCCCTCTTGAAACGTCCCTGCACTAGCGTCGCAACCTCTGGACCAGGCGCCCCTCCGCGTGAACGGAGGGACACGGTGTCGGCGTCGTGGAGAGCGCCCTGAATACGCCCCCCGGGTGGTCTTGAGTGACCGGCGCTGGTTCCCCCCTGTCCCGCCGCCGCTCGGCGCTGCGTAGCGCCCTCTGCACCGGCTCGATCCCGCGGCGGTCCGTGGAATTCCAGCACAGTGCAGGATCTCCAACAAGGGCAGTGGGCCGAGCTGTGACCTACGTGACGGGCTGTGAGGGGTGGGTTACCGGCCGTGGGGTCGATCTCGGAACAAACCGGGCGTACCGCTGCGAGTCGCCGCTGGGTACGAGGTGTCCCAGTCGCCATGATCAGGAGCGGAATGGTGGCTTCAGGGGGTCAATGTCCGTTTCGTCAAGCCGGGTTGGCAGCCGGAATTGACCGGTTTGCCCGTGAGTTCGTGAGCAAACTCACAGGCATGTCGGGCGCGGTCGGCACCTTCGGCGGGGAATCGGATGTTTAGCCTGACGCTTTACAAGAGCGGCCACTCCGACCAGAGGCACAGGACGACAACGGTGAAGACGACGATGATGTTCCGCCCGATTGCCAACCCGCGGCGCACGACCCTGGCGCACCTCGAGGACGCCGGCGACCTGGCCACGCCCGAGCTGCCGGAGCACACGGTCGACCTCCCCGCCCAGACGGCCAACCCCCGGCGCACGGTTCTCATGGAGATCCCGGCCGGCGCCGGCGCCCCGGCCGGCGCGTAGCCGACAGTCCCGCCGAGCGCGGCCGGACGGATCGCACGACGGTCCCTCCGGCCGCGCTCGGCTATTTCCCGGCGTATCCCATTCACACGCGCGCGCTTTTCCCCGCGCCTTGCCGACCGCCCCCGCAAACCGCGGCCCATTCCCGCCCGCCGGACCCGCCCCCCGCGCCTGACCTGCGGGAAAACCCCCGAAATCGCATTCCTCCACGCCGGTCCCCACGGCCGGAAAACGCCCGGTCGGCCGTCGTACCGGCCGAACGCGCGGCCCTCCGACCGGTTAACCTGAGGCGTCAGTACGCCGGTTCTCAGTGAGGGGCGCAAGGATCCCGTGCGCATCGCCAGGTTCTCCATCGACGGGAACGTCGCCTTCGGCGCGGTCGAGGGCGACAAGCAGGACGAACTCGTCCTCGACATCATCAAGGGCATCCCGTTCGCGGACTACGAGCTGTCCGGCACGAAGGTGCCGCTCGCCAAGGTCAGACTGCTCCCGCCGGTCCTGCCCAACAAGGTCGTGGCGTTCGGCCGGAACTACGCCGACCACGCGCGTGAACTGGGCAACGAGGTGCCCGAGGCGCCGTTCGCCTTCTTCAAGCCCTCCACCTCGGTGATCGGCTCCGGCGACGACATCCAGTACCCGCCGTTCACCGAGGAACTCCACCACGAGGCCGAGCTGGCCGTCGTCATCGGCCGCATGTGCCGCGAGGTGCCGCGCGAGCGCGTCAAGGACGTGATCTTCGGCTACACCTGCGCCAACGACGTCACCGCCCGCGACGTCCAGCGCCGCGAGAAGCAGTGGGCCCGCGCCAAGGGCTTCGACACCTCCTGCCCGCTCGGCCCCTGGGTCGAGACGGACCTGGACCTGGAGCGCGCGAACGACCTGACGATCCAGCTCACGGTCGGCGGCGAACAGCGCCAGCTGGGCCGTACGAGTGAGATGCTCCACTCCATCGAGGACCTGGTCGTCAACATCTCCGAGGCGATGACGCTGCTCCCCGGCGACGTCATCCTCACCGGCACCCCGGCGGGGGTCGGCCCCCTCCACGTCGGCGACGAGGTCGCCGTCACCATCGAAGGCATCGGCACTCTCACCAACAAGGTTGTCAAGCGTGGCTAGCGCACCCGGCTCCCCCGTACGCGTCCGTTTCTGTCCCTCGCCCACCGGTAACCCCCATGTGGGCCTGATCCGAACCGCCCTGTTCAACTGGGCGTTCGCGCGGCACCACCAGGGCACCCTGGTCTTCCGCATCGAGGACACCGACGCGGCCCGCGACTCGGAGGAGTCCTACCAGCAGCTGCTCGACGCGATGCGCTGGCTCGGCTTCGACTGGGACGAGGGCCCCGAGATCGGCGGCCCCCACGCGCCGTACCGCCAGTCGCAGCGCATGGACATCTACCGGGACGTCGCCCGCAAGCTCCTGGACGCCGGCCACGCCTACCACTGCTACTGCTCCCAGGAGGAGCTGGACACCCGCCGGGAGGCCGCCCGCGCCGCCGGCAGGCCCTCCGGCTACGACGGTCACTGCCGCGACCTGAGCGCCGGGCAGGTCGAGGAGTACGAGGCCCAGGGCCGCACCCCGATCGTCCGCTTCCGGATGCCCGACGAGCCGATCACCTTCACCGACCTGGTCCGCGGCGAGCTGACCTTCACCCCGGAGAACGTGCCGGACTACGGCATCGTCCGCGCGAACGGCGCCCCGCTGTACACGCTGGTCAACCCGGTCGACGACGCCCTGATGGAGATCACCCACGTCCTGCGCGGCGAGGACCTGCTCTCCTCCACCCCGCGCCAGATCGCCCTGTACCGGGCGCTGACCGAGCTGGGCATCGCCCGGCAGACCCCCGCCTTCGGCCACCTGCCGTACGTGATGGGCGAGGGCAACAAGAAGCTCTCCAAGCGCGACCCGCAGGCGTCCCTGAACCTCTACCGGGAGCAGGGTTTCCTGCCCGAGGGCCTGCTCAACTATCTGTCGCTGCTGGGCTGGTCGCTCTCCGCGGACAAGGACATCTTCACGATCGACGAGATGGTCGCGGCCTTCGACATCGCCGACGTGAACCCCAACCCGGCGCGCTTCGACCTGAAGAAGTGCGAGGCGATCAACGGCGACCACATCCGCATGCTGGAGGTGAAGGAGTTCGCCGAGCGCTGCCGCCCGTGGCTGCGGGCGCCGTTCGCCCCGTGGGCGCCGGAGGACTTCGACGAGGCCAAGTGGCAGGCGATCGCCCCCCACGCCCAGAGCCGGCTGAAGGTCCTCTCGGAGATCACCGCCAACGTCGACTTCCTCTTCCTCGCGGAGCCGGTCTTCGACGAGGCGTCGTGGACCAAGGCCATGAAGGAGGGCTCGGACGCCCTCCTGCGCACGGCCCGCGAGAAGCTGGAGTCGGCCGACTGGACGTCCGCGGAGTCCCTCAAGGAGGCCGTCCTGGCCGCCGGTGAGGCCCACGGCCTCAAGCTCGGCAAGGCGCAGGCGCCGGTCCGCGTGGCCGTCACCGGCCGTACCGTCGGCCTGCCGCTCTTCGAGTCCCTGGAGATCCTGGGCAGGGAGCGGACGCTGGCCCGGATCGACGCGGCGCTGGCCAAGCTCGCGTAACCGGGCGGACCACGGCAGGGGCGGCACCCGGGGTTCCGGGCGCCGCCCCTTCGTCGTCGGCAGGGACGTCCGTTGCCCCCGCCGCCGTGCCGGAACGTCCCTCGCCGGGGCCGCGCGCATACCCGTTTTGGAGCCCCGTCCACCTTCGGGTAATGTTCTTCCTGCGCCGAGGGGAGCGGGCCGGAAGGCCGGAACCTCACGGAGCACGCTAGAACGAGATCCCCGCAAGGGCTTGAGTTCCAGTGGCCTATGGTGTAATTGGCAGCACGACTGATTCTGGTTCAGTTAGTCTTGGTTCGAGTCCAGGTAGGCCAGCTCGCAGAGCTCATCTGCAAAGCCCCCGTTGTGTAGCGGCCTAGCACGCTGCCCTCTCAAGGCAGTAGCGCCGGTTCGAATCCGGTCGGGGGTACAGATCCTTCCCGCGAGGACAGCCGGGTCGCTCCCGCTGACCTCGACGCAGGATCGCTAGGGCCCCCGTTGTGTAGCGGCCTAGCACGCCGCCCTCTCAAGGCGGTAGCGCCGGTTCGAATCCGGTCGGGGGTACTGACTGGTCTAAACCATCATTGGTCTATGGTGTAATTGGCAGCACGGCTGATTCTGGTTCAGTTAGTCTTGGTTCGAGTCCAGGTAGACCAGCTCGGATCTGCGGAAACGTAAGATCCAGGGCCCCCGTTGTGTAGCGGCCTAGCACGCCGCCCTCTCAAGGCGGTAGCGCCGGTTCGAATCCGGTCGGGGGTACGTAAAGGGAAGGCCCTCCACTTCGGTGGAGGGCCTTCGCCGTTTCCACCGCCGTAACTCCGCGCGGACCACGACTGGTTCCGCGCCCCCGTCGTACCCGCCCCGGCGGCCGGGGCGCGCACGGCATGTGACGGGTCGCACCGGAGCGGGCCGGGCGGGCCCACTGACGCCGCGCGACCGCATGTGCCGGTCGAGGGCCGGCTGCGCGCGGGAGGGTGATGCCGGGCCCGCCGCCGGGTGGCGGAGACGCGGAGCGGGACGCTCACGCCCTGCGGGCCCGGGTCGCCCGGGAGCCGATCGACGCGGTCCAGGACGTCGCTCCCGCCTCCGTACCCGGGGCCCCCTGCCGGACCTGCGCGACCTTCCTGCCGGACGTCTCGGGCTGTCGCTGTCGGTCGTGGGACAGGGCGCGGGCGTGCGTGTCCGGGTGGGGGCAGGTGGCATGCGCCGTCGCCGGTTCCGGGTGGTGGCCGCGCGGTCAGGCAGGGGTGTCGGGGGTGAAGCGGTAGCCGATGCCGGGTTCGGTGATGAGGTAGCGGGGCCGGGAGGGTTCCGGTTCGAGTTTGCGGCGGAGGTTGGCGAGGTGGACGCGCAGGTAGTTGGTCTCCTTCTCCTATCGGGGCCCCCAGACCTCTTGCAGGAGCTGACGTTGGCTGACCAGAAGCCCGGGGTGGCGGACGAGGATCTCCAGCAGGTGCCACTCGGTGGGGGTGAGGCGGATCTCGCCGGCTGCGGTGGTGACGCGCTTGGCGGCCAGGTCGACGGTGAAGGCGGCCGTGACGATCCGGGGCTGTTCGTCGGCGGGGGGGGCCCGCCGTAGGGCGGCGCGGATGCGGGCGAGGAGCTCGCCCATGCCGAAGGGTTTGGCGACGTAGTCGTCGGCGCCGGCGTCCAGGGCGTTGATCTTCGCGGTCTCGTCGTGGCGGGCGGACAGGACGATGATCGGGGCGGTGGACCAGCCGCGGAGGCTTTCGATGACGTCGATGCCGTCGAGGTCGGGCAGGCCGAGGTCGATGACGGCCAGGTCGGGGGCTGCGGTGGCGGCGGCGTGCAGGGCGCTGGTGGCATCAGGAGCGGCGTTGGTCCGGTAGCCGCGGGCGTTCAGGGCGATGGTCAGGGCGCGCAGCAGGTGGGGGTCGTCGTCGACGACGAGGATGCGGGTCATGGCGTGGTGGGGAGGGTGAGGGTCATGGTCAGGCCGCCGCCGGGGGTGTCGGTGGGGGTGAGGGTGCCGTTCATGGCTTCGGTGAAGCCGCGGGCGATGGCCAGGCCCAGACCGACCAGGTCGTTCATCTTGTCGGCAGAGGCGTCCACGGTGGCCAGGAGCTCGGCGCCTTGATGCCGGCGAGCGGGGTGCGCAGGTCGTGGCCGACGGCGGCCAGCAGGGCTGCGCGCAGTTTGTCGATCTCGGTCAGTTCCCGTGCGCGTGCGGCCTGCGCGGCCAGGCGTTCCGCTTGCAGCGCGCGGGCGGCGGCGGTGGCCGGCAGGGTGAGGAAGCGTTGGTCGGCGGCGAAGACGGCCGGGCCGTCGGCCATCAGCCGCAGGTGCTCCCCGGCCGGTGCGGACAGCGTTGGATCAGCTGATGGCGGGTTGCCGACGACAGCGACCGGGTGTTCGCCGTCGGGGTCGCGTTCCAGCACCGGCCGCCACCGACACGGCCACCGTCATCACGTAGTCCACCATCAGCGCCGAGGCCACCACCAGCCCCGCCCACGGCCCCAGGTTGCGCGAGGCCACCTCGTACGAACCGCCGCCGGACGGATAGGCCTGCACCGCCTGCCGGTAGGACAGCACCACCACGGCCAGCAGCACCACCACCGCGGCCGCCACCCACGGCGCCAGGTGCAGATAGGCCAGTCCGCCCAGCGTCAGCACCAGCAGGATCTCCTGCGTCGCGTACGCCACCGACGACAACGGGTCACTGGCAGAAACCGGCAGGGCAATCCGCTTGGGCAGCATCTGCTCACCCAGACGGTCGCTACTGAGGGGGCGGCCCGCGATCAGCCGCTTGAACGATATCGACACAACCGGCAGCAAACGCGCCTGCCGAAGCGGCGCCCGAATCTTTGCGCCCTCTTGACGCCGCCACCGGCGATCTTCACGCCGTCTTGGCGTGAGCGTCCTCACCGTCGTCGGGCCGGGCGTCCGGGTCACGCGGCGGGCGCAGTCCGCGGCCGGGACCGCCGGCGGTGATTTGTCGTCCCGGCCTGCTCAGCAGTCGGAGATTCCACCGGCACGACCGCTGTACCGCAACTGCTCACACCCGGACCCGACCGGGGTACGGACGACGCCGGAGCCTGTCGGTCCCGCGACCAGGACGTCTCCCGCACACCGACAGGAAGCCGCGTACGGTCGCCGGCCCCGTCGCCGCGGGGGCGAGCGGTGCCCGCCTGCCCGAGGACGTCCGGCGAGCCCTGGACGACGCCCCGACGAGGGCGCGCGCACGGTCCGGCTGACCGGGAGGACCACCGGTCCGTCCGTCCCGTCGGAGAAGGGCTGCCGCGGCGTTGAGGCCGCCCTTCCCCGGCGGGAGCGGACCGGACGGTCCAAGGTGTCAGCCCGAGCGGCGCAGGGCCTCGGAGAGGCGGCCGGCCGCGTCGATGACCGCCTGGGCGTGCATCCGGCCCGGGTGGCGCGTCAGGCGCTCGATGGGGCCGGAGACGGACACGGCCGCCACGACCCGGTTGGAGGGCCCGCGTACCGGCGCGGAGACGGACGCGACGCCCGGCTCGCGCTCGCCGATCGACTGGGCCCAGCCTCGCCGCCGCACGCCCGACAGGGCGGTCGCCGTGAAGCGGGCCCCCTGGAGGCCGCGGTGCAGGCGCTCGGGCTCCTCCCAGGCCATCAGGATCTGCGCCGAGGAGCCCGCCTTCATCGTGAGCGTGGAGCCGACCGGGACGGTGTCCCGCAGACCGGACAGGCGCTCCGCCGCGGCCACACAGATCCGCATCTCGCCCTGGCGCCGGTAGAGCTGCGCGCTCTCGCCGGTGACGTCACGGAGATGGGTGAGCACGGGGCCCGCGGTCGCCAGCAGGCGGTCCTCGCCCGCCGCCGCCGCGAGTTCCGCGAGTCGCGGGCCGAGGATGAACCGGCCCTGCATGTCGCGTGCCACCATGCGGTGGTGTTCCAGGGCCACGGCCAGGCGGTGGGCCGTGGGTCGTGCCAGTCCGGTGGCCCCGACCAGACCCGCGAGGGTGGCCGGACCGGACTCCAGAGCGCTCAGGACGAGGGCCGCCTTGTCCAGAACGCCGACGCCGCTACTGTTGTCCATGCAACGATACTCGCGTCTCACTCTGTGAAACGCAAGTTCAATTTTCCATGGAACGCGCCACCCTGGAATCACACAGCGGCCCGCAGACCGACGGGCCCGGCGGTGCACGCCCGGAATCACGACTTCAGGGGCCCCGAGAAGGGCAGTCGCCGCTCCTCAAGATCTCTAGTTGGGCCGGTGGACGTTTGCCGGCCGGAGGGAAAGCGATGGGTAGGACACTCGCGGAGAAGGTCTGGGACGACCACGTCGTCCGGCGCGCCGAGGGCGAGCCCGACCTCCTCTACATCGATCTGCACCTGCTGCACGAGGTGACCAGCCCGCAGGCCTTCGACGGGCTCCGCAAGAACGGCCGCCGGGTCCGCCGCCTCGACCTCACCATCGCGACCGAGGACCACAACACCCCGACCCTCGACATCGACAAGCCCATCGCGGACCCGGTCTCCCGCGCCCAGCTGGAGACGCTGCGCAAGAACTGCGCCGAGTTCGGGGTACGCCTGCACCCGCTGGGCGACATCGAGCAGGGCGTCGTCCACGTCGTCGGCCCGCAGCTGGGCCTGACCCAGCCCGGCACCACCGTGGTCTGCGGCGACTCGCACACCTCCACGCACGGCGCCTTCGGCGCGCTGGCGTTCGGCATCGGCACCTCGCAGGTCGAGCACGTGCTGGCCACCCAGACGCTGCCGCTGGCCCGCCCCAGGACCATGGCCATCACGGTCGACGGCGAACTGCCGGACGGCGTCACCGCCAAGGACCTGATCCTGGCGATCATCGCGCGGATCGGCACCGGCGGCGGCCAGGGCTACATCCTGGAGTACCGCGGCTCCGCCATCGAGAAGCTCTCGATGGAGGCCCGGATGACCATCTGCAACATGTCGATCGAGGCCGGTGCCCGCGCGGGCATGATCGCCCCCGACGAGACCACCTTCGCGTATCTCAAGGGCCGCCCGCACGCCCCCGAGGGCGCCGACTGGGACGAGGCCGTCGCCTACTGGAAGACCCTGCGGACGGACGACGACGCGGTCTTCGACGCCGAGGTGGTCATCCGCGCCGACGAGCTGTCGCCGTTCGTCACCTGGGGCACCAACCCCGGCCAGGGCGCGCCGCTTTCGGCGGACGTCCCCGACCCGGCCTCGTACGAAGACGCTTCGGAGCGCCACGCCGCCGAAAAGGCCCTGGAGTACATGGGATTGGCGGCCGGACAGCCGCTGCGGACCATCACGGTGGACACCGTCTTCGTAGGCTCCTGCACCAACGGCCGCATCGAGGACCTGCGTGCCGCAGCGGACATCATGCGGGACCGCAAAGTCGCCGACGGCGTACGGATGCTGGTCGTGCCGGGCTCCGCGCGCGTGGGTCTCCAGGCCGTCTCCGAGGGCCTGGACGTGGTCTTCAAGGAGGCCGGCGCCGAGTGGCGGCACGCGGGCTGCTCGATGTGCCTCGGCATGAACCCCGACCAGCTGGCTCCGGGTGAGCGCTCCGCCTCCACCTCCAACCGCAACTTCGAGGGCCGGCAGGGCAAGGGTGGCCGTACCCACCTGGTGTCGCCGCAGGTCGCGGCGGCCACCGCCGTCCTGGGCCACCTCGCCTCCCCGGCCGACCTGACCGACGACCGTACGCCCGCTGGAGTCCGATAACCATGGAAGCCTTCACCACCCACACCGGCCGGGCCGTGCCGCTGCGCCGCAGCAACGTCGACACCGACCAGATCATCCCCGCTCACTGGCTCAAGAAGGTCACCCGGGACGGCTTCGAGGACGGGCTGTTCGAGGCCTGGCGCAAGGACCCGGAGTTCATCCTCAACCGCCCCGAGCGGCGGGGTGCCACGGTCCTGGTCGCCGGCCCCGACTTCGGTACCGGCTCCTCCCGCGAGCACGCCGTCTGGGCACTGCAGAACTACGGCTTCAAGGCCGTGATCTCCTCCCGCTTCGCGGACATCTTCCGGGGCAACTCGCTGAAGAACGGCCTGCTCACGGTGGTCCTGGACCAGAAGACCGTGGACGCGCTGTCGGATCTGACCGAGGCCGACCCCACGGTCGAGGTCACGGTGGACCTTCAGGCACGTGAGGTCCGCGCCCCGGGCATCACCGCCCCCTTCGAGCTGGACGAGAACTCCCGCTGGCGGCTGCTGAACGGCCTGGACGACATCTCGATCACGCTCCGGAACGAGTCCGACGTCGCCGCCTACGAGGCCGGGCGGCCCGCCCACAAGCCCCGGACGCTCCCGGTCTGATCCGGCGCCGCCCGGACCCCCGAACGGGTCGGGTTTCGGCCACCCAACACCCCGCCTGTACCCCCGATCGCCACGATTGGGGGTACAGCCATGTCCGCACCCGAACGGCCCCGCGCATCCTTCCTGGTCGACCCAACTTCCCACGTTACGAAGGCTGTTGGTCGGGTAGGTGAGTGCTGTGTTGACGTCCTGCGCAAGTGCCTGGAAGGCCAATTGAGGCGGCAGTTGCCCCCTGCGCAGGCGACAACTCGCCCCAGATGGCACAATCTGTGCATGGAACACGACGGCCAACTCCAGCTGTATGCGGCGGTCGCGAACCAGCTCAAAGAAGCGCACACGAAGGTGCGCGCACTGCAAGTCCCGGAGGGCGTACGGATGGCGCTGACCCGGAAGCTGCTGGTCATTACGGCCGCGGCCAAGCACGATCTCGCCGACGCGGCAAGGCGGCTCGATCGGTTCACCGAAGACCTCGACGCGGGCCGGATCCCCGGAGAGGACCGCTGAACCGTCCGGGACGGCCGAGTCCGTTGCGGCACAAGGGTGATAAGCCCGTTTCGTGTTTGATTTGCGGTATATATCTGCCTAACGTGCGAAAAAGCTTGAACACTTTCGTTCTGGCGATGTCTCCGAAGGGGAAGACGTGAACAAGGCGCAGCTCGTAGAAGCGATTGCCGACAAGTTGGGAGGCCGCCAGCAGGCCGCCGACGCCGTCGATCATGTCCTGGACGCCATCGTCCGCGCGGTCGTCGCGGGCGAGCGGGTCTCGGTCACCGGCTTCGGCTCCTTCGAGAAGGTGGACCGCCCCGCCCGCTACGCCCGTAACCCTCAGACGGGCGAGCGGGTTCGGGTCAAGAAGACCTCCGTGCCGCGCTTCCGCGCCGGTCAGGGCTTCAAGGACCTGGTGAGCGGCTCGAAGAAGCTCCCCCGCGGCGGCGAGGTGGCCGTCAAGAAGGCGCCCAAGGGCAGCCTGTCCGGCCCGCCGCCCACCATCGCCAAGGCCGTCGGCAAGAAGGCCGCCGCCAAGAAGACCACGGGTGCGGCGAAGAAGACCACGGGCGCCGCCAAGAAGACGACCGGTGCGGCGAAGAAGACGACGGGCGCCGCCAAGAAGACCACGGCGAAGCAGGCGCCCGCCAAGAAGACCACGGCGACCGCCAAGACCACCGCGTCGAAGACCACCGCCAAGAAGGCCACGGCGAAGAGCGCTCCGGCGAAGAAGGTCACCGCCAAGAAGGCCCCGGCCAAGAAGTCGACGGCCCGCAAGACCACCGCGAAGAAGGCCACCGCCCGCAAGGCGACGTCGTAAGGCCGCCGGGGCAGCACACGCCGGGCCGGACTCCCCGCGGGAGTCCGGCCCGCGGCGTGTGCGGCGGCACTTACAGGGTGTGAAGGGTCACGAGGGTGATCCGCGCGGTGTCGCCCTCGCCCTCCGTCTCGACCCGCACCCGCTGGCCGGGCCGCAGCAGCCGCAGGCCGCCCCGGTCGAACGCCGCCGCGTCGAAGGGCACGGGCGTGCCGTCGTCGAGCAGCACCTGCCCGCTGCGGGTGCCGGGGTCGTACGTGTACGCGGTCGCCTGCATGACGGCCAGCGTAGTGCCTACGGCGGCGCACCGCCGGGCCGCGGCCCGACGGCCGGCCGCCGGCCCCCCCGTGCCCGCGCACGCGATTTCCCGCGCCCTCGCGGGGTTTGTCAGCACTCCGGGATCAGCAGCCCCGCCGACACCGCCGCCGTATACCGGCCCACTCCCAGCGCCAGTGCCGCGCGCAGATCCGCGCCGGTGTCCACGTCCTGCCGCACCGAATCGACTCCCGTGAGCAGGAGTTCGGCCGCGCCCGAGGCCCGGTGCCGGGACCGGGAACCGACGCCGAACGCCGGCTGCAATTCCCGGCCGGGCGTCGCCGCCAGCAGCGTCGTACCCAGTGCCGCCGCATCCGCGAGAAAAGCGCGCGGGAATTCCGCGGCCGACTCCAGTACGCGGGACAGTTCCGTCGGACGCAGCGCCGGCAGATCGGCGTTCAGGGCCGCCACGGCGGTGCCGGGGAGTCCTTCCCGTACGACGGCCGCGCCGTGCGCCAGGGCGGCGTTCAGACCGCTGCCCGGAGCGTCCGGGACGATCCGCGCGCCCAGTGCCGCCAGCTCCCGGCCGGCCAGCCCGTCGTCCGTGACGACCGCCACATCCGCGACCGCCGCGCAGGCCAGCGCCGCGGCCACCGTGTCCTGCGCGAACGCCAGGGCCAGGCCCGGACGGACGCCGTCGTCGGCGGTGTCCGCGAGCCTGCTCTTGGCCCGCGTGAGGGGCTTCAGGGGGATGACCAAGGTCCACTGCACCGGCGTACCGTCCCTCTCTTGTCGCGCTCATTGTCACCCGGGGGCTTCGGGCGGCCCGCGAGCCGGGGCGTACGGTGTTCTCGACAGACCGGCGGCCCGGGGCCACACTTGTGCGGCCCCCGCCGGGGTGGCAGCCCTAGAGGAAGGTGTCCTTGTGCCCCGCCGCAGAATCGGCTTCTGGTACCGCTTCGCCGCGGTGCTCTGCAAACCGCCGCTGGTGGTTCTGATCAAGCGGGATTGGCGTGGAATGGAGCACATTCCGGCCGAGGGCGGGTTTATCACCGTGGTGAACCACAATTCCCACGTGGACCCCTTCGCGTACGCGCACTATCAGTACAACACCGGGCGGGTTCCGCGATTCCTGGCGAAGAGCGGGCTATTCGGGAAGGGATTCGTCGGCGCCGCCATGCGCGGCACCGGGCAGATCCCCGTCTACCGCGAGAGCACGGACGCGCTCAGCGCCTTCCGGGCCGCGATCGACGCCGTCCGGCGCGGCGAGTGCGTCGCCTTCTACCCCGAGGGCACCCTCACCCGCGACCCGGACGGCTGGCCCATGACCGGCAAGACCGGAGCCGCCCGCGTGGCCCTGGAGACCAAGTGCCCGGTCATCCCGGTCGCCCAGTGGGGCGCCAACGAACTGCTCCCGCCGTACGCCAGGAAGCCGAACCTCTTCCCGCGCAAGACCCACCGCGTGCAGGCGGGCCCGGCCGTCGACCTGTCCCGTTTCTACGACAGGGAGATGACCCCGGACGTGCTGAAGGAGGCCACCACGGTCATCATGGCGGCCATCACCCGGCAGCTGGAGCAGATCCGCGGCGAGAAGGCGCCCGAGACGCCGTACGACCCCCGCCGTGAGCGGATCGAGCAGCGCCGCCGTACGCAGGCGCAATCACGGGCGCGGGCGCAGACGCAGGGCAAGCAAGCGGAAGGGCAGAGCACGTGAGCAAGCCTGTGCGGGCGGCCGTCATGGGCACCGGATCGTGGGGGACCGCCTTCGGCATGGTCCTCGCCGACGCCGGCTGCGAGGTGACCCTGTGGGCCCGCCGTCCCGAGCTGGCCGAGGCGGTCAACTCCACGCGGACCAACCCCGACTACCTGCCCGGCGTGGAACTGCCGGAGAACCTGCGCGCCACCTCCGACGCGGCCCGGGCCCTCGGGGACGCGGACTTCACCGTCCTCGCCGTCCCCTCACAGACCCTGCGCGCCAACCTCGCCGAGTGGACCCCGCTGCTCGCGCCGGACACCGTCCTCGTCTCCCTGATGAAGGGCGTCGAGCTCGGCTCCACCATGCGGATGAGCGAGGTCGTCGAGGACGTCACCAAGGTCGGCGCCGACCGCGTCGCGGTCGTCACCGGGCCCAACCTGGCCCGCGAGATCGCCGCCCGGATGCCCGCCCTGGCCGTCGTCGCCTGCACCGACGAGCAGGTCGCCCAGCGGCTCCAGGCCGCCTGCCACACCCCGTACTTCCGGCCGTACACCAACACCGACGTGGTCGGCTGCGAACTCGCCGGCGCCGTCAAGAACGTCATCGGGCTCGCCGTCGGCATCGCCGACGGCATGGGACTCGGCGACAACGCCAAGGGCTCGCTCATCACGCGCGGTCTCGCCGAGACCACCCGGCTCGGTCTCGCCATGGGCGCCGACCCGCTGACCTTCTCCGGACTCGCGGGCCTGGGTGACCTGGTGGCCACCTGCTCCTCGCCGCTGTCCCGCAACCACACCTTCGGCACCAACCTCGGCAAGGGGATGTCCCTCCAGGAGACCATCGCGGTCACCCGGCAGACCGCCGAGGGGGTCAAGTCCTGCGAGTCCGTGCTGGATCTGGCCCACCGGCACGACGTCGACATGCCCATCACCGAGACGGTCGTCAGCATCGTGCACGAGGGCAAGCCGCCGGTCGTCGCCCTCAAGGAGCTGATGGCCCGCAGCGCCAAGCCCGAACGGCGCTGAGCCTCCCCCCGCCCCCCGCACGGCCCCTGGGAGCCTCCTGAGCGACGCTGCGCGACCGTCCGTGCGACGCTGAGCGACGGCCCGGAGGCGCGCGCTGACGTGGCCGCTGCCTCCAGGTACTCTCAACCCGATATGAGCACCGAGAACCTTCCCCAGAGCCCTGAGCAGCCGTCGCGCAAGCCGCGCGTGGCGGTCGTGTTCGGCGGGCGCAGTTCCGAACACGGAATCTCCGTGGTCACCGCCGGCGCCGTCCTCAAGGCCATCGACCGGACGAAGTACGACGTCCTGCCGATCGGCATCACCTCGGACGGCCGTTGGGCCCTGACCGCCGACGAGCCGGAGCGGATGGCCATCACCGACCGCCGCACCCCCACCGTGGAGGACCTGGCGGAGTCGCACGAGGGCGGCGTGGTGCTCCCCGTCGACCCGGCGAACCGCGAGGTCGTCTACAGCGAGCCCGGCTCCGTGCCCAAGGCGCTCGGCGAGGTCGACGTGGTCTTCCCGGTGCTCCACGGACCCTACGGCGAGGACGGCACCCTTCAGGGCCTGCTGGAGCTGTCCGGGGTGCCGTACGTGGGGGCGGGCGTGCTCGCCTCGGCCGTCGGCCAGGACAAGGAGTACATGAAGCGGGTGTTCACCTCCTTCGGGCTCGCGGTCGGCCCGTACGTGGTGATCCGGCCCCGAGAGTGGGCACAGGACGAGTCCGCCGCCCGCAAGAAGATCGTCGACTTCGCCGGTGAGCACGGCTGGCCGCTGTTCGTGAAGCCCGCGCGCGCGGGTTCGTCCATCGGCATCACCAAGGTCGACGACCTGTCCGGCCTGGACGAGGCCATCGCCGAGGCGCAGGCCCACGACCCGAAGATCCTGGTCGAGGCCGCGGTGCGCGGGCGCGAGATCGAGTGCGGCGTCCTGGAGTTCGAGGACGGCCCGCGGGCCTCCGTGCCGGCCGAGATCCCGCCGCCGGACACGCACGCGTACTACGACTTCGAGGCGAAGTACATCGACTCCACGCCCGGCATCGTCCCGGCCCCGCTCACCGGGGAGCAGACCGCCGAGGTGCGCCGGCTCGCGGTCGAGGCGTTCGAGGCGGCCTCCTGCGAGGGCCTGGTGCGCGCGGACTTCTTCCTCACCGAGGACGGCGAGTTCGTGATCAACGAGATCAACACCATGCCCGGCTTCACGCCGATCTCGATGTACCCGAAGATGTGGGAGGCCACCGGCGTGAGCTACCCCGAGCTGATCGACCGGCTGGTGGGGGCCGCGCTGCGCCGCCCGACCGGTCTGCGCTGACCCCCGGCCCGGTTCAGCCCCGCATGGAGGCGATCCCTTCCGGGATCGCCTTCTTCACCGCCGGCGCCAGATCCATCAGGACCTGTGCGCTGTCGTCGGGCCCGGACCACTTCTTCGGCAGCGTCACCTGCACGTAGGCCCGGCGCTCGGACGTGGTGAACCGCCAGGTGCCGTCGCTCTCCTTCTCCATCAGCCAGTCGACGCCGTCGACCCCGCCGCCCATCGCGTCCGGGTCGTCGCCCTGCGCCACCTTCGGGTCGATCATCTTCGGCGGCCGGACGATGCCGCAGCGCAGTATGATCGCCGGGCTTCCCCAGCCCGCCGTGTAGACGGACCGGGGCTCGGGGTCGGCGCGGGTCTGCCCGTTCACCTTCCGGGGCAGAGCCCGGTCCAGGTCCCTGCACACCGGGGCGGTCTTCGCGTCGGGGGTGGGAACCGCGACCGTGGCGCTGCCCCCCGCGGGGGAACAGGCCGCGGCCGCGAGCAGCAGGGCGGGCGCGAGCAGGGCGAGCGGCCGGTGACGGAAGATGTTCACCGGCCAAGCGTAGACGGGGGCTACAGATGCACGACCGGACAGGTCAGGGTGCGCGTGATGCCGTCCACCTGCTGGATCTTCGCGACCACCATGCGGCCGAGATCGTCGACCGTCTCGGACCGGGCACGCACGATGACGTCGTACGGTCCTGTCACGTCCTCGGCCTGGATCACTCCGGGGATCTTGCTGATCGTCTCGGCGACGGTCGACGCCTTGCCGACCTCCGTCTGGATCAGGATGTACGCCTGTACCACGGAACCTCCAGGGCGGCCACGAGGATCATGTGGGGAAAAGGAACGCCACGGTATCGCGTCGCCGCTCCCGGAGGGGAGACCCGCGGGGAGCGGGCTTGCGCGTCAGGGTGCCGGCACGGCGGACGTTGACGGTCACCACGGCCGCTGCGCGGCGGCCGTGCCGACCGCGACGGCGGTCACCTCGACCGTATCGGGGACACTGATGACGCGCGACCGGGCACGGCAAGGGAGAGAAGGGGAGCAAGGGACATGAAGGGCACTGTTGGTGAGCTCGGGGAGTTCGGGCTCATCAGGGAGCTCACCTCCCGTCTCACCACCACTCCGGCGGTCCGGGTCGGCCCCGGCGACGACGCCGCGGTGGTCGCCGCACCCGACCGCCGGGTCGTGGCGAGCACCGACATCCTGCTGGAGGGGCGGCACTTCCGCCGCGACTGGTCCACGGCCTACGACGTCGGCCGCAAGGCCGCCGCGCAGAACCTCGCGGACATCGCCGCGATGGGCGCCGTACCGACCGCGCTGCTCCTCGGCCTGGTCGTCCCGGCCGAACTGCCGGTCACCTGGCCCAGCGAGCTGATGGACGGCCTGCGCGACGAGTGCCAGGTCGCCGGCGCCGCCGTCGTCGGCGGGGACGTCGTACGCGGCGACACGATCACGGTGGCGATCACCGCGCTCGGTGATCTGCGCAACCACGAGCCGGTCACCCGCGCGGGTGCCCAGCCCGGCGACCTCGTGGCCGTCACGGGCTGGCTCGGCTGGTCCGCGGCCGGCTACGCGGTGCTCTCCCGCGGCTTCCGCTCGCCGCGCGCCTTCGTGGAGGCCCACCGGCGCCCCGAGCCGCCGTACCACGCGGGCCCGGCCGCCGCCGCGCTCGGCGCCACCGCGATGTGCGACGTCAGCGACGGCCTGATCGCCGATCTCGGGCACATCGCCGAGGCCAGCAAGGTCCGGATCGACATCCGGTCCGGCGCCATCGACATCCCGACGCAGATGAACGACATCGGACAGGCCGTCGGTGTCGACCCGCTGCAGTGGGTGCTGAGCGGGGGAGAGGATCACGCGATCGTGGCGACCTTCCCGGCGGACACCAAGCTCCCGGCCCGCTGGAAGGTCATCGGCGAGGTCCTCAACCCCTCCGCGCTGCCCCAGGTGACCGTCGACGGGGCGCCCTGGACCAGCAAGGGCGGCTGGGACCACTTCGGGGACATCGAGCCGTGATCCCCCGCGTTCTGACGGTGGCGGGGTCGGACTCCGGCGGCGGTGCGGGGATCCAGGCCGACCTGAAGACGATGCTGGCGCTCGGCGTGCACGGCATGAGCGTGCTCACCGCGGTGACCGCGCAGAACTCGCTGGGCGTGCAGGGTGTCTGGGAGCTGCCCGTGGAGGCGGTACGGGCCCAGTACCGCAGCGTCGTGGACGACATCGGCGTCCAGGCCGTCAAGACCGGCATGCTGTCCTCGGCGGAACTGGTCGAGGCGGTCGCCGAGTTGATCACCGGTACGGACGCGCCGGCCGTGGTGGACCCGGTCGGCGTCTCCAAGCACGGCGACCCGCTGCTGGCCGCGTCCGCGCTGGACGCCGTACGGACGAAGCTGCTGCCGGCGGCGACCGTGGCCACCCCGAACCTGGACGAGGTGACGCAGCTCACCGGGGTGCGGGTCGCTTCCGAGGCCGACCTGCGGCGGGCCGCGGCAGCCGTGCTGGAGTACGGGCCGCGGTGGGTGCTGATCAAGGGCGGGCACCTGGCGGACGCCGAGCAGGCGGTGGACCTGCTGACCGACGGCTCCGCCGAACACCTGCTGCGGGCACCGCGCCACGACAACCGGCACACCCACGGCACCGGCTGCACCCTCGCCTCGGCGATCGCGTGCGGCCTGGCGAGGGGGCGGTCCGTGCCCGAGGCGGTCACGGCGGCCAAGGAGTACGTCAGCGGGGCGATCGCCGCCGGGTTCTCCCTCGGCGCCGGGATCGGGCCCGTGGACCACGGATGGGACCTGGCGCGGGAAACCCCCTGAGACCGGGCGGGCGGCGCCGCCTCCGGTGGGCGGGTACGGCAAAAAGCCGGCCCACCCGGAGGTGGACCGGCTCAGTGCACGAACCAGGCAGTGGCCGCGCGCTCAGCTGTAGCGTCAGCGCGAGACCTTGCCGGCCTTGATGCACGAGGTGCAAGCGTTCACGCGCTTCGGCGTCCCGCCCACCACGGTACGCACACGCTGGATGTTCGGGTTCCAGCGGCGGGGCGTACGGCGGTGGGAGTGCGAGATGTTGTTGCCGAAGCCCGGCCCCTTGCCGCAGACGTCGCAGTTGGCAGCCACGGGTCACTCCAAAGACTTCAGATGCACTTACGGTTGATCCCGGCATGCCGGGATCGAGATCGTACGACCTGTGATCTGAGTGGCACTGCCAGGGGGAATGGCCCGATTGGATCGGGCAACCGGAGCAGCATACAACGACTGCGTCCGTACAGCGAAACTACCATGACAGCTCAGGGCCCCGCTCCCGGCCTCCCGCCGGAGGCCGCCCCCGCGGGGTCTACGCTGCGTCCACGTCCAGCCAGTTCAGGGAGGCGCAGGTGGCGCAGGTGCCGCAGACGTTCTTCGATGCTCTCGCGGTGCGCACCTGGTGCGGTCTGGCGCTGCGCGCGCTCGGGCGGGCACGCGAGGAGATAGACGCGATCAACGTCTATCCGGTGGCCGACGGCGACACCGGAACCAACCTGTACCTGACGCTGGAGTCGGCGGCGACGGCCGTGGAGGCCGTGTTCGCCGGGTACGCGACCGGCTCCGGGGAGCCCGCGCTGGCCGACGCCGTCCGCGCGATGGCCCACGGCGCGCTCATCGGGGCCCGCGGCAACTCCGGGACGATCCTCGCGCAGCTGCTGCGGGGCATGGCACAGGTGCTCGCCGGGAGCGGTGACGCGGCCCGCGGCGACGGTACGGAGCTGCGGCTCGCGCTGCGCCGGGCCGCCGACTCCGCCCGGCAGGCCGTGGCGCACCCCGTGGAGGGCACGGTGCTGACGGTCGCCTCGGCCGCCGCCGACGCCGCGGAGGGTGCCGAGGGCGACTGCGGGAGCGTCGCGCGCGCCGCCTACGAGGGCGCGCGGACGGCCCTGGCGGCCACTCCGGGCCAGCTGGCCGTGCTGGAACGCGCCGGCGTGGTCGACGCGGGCGGGCGGGGACTCGTGACAGTGCTGGGAGCGCTGGTGGAGGCGTGCACCGGGGAGCCGGTACGAGAGACCCCCAAGCGACCCGAAGCCACCCCGCACGCCCGCCCGGAGGGCGTCCCTGGTGCGGGCCTGTGCGCGGAAGGGGCCGAAGCCGGTGTCCACGCGGGCGTGGACGGTGCCCCCGGTGCCGGGCCGTGTGCCGACGCCGTCGACGGGGGCGGGCCGGCGTCCGGGCCCGCGTTCGAGGTGATCTACCTGCTGGAGGCCGGCGACGCGGCCGTGGCCCGGCTGCGCGCGCGGCTCGACGCCCTCGGGGACTCCCTGGTCGTGGTCGGCGGCGACGGGCTGTGGAACGTCCATGTGCACGTGGACGACGCGGGTGCCGCCGTGGAGGCAGGCGTGGAGGCCGGGCGGCCCTACCGGATCCGGATCACCCACTTCGGGGCCGGTGACGTGCACACCGGCGGCGGGCACCCGCCGCGTGAGCGCGCCCAGCGGGCCGTCGTCGCCGTCGTACCGGGCGAGGGGCTGGCCGGGCTGTACGCCGAGGCCGGCGCGACCACCGTCCTCGCGCGCCCGGGGGAGCCGCCCGCCAGCGGCGAGCTGGTGCAGGCGGTACGGCGGGCCCACGCGCGCGAGGTGGTGCTGCTGCCCAACGACGCCGAGCTGCGCCACACGGCCGCCGCGGCGGCCGAGCAGGCCCGCGCCGAGGGCATCCGAGTGGCCCTGATCCCGACCCGCTCGGCGGTCCAGGGCATCGCCGCGCTGGCGGTGCACGAGCCGGAGCGCCGTTTCGACGAGGACGTGGTCCAGATGACCTCCGCGGCGGGTGCCACCCGGTACGCCGAGGTCGTCGTCGCCGAACACCGGTCGTGGACGACGGCCGGCATCTGCCAGGCCGGCGATGTGCTGGGCCTGATCGACGGCGACGTCGCGGTGATCGGCGCGGACGTCACGGCCACTGCCGGGACCGTCCTGGACCGCATGCTCCAGGCCGGGGGCGAGCTGGTCACCCTGGTCGTCGGCGACGAGGCGTCCGAGACGGTCGCCGCCCACCTGGAGGCCCGGGTACGGGACTCCTACCTGGCCGTGGACACGGTGGTGTACCGGGGCGGCCGGCAGGGCGCGCTGCTGCTGATCGGCGTGGAGTGACCACCGTCTGCGCCCGCCGGCCCGGGCCGGGAGGACGGCGCGCGTGTGCCGCCGCCCGTGCCGGGCGGTCGAGGTCCGCCTCCGGCCGGCCGGCGCCCGCGCCGGCGCCGGTCGGCGTGGGGTGACTCAGTCCTGCGGCCCGGCCGGTGCGTCCGCCCGTTCCTCGCCGCCCTCGTCCCGGACCGCCTCCAGCACCTGTGCCGCCTCCGACCGCCGGGCCCGGACGGTCTCGTCGGCGTCGTCGGCGCCCTCGTACGCCGCGAGCACGGCACGCGCGTGTGCCGCCGCCCGTGCCGGACGGTCGAGGTCCGCCTCCAGCCGGCCGGCGCCCAGTTCCGCGCCGGTACGGCTGTGCAGCCCGGCCGCGCCGAGTGCGCCGAACACCGCCGCGGCGCGGGTCATCTGCTCCAGCGCCGCCTCCAAAGCGGCGCGGGTCGCCGGATCCTCGGCCTCCTCGGACGCCGAGCGGGCCAGTAGCTCCGCGAACTGCCGGTGGGTTCCGCCGAGTTCGTCGGTCAGTTCCTCCCGGTCCGCCGGGCCCGCCGCCGCCAGCGCGGCCTCGCACTCCCGCACCGCCTGTGCCATCAGCGTGCGGGCGTCCCGCGCACCGCACTCGCCGCGCAGGGCCAGCCAGGCGCGGGCCCGCAGCGAGCGGACCAGGAACGGCGCGTTGCCGAGCGCCCGCCACAGTTCGCCCGCGCGCACGTAGGCCCGGTCCGCCTCGTCCGCCAGGCCGGCGCTGCCCAGCGACTCGGCGGCGAGGTGGGCGAGCGTGGCGTGGTCCTGCTGTTCGGGCCAGTGCCGGGCGATGTCGGCGGCCTTCAGCCGGTGTTCGGCCGCGGCCCGGTGTTCGCCCAGCTCACCCAGACAGTCCCCGAGCCACCACCGGGTCTGGACGACCGCCCCGTCGCCGTGCGTCTCGGCGCTCAGGTCGGCCAGCGCCGACTCCAGCACCTCGGCGGCCTCCGCGTACCGGGCCTCGCGCAGCAACAAGCCGCCCAGCTGCTGCCGCGCCCAGGCGCCCAGGGTGCCGCTCTCGCCGGCCTCGTCGGCCCAGTGCGCGGCCTCCATCGCGTGCTCGGCCGCCTCACCGGCCGCGTCCCGGCCGCCGAGCACCTCTGCGAGCTGAAGGTGCAGCTGAGCCCGTCCGACCGGCTCCACGTACGGCCCGCCGTGCTCCAGGGCCGCCCGCAGCGCCCGTTCGGCCCCGGCCAGGTCACCGGCCTGGTGGGCCAGCGCGGCGACCTGCGCCTCGTACTCCACCGCGAACCACGGGAGCCCGGCGGCCACGTACGCGCCGGCGGCCCGCCGGAACAGCTCCGCCGCCCGCCCGGCGTCCCCGCGGAGCCCGGCCAGTTCGGCGAGCATCGCCCGCGCCTCGGCCGCCCGCGCGGCCGGCCGCACGTCGTCCCCGCCGTGCCCCTCGACGAGCGCCAGCACCTCTCCCGCGGCCGCCTCGGCGTCCGCGACGACGTCCTCGCCGATGCCCGCGTCGTCCCGGCCGGCACTCTCGTGCACCCGCCGCATCAGGATCCGCGCCCGGCTCATCACCACCGACGCGGTCTGCCGTACACCGGTGCCCGCGTCGGCGTACAGCGCGAGCACCTCGTCGTACAGGCCCGTCACCGTGTCCAGGGCCGCGTCGACCTCGCCCGCCAGCGCGCGGACGTACGCCCCGCGCGCACGTGCCGCCAGTGCCTCGCCTGGGTCGCCCGCCTCGGCGTACAGCTCCGCCGCCCGCTCGAACAGGGCGGTCCCCTCCGCGCCCAGGGCCATCGCCTCGTGGTCGGCGATCTCCGCGCGGTCACGCGGTTCCAGCGCGGCGCCGTCCCGTGCGGCCCGTGCCACCGCCGCCCACGCCTGGAGGGCGTGCGGCCGCAGCGTGTCGGACAGCCGCCGCGCCTCGGCGAGCAGGGCCGGCAGCCCGGGCCCGGCTGCCTCCTCGGCGGTCTGCTCGCCGGTGCCCCGTGCGGTCTCCCGCGTGGTCCCTGCGGGGAGCGGGGGAGGGGCGGCCACCGGCGCCGTCGCGGGCCGCGCCGCCCGTACCCCCAGCGGCAGCCGCTCCACCAGCGGGCGCTGCGCCATCCGCGCGCGGATCCGGTCACCGACGGACGAGGTGCCGTTGCGCCGGTCGAACCGGCCGGCCAGTTCCGTCGCCTCCACGCGCGCGTGCCCGGCGAGTTCCCGCGCGGTCCAGGTCCGCCCGGCCGGCCCCGGTACCTGACGCTCGCCGAGACCCAGCCCGGTCAGCCGGTCCATCAGCAGCGTCACCACGGCCAGGAAGTCCAGCCGGCTGCGCGGATGCCCGGTGTCCGTGAAGTACGCCGGCCGCTCGGCCAGCAGCTCCAGACCGCGGGCCTCGTTGCCGGTCAGCGCACAGAACTCCACGTGGTCGGCGTACGCGCCACGCATGCTCTCCATGGGCCGCACCAGCCGGAAGCCGCGCAGATGGTGCGCGCGGGCCTCCTCGACGCGGCCGAGACGCAGCAGCGGGGCCAGCGAGGCGGCGAGCACGGTGTGCGGCTCGTGCGCACAGGCGAACTCGCCGTCCAGGACCGGCCGCCACAGCTCCAGCGCCCGCGCGTCCCGGCCGCACCGCACCTGCCAGGCGCCCTGCCCGCGCAGCTCGCAGGCGTGGCAGTCGGCCATCCGGTCCCGGTCGGCGGCCAGCCACGCGGCGTACGCCCGCTCCGCGCGCGCGAGGTCCCCGACGTGCGCGGCCACGCTGAACTCGGCGCTGTGCACGGCCCGTTCGGAGTGCCCGGCGAGCCGGTAGCGGTGCTCCATCTCGCCGAGCCACTTCTCGACCGAGACGAGCGGGATGTGCGGCTGGTCCAGCATGCCCGCCGACATCCACTTGAAGAACCAGTGCAGCGAGTGCGTCTCGTCCTCGTCGAAGTCCTCGGGCCGTTCGTCCCACATGCGCAGCAGCCGCGCGAACGGGACGAACATCCGGTCCTTCTCGGAGCTGTAGTTGTAGACCCTCAGCAGGTGCCCGAGCGCCTCGATCACGGCGAGCGGGATCTCCAGCCGCTCGGCCTCGGCGAGCAGCTGCTCCGCGCGCGCGTTGCGGGCCGGGCCCTCCGGCTGCCCGGAGTTCTCCGCCAGCGCCTGCCGCAGCGCGTCGAGGTCCGCGACACCGCTCATCGTCCGTCACCCTCCCCATGGGTCGCCCACGCGAGCAGCCCGATGAACGCCCGGTTGAGCAGCGCCGAGTCCGCCGGGCGCAGCGGACGCTGTGCCATCAGCAGCGCCTGCCCGTACAGCGACTCGGTCGCGGTGGCGATCAGTTCCGGTTCCCTGAGCGCACCGATCCGCCGGACCAGCGGGTTGAGATGGTTGAGCACCAGACGCGCGCGCGGGGCGCTGCCGCGCAGCGAGCCCAGGATGCCCGCCCACAGGTCGTCGGCCCGGTCCTCGGCCGCCGCGCGGGCGTGCTCGTGCCGGGCGTCCCGGTCGTCCAGGTGCAGCGCGGGCACGGACAGCGGATGGAACGACCTCAGTACGACGTCACAGCCCAGCGGATCCAGTGTGGCCCGCGCGGCGGCCAGGAACCCGGACAGCGCCAGCTCCTCAGCCGGGCCGACCGCGTCCAGGTGCGCGGTCACGGTCTCCGCGTCCAGTTCGGCGACCACCGCTCCAGGCAGCACCAGCGGCAGCGCCTGGACCAGCTCGCTGTCGTACGTGTAGCCGCCGTTGACGACCCCGACGCCCTGCGCCGAGGCGATCGGCGCGACCTGCCGGAACTCCTCCACCGTCCGCGTGAAGTGCACCACCGGGTGCCGTCGCGCGAACTCCGCCAGGGACAGCTGCCCGTCGGTCGTCTCGAACGGCAGCCACGGCAGCATCGTGCGCAGCATCTCCCGGTCGTGCCGGGCCAGGGACTTCACGCCCAGGTGGTGCACGGCCAGGAACGCCGCCAGCCGCTCCGATTCGCCGGCGGCGAGTCCGGTCAGCCAGGACCGGATCCGTTCGCCGAGCGCCTCCCGCACGGCGGCGAGGGTCTCGTCCTCGTACAGCGACTCGCGCGAGGCGGTGGGCCGCAGGCTGTCGGTGTCGAGCACACAGCGCACGAAGAACGCCCAGTCGGGCAGCAGCTGTTCGGCCCGCTCGGTGAGCAGCATGCCCTTCAGGTGCACGCGGTGCGTCGCCCGCTGGGCCGGGCTGACCGCCGACGGCAGCACGTACGCCACCCCGCGGATCCCGGCCAGCGGCACGTCCAGGTCGATCGAGTCCAGCGGAGTGAAGCCGAACAGCTCGCGGCAGTGCCGGGCCAGCGCCGCCCTGCGGCCGGCGGGGCTCGGGTAGGTGCGGTCCCAGGGCGCGGGCAGCTGCGTGACCGGCTCGTCGCCGACCCGGACGTCGTACGGCAGCAGCGCGCCGAAGTCCCGGGCCAGGGCGAGGACCCGCTCGGGCGCCAGCCACTCGGCCGCCCCGGCCCGCGCCGTCAGGTACACGGTCGTGCCCGGCTCGGGCCGCTCGGCCCCGGGCAGGGTGCGCACCGTGTACGAGCCGTCGTCGCTCGCCGTCCATTCCACCGGCGGTGCCTGTGGCGTGCGGGCGCTGCGGCTGACCACCCGGATCCGTTCGGCGACCACGAAGCAGGCCAGCAGACCGATGCCGAACTGGCCGAGGAACTGCGACCGGGCCTCCTGGAGGCCGTCGGCCCGCTTGGAGCTGCGGCCGATGGTCGCCAGCAGGCTGTGCACGTCCGACTCGGTGAGCCCGACGCCGCTGTCCTCCACCCGCAGCGTGCCGTCCGCCGCGTACAGCCGGATCCGCGCCGGGGCGTCGGGCTCCGCGGCCCGCCGGGCCGTGACGGCGTCCACGGCGTTCTGGAGCAGCTCGCGCAGATAGACCTTCGGACCGGAGTACAGATGATGGGAGAGCAGGTCCACCAGGCCACGCAGGTCGACCTGGAAGGTGTGAGGTGGGTGAGGCGACTGGGATGCCTGGGACGGCTGCGAGGTGTGGGAGTCCATCGTCACTGCGCCGGAGGGGGAGTGCGTGCGGCGCGGGGTCGGGCGGTCCCGGAGGGGTCGGTGACCGCGAAGGATGGCCGGAGCGGGCCATCCTAGAGCCGAAACAGCCTACCTGACCAGGGATTTCCCGGACGAGTGCGACGTGTCGGAAAGAATCCGGGGGCAGCGTCTACGGCATTGTCAGTGCCGTGGTGTGCAATGGATCTCGTGCCCGCACTGGAAGAACCACTGAAGCAGCCCCTGAAGTCAGTGCTCGGCCCCGCCACCGCGAAGGTGATGGCCGAGCACCTCGGCCTGCACACCGTCGGCGACCTCCTCCACCACTACCCGCGCAGATACGAGGAGCGCGGTCAGCTCACGCACCTCGCCGACCTCCCGATGGACGAGCACGTCACGGTGGTCGCCCAGGTCGCCGACGCCCGTCTGCACACCTTCGCCTCCGCCAAGGCCCCTCGTGGCAAGGGCCAGCGCCTGGAGGTCACGATCACCGACGGCAGCGGCCGGCTCCAGCTGGTCTTCTTCGGCAACGGCGTCCACAAGCCCCACAAGGAACTGCTGCCGGGCACCCGTGCGCTGTTCGCCGGCAAGGTCTCCGTCTTCAACCGCCGCCTCCAGCTCGCCCACCCGGCCTACGAACTGCTCCGGGGGGACGGCGAGGAAGGCGAGGAAGCGGTCGAGACCTGGGCCGGCGCCCTCATTCCCCTCTATCCGGCCACCGCCAAACTGGAGTCCTGGAAGATCGGCAAGGCGGTGCAGACGGTCCTGCCCAGCGCCCAGGAGGCTCTCGACCCCCTCCCGGACGCCCTGCGCGCCGGCCGTGGTCTGCTGCCCCTGCCCGAGGCCCTGCTCAAGATCCACCGCCCGCACACCCGGGCCGACATCGCCGAGGCCCGCGCCCGCCTGAAATGGGACGAGGCCTTCGTCCTCCAGGTCGCCCTGGCCCGCCGCCGCCACGCCGACACCCAGCTCGCCGCCGTGCCCCGCGTCCCCGGGCCGGACGGCATCCTCGCCGCCTTCGACGATCGCCTGCCCTTCACCCTCACCGAGGGTCAACTGAAGGTCTCCCAGGAGATCTTCGACGACCTCGCCACCGCCCACCCGATGCACCGGCTGCTGCAAGGCGAGGTCGGAAGCGGCAAGACGATGGTCGCCCTGCGCGCCATGCTCGCCGTGGTCGACGCCGGCGGCCAGGCGGCCCTGCTCGCGCCCACCGAGGTCCTCGCCCAGCAGCACCACCGCTCGATCACCGAGATGATGGGCGAGCTGGCCGAGGGCGGAATGCTGGGCGGCGCCGACCGCGCCACCAAGGTGGTCGTGCTCACCGGCTCCATGGGCACGGCGGCCCGCCGCCGGGCCCTGCTCGACCTGGCCACCGGCGAGGCCGGCATCGTCATCGGCACGCACGCCCTCATCGAGGACCGGGTCCAGTTCCACGACCTCGGCCTGGTCGTGGTGGACGAACAGCACCGCTTCGGCGTGGAACAGCGCGACGCACTGCGCGGCAAGGGCAAGCAGCCCCCGCACCTCCTCGTCATGACGGCCACCCCCATCCCGCGCACGGTCGCCATGACGGTCTTCGGCGACCTGGAGACCTCGGTCCTCGACCAGCTCCCGGCCGGCCGCTCCCCGATCGCCACCCATGTCGTCCCCGCCGCCGACAAGCCCCACTTCCTGGCCCGCGCCTGGGAACGGGTCCGCGAGGAGGTGGCGGGCGGCCACCAGGCGTACGTCGTCTGCCCCCGCATCGGCGACGACACCGAGGAGGCGGCCGGCTCCAAGAAGGGCGGCGGGAAGAAGTCCCCCGAGGACGAGGCCGACAAGCGCCCGCCGCTCGCCGTCCTGGAGGTGGCCGACGAGCTGGCCCGCGGCCCCCTCCAGGGCCTCGCCGTCGAGGTCCTCCACGGCCGTATGCACCCGGACGACAAGGACGCCGTGATGCGCCGCTTCGCCGCCGGCGAGACGGACGTCCTGGTCGCCACCACCGTCATCGAGGTCGGCGTCAACGTGCCCAACGCCACGGCCATGGTCATCATGGACGCCGACCGCTTCGGCGTGTCCCAGCTCCACCAGCTGCGCGGCCGGGTCGGCCGCGGCTCCGCCCCCGGTCTGTGCCTCCTGGTCACCGAGATGCCCGAGGCCGCCGCCGCCCGCCAGCGCCTGAACGCGGTCGCCTCCACCCTCGACGGCTTCGAACTCTCCCGCATCGACCTGGAACAGCGCCGTGAGGGCGACGTCCTCGGCCAGGCCCAGTCCGGCGCCCGCTCCAGCCTCCGGGTCCTGGCGGTCATCGAGGACGAAGAGGTCATCGCTCAGGCGCGGCAGGAGGCCACGGCACTCGTGGCGGCCGACCCCGGCCTCGAGCGCCTGCCCGGCCTCCGCACGGCCCTGGACGCCCTCCTGGACGAGGAGCGGGAGCAGTACCTGGAAAAGGGCTAGGTGTGTTGTCCCGGGACGTTGGTGACACGCGGGCTGGGTGCTTGAACAGGTGAGGGCCTTCTGGGTTCGGTGTGGATTGCGACATCTG
>NZ_JBIBVY010000039.1:0-25033 GCF_043080665.1 Streptomyces sp. NPDC014991
AGGTGAACAGCACCCCGCCGGTCTCCGGCACCGCCACCACCGCGCCGAGCAGCGGGTGGTCCGCCGTGCTCTGGCCCAGGGCGACCGCGTCGGTGGCGGGAGCCATCCGCAGCCAGTAGTGACGGTGGTCGAAGGCGTACGTCGGCAGGTCCACGTGGGCGTCGGCGGCACCCTCGGGAAGGACGGCCGTCCAGTCCACCTTCGTGCCGCGCACGAACAGCTCCGCGACGGACAGCAGGAGGGTCTGCGTCTCGCCTCGGTCGTCGCGCAGGGCGGGCACGCTGACCGCGTCGTCGCCGGCCGACTGCGCGATCGCGCCGGTCAGGGTGCCGCCGGGGCCGAGTTCCAGGAAGACCGAACCGCCCGACGCGGCGATGCCGTCGGCGAAGCGGACCGGGCGACGGACGTGCTCCACCCAGTAGGCGGGATCGCTCAGCCGGCCGGGCTCGGCGAGCCGGCCCGTCACATTGGACACGACGGGGAGGGTGGGTTCGTGCCACGTCAGCCCCGACAGGGCGGCGGTGAAGTCGGCGAGCATCGGCTCCATCAGCGCCGAGTGGAAGGCGTGCGAGACGGTCAGCCGCTTGACCCTGCGGCCCTGTTCGCGCAGCTCCTCGGCGAGGGTCACGACGGCTTCCTCGTCACCGGAGAGCACGACCGAGCCGGGAGCGTTCACCGCGGCCATGTCCACGCCCGCGCCCAGGTGCCCGGCGATCTCCGCCTCGCTCGCGGCGACCGCCACCATCGCGCCGACCGGTGCCAGGGCCTGCATCAGGCGGCCGCGGGCGGCGACCAGCGCGGCCGCGTCCGTCAGCGACAGCACCCCGGCGACATGCGCGGCGACGACCTCGCCGATCGAGTGCCCGGCCACCACGTCCGGTCGTACGCCCCAGGACTCCACGAGCCGGAACAGGGCCGACTCAACGGCGAACAGACCCGCCTGGGTGAAGATGGTCTGGTCCAGCAGGCCGCCGCCGGCGTTGCCGACCTCGCCGAACACCACGTCCTTGACGGGGTGGTCGGCCCAGCCGGCCAGCTGTGCGTCGAGTGCGGCGCAGGCGTCGTCGAAGGCGCGGGCGAACACCGGGTAACGGTCGTACAACTCGCGGCCCATGCCCAGCCGCTGGGAGCCCTGGCCGGGAAACACGATGACCGTGCCACCGCTGCTCTCCGTGCCCGTGACCACGACCGGCGACGACTCGCCGGCCGCCAGTGCCGCGAGTCCGGTCACCGCTTCCTCGCGCGAGCCGGCGACGACCACGGCCCGTTCGGTGAGCACGGCCCGCCGGGAGACGAGGGCTCCGGCGACGGCCGCCCTCGGGGCGTCGGTGCCGCCGACGAACTCGGCGAGCCGGCCGGCCTGCCCGGCCAGCGCGTCGGCGCTGCGGGCCGAGACCACCAGCGGCAGCACACCGTCGGCAGGGGTTACCGGCTTCGCGGCCGGCTCGTCCTCGGGTGCCTGTTCCAGGATGACGTGGGCGTTGGTGCCGCTGACGCCGAAGGCGGAGACGCCGGCGCGGCGCGGGCGGCCGGTCTCCGGCCAGGCCCGGGCCTCGGTGAGGACCTCCACCGCGCCCGCCGACCAGTCGACCTCGGTCGACGGCTGGTCGACGTGGAGTGTGGGGGGCAGCACCGCGTGCCGCAGTGCCTCGACGGTCTTGATGACGCCGGCGACACCGGCCGCCGCCTGGGCGTGGCCGAGGTTGGACTTCACAGACCCGATCCACAGCGGCTCCTCGCGGTCCTGCCCGTAGGTGGCGAGCAGCGCCTGCGCCTCGATCGGGTCACCGAGGACCGTGCCCGTGCCGTGCGCCTCCACGGCGTCCACCTCGGACACCGAGAGACCGGCGCTCGCGAGCGCCTTGCGGATCACACGCTGCTGCGACGGCCCGTTCGGGGCCGTGAGCCCGTTGGAGGCGCCGTCCTGGTTGACCGCGCTGCCGCGGACGACCGCCAGCACCCGGTGGCCCTTGCGGCGTGCCTCCGACAGCCGTTCCAGCACGAGGACACCCGCGCCCTCGGCCCAGCCCGTGCCGTCCGCGCCGTCCGCGAAGGCCTTGCAGCGGCCGTCGGGCGAGAGTGCCTGCTGACGGGAGAACTCCACGAAGGTGTACGGGTTGGCGAGGATGGTCGCGCCGCCGGCGAGGGCCATGGAGCACTCGCCGTTGCGCAGGGCCTGCGCGGCGAGGTGCAGGGCGACCAGGGACGAGGAGCACGCGGTGTCCACGGTCACGGCGGGGCCCTCGAGACCGAAGACGTACGACACCCGGCCGGAGGCCACGCTGCCCGCGGAGCCGGTCGCGGTGAACCCGGCCAGTTCCGGCGGGAGTTCGCCGCCGAAGCCGTAGCCCTGGGTCATCACGCCGGAGAACACGCCGACGTCGGCGCCCTTCAGGGAGGTGGGATCGATGCCCGCCCGCTCCAGCGCCTCCCAGGACGTCTCCAGCAGCAGCCGCTGCTGCGGGTCCATGGCCAGCGCCTCGCGCGGCGAGATGCCGAAGAAGCCCGCGTCGAACAGGCCGGCGTCGTGGAGGAAGCCGCCCTGGTCGACGTACGAGGTCCCGACGCGTCCGGGGTCGGAGTCGAACAGGCCCTCCAGGTCCCAGCCGCGGTCGGACGGGAAGCCGGACATCGCGTCCCGGCCCTCCGCCACCAGCTGCCAGAGGCCCTCGGGGCTGGTGACACCACCGGGCAGCCGGCACGCCATGCCGACGATCGCGATCGGCTCGCCCGGGTCGGCCGCGGCGACGGCGGGTTCCGGGCCGGCGGGTGCCGCGGTGACGTGGCCGAAGTGGCTGTGCAGATGGCGGGCGAGGGCGAGCGGGGTCGGGTAGTCGAAGACGACGGTGGTCGGCAGGGTCAGGCCGGTGGCCTCGCGGACGCGGTTGCGCAGTTCGACCGAGGTGAGGGAGTCGAAGCCGGCGTCCTTGAACGCCTTCTCCGCCCTGACCTGGTCGGCGCCCGCGTGGCCGAGGACGGCCGCGACCTGGCCGCGGACGACGTCGAGGAGCAGCGCCTCCTGCTCGTCCGGGCCGAGTCCGGCGAGCCGGTCGGCCAGGCCGCCGCCGGTGCGGTCCGCGGCGGCCGTCCGGGCCGCCTGCCGGGTGACGCGGATCAGGCCGCGCATCAGGGGCTGCACGGTGCCGCCGGAGGCGGCGTCGGCGCGGGCGGCCCGCAGGTCCAGCTTGACGGGGACCAGGAGGGCCTGGCCGGCGCCGAGGGCCGCGTCGAAGAGGGCGAGGCCCTCGTCGGGGGTCAGGGCGCGGACGCCGCCCCGGCTCATGCGGGCCTGGTCGGCTTCGCCGAGGTGGGCGGTCAGGCCGGTGCTCTGCTCCCACAGGCCCCAGGCCAGGGACACCGCGGGCAGGCCGGCGGCGCGGCGGCGGGCCATCAGGCCGTCGAGGTAGGCGTTGGCGGCGGCGTAGTTGCCCTGGCCGGCCGAGCCGAACAGGCCGGCGCCGGAGGAGTAGACGGCGAACGCGGTCAGGTCCAGGGCGCGGGTCAGCTCGTCCAGGTGGGCGGCGGCGTCGGCCTTGGGCGCGAAGACGCCTGCCATCCGTTGCGGGGTGAGGGCGCCGATCACGCCGTCGTCCAGGACGCCGGCCGTGTGCACCACACCCGTCAGCGGATGCTCCGCCGGGATCGACTCCAGCAGTCGCGCCACCTGCGTACGGTCGGAGACGTCGGCGGCCACCACGGACACCGATTCGGCGCCCAGGCCTGTCAGTTCGGCCACCAGTTCCGTGGCACCCCCGGCTTCCGTGCCCCGCCGGCTGGCCAGCACCAGATGCCGCACCCCGTGACGTACGACCAGATGACGGGCGACCAACGCACCGAGTGAACCGGTACCGCCCGTGACCAGCACCGTGCCCTGCGGACGGAACGCCACGGTCGGCTCACCGCCGGACGGCTCTCCCTGGGACGTTTCCGCCCGGACCAGGCGCGGCACCGACAGCGCCGTACCACGCACCGCCACCTGCGGTTCCCCGGAGGCCAGGACGGTGGCGAGGAGCGGTTCGACAGTGGTGCCGTAGGCGATGTCGGGGTCGGTGTCCGTGTCGATCAGGACGATCCGGCCCGGGTTCTCGGCCTGCGCCGCGCGGACCAGGCCCCAGACCGCCGCGCCGGCCGGGTCCGTCACCGCGGTGTCGCCGCCGGCGGGAACGGCCCCCCGGGTCAGGACCACCAGCCGGGACTCCTCCAGGCTGGGTGCGGCGAACCACGCCTGGAGCATGGCCAGCATCCGGCTGGTGAGGGACAGCGCGCCGTCCGCGGTGCCCTCGGCGGTGCTGTCGGGGGTGACGGCCTCGACCACGGCGACCATGGGGCCGGTCACCGCGCCGGCGAGGATGCCGACCTCGTCCGCGTGGAACAGCGGCACCCACTGCGGCACCAGCTGCGCCTCGGCATCGGGTGCGGGCAGGTCCGCCCAGTCCACGCGGTAGAGGGAGTGGCTGCCGTCGGCCGGGGCCGCTGCCAGCTGGTCGGCGGCGACCGGCAGGAAGCCCAGCGCGTCCAGGGTGACGACCGGGCCGCCCGTGCCGTCCGCGGCCTCCAGCGACAGGCGCCCGTCCCCGGAGGGGGCGAGCCGCACGCGCAGCGTGGTCGCGCCGGTGGCGTGCAGGGTGAGCCCCTGCCAGGCGGCGGGCTGCCACAGCCGCTGCCCGCCGCCGTCCGGGTCGGCCGTGGCCGCGTGCCGCAGCCCGGACTGCACGGAGGCGTCGAGGAGCGCGGGGTGGATGCCGAACCGCTCGGCGCCCGCGCGCTGCTCCTCGGGCAGGGCCACCTCGGCGAAGACCTCGTCGCCGCGCCGCCACAGCGTCCGTACGCCCCGGAAGGCGGGGCCGAAGGGGTGGCCGAGGCGGAGCAGGTCGTCGTAGAACTCGTCGATGTCGGCCGGGCGGGCGCCGGTCGGCGGCCACAGCGTCAGGTCGGCGCTCGCGCTCGGCGTGGTGAGCGGGGCGTGCGAGAGCCGCCCGGTGGCGTGCCGGGTCCAGGCGCCGGCCTCGGGGTCCTCACCGGCCGCGTAGACGTCGACGGTCCGCGCGCCGGTCTCGTCGGGGCCGCCGACGGCGACCTGGACGCGTATGCCGCCGTCCTCCGGCAGGAGCAGCGGTGTCTCGACCGTCAGCTCGTCCAGGGTGGCGGTGCCGGTCTCGTCGCCGGCGCGCAGGGCCAGTTCCACCAGGGCCGTGGCCGGGACGACGACCGCCCCGCCGACGACGTGGTCGGCCAGCCAGGGGTGGGTGCGCAGGGAGAGGCGGGAGGTGAGGACCAGCCCGTCCGACTGGGGCAGCGGGACGACCGCGCCCAGCAGGGGGTGGTCGGCCGCGGCCTGTCCGAGCGAGGCGGCGTCCGTGGCCGGAGCGGTCTTCAGCCAGTAGGGGCGGTGGTCGAAGGCGTACGTCGGCAGGTCCACGTGGCCGGCACCGGTGCCCTCGGGCAGCACACCGGTCCAGTCGACCGGGACGCCCTTGACGAAGATTTCGGCCATCGAGGTGAGCAGCCGGCGCAGGCCGCCCTCCTCGCGGCGCAGGGAGCCGGTGGTGACCGCGTCGGCCCGGGTGTCGTCGGTGATCTCGTTGACCGGCTGGACGAGGACGGGGTGGGCGCTGGACTCGACGAACACCGTGTGGCCCTCGGCGAGGAGGGCGGCGATCGCCGGTCCGAAGCGGACCTGCTGCCGCAGGTTGCGGTACCAGTAGCCGCCGTCGAGGACGCCCGCCTCGCGCACCCAGTCACCGGTCACCGTGGAGAGGAAGGGCACCAGCGGCGCCTGCCCGCGTACCTCGGCGAGCGCCTCGGCGAGCGTGTTCTCGATGGCTTCGACGTGCCGGGTGTGGGAGGCGTAGTCCACGGCGACGCGTCGGACGCGCACGCCGTCGGCCTCCAGCGTGGCCAGCGCCTCGTCCAGGGCCTCGGCGTCGCCGGCGATGACCACCGACGAGGGGCTGTTGACGGCGGCGACCTCGACCCGGCCGTCCCACGCGGCGATCCGGCCGGCGGCGTCGGCCTCGGGCAGCGCCACGGAGGCCATGCCACCCCGGCCCGCCAGTTCACCGGCGATGACGCGGCTGCGTACGGCGACGATCCGGGCCGCGTCGTCCAGCGACAGCGCTCCGGCCACGCACGCGGCGGCGATCTCGCCCTGCGAGTGGCCGACCACCGCGTCCGGTACGACACCCACGGACGCCCACACGGCCGCCAGGGCGATCATCACCGCGAAGCTCGCCGGCTGGACGACGTCGACGCGGGCGACGAGAGCCGCGTCGGCCTCGCCGCGCAGCACCGCCTTCAGGTCCCAGTCGGTCCAGGGTTCCAGGGCCCGGGCACACTCCTCGATCCTTTCGGCGAACACGGTTGAGGTCTCCAGCAGTTCCCGGCCCATGCCGGTCCACTGCGAGCCCTGGCCGGGGAAGACCAGTACCGTCCGCCCGGTGGCGCCCGCACCGCCGGTCACCAGCCCGGCGGCCGACTCGCCCCGGGCCAGCGCGCCCAGTCCGGCCACCGCCTCCGCGCGGGACCCGGCGACCACCACGGCCCGCTCGGACAGCGCGGCCCGGCGCGTGACGAGAGCGCCCGCGATGTCCGCGAGCGGCGCGTCGGTGCCCGCGGTGTACGCGGCGAGCCGTTCCGCCTGGCCGGCCAGTGAGCCCTCGGAGGCCGCCGACACCACCAGCGGCACCGGGCCGTCGGCCGCGGCCGCCGGTTCCGCGGCGGGCTCCTCGGGTGCCTGTTCCAGGATGAGGTGCGCGTTGGTGCCGCTGATGCCGAAGGAGGAGACACCGGCCCGGCGCGGACGGCCGGACTCGGGCCAGTCCCTGGCCTCGGTCAGCAGCTCGACGGCCCCGGCCGACCAGTCGACCTGCGGGGTGGGCTCGGTGACGTTGAGGGTGGGCGGCAGGACGCCGTGGCGCAGCGCCTCCACCATCTTGATGACCCCGGCGACACCGGCGGCGGCCTGCGTGTGCCCGATGTTGGACTTCAACGAGCCCAGCCACAGCGGCTGTTCACGGTCCCGGCCGTAGGTGGCGAGCAGGGCCTGCGCCTCGATCGGGTCGCCGAGCGCCGTGCCGGTGCCGTGCGCCTCCACGGCGTCCACGTCCCGGGCGGCCAGTCCGGCGGCCGCCAGCGCCCTGCGGATGACACGTTGCTGAGAGGGGCCGTTCGGGGCGGTGAGGCCGTTGGACGCGCCGTCCTGGTTGACCGCGCTGCCGCGCAGCACCGCCAGCACCTGGTGCCCCTTGCGGCGGGCCTCCGACAGGCGTTCCAGGACGACGATGCCCACGCCCTCGGACAGGACGGTGCCGTCGGCGCCCGCGGAGAACGCCTTGACCCGGCCGTCCGCGGCGAGGCCGCGCTGACGGGACATGCCGAGCACGCCGATCGGTGAGCCCATCACGGCGACGCCGCCGGCCAGCGCCAGCGAGCACTCGCCCTGCCGCAGCGCCTGGGCCGCCAGGTGCATGGCGACGAGCGAGGAGGAACAGGCGGTGTCGACGGTGACCGCGGGACCCTCGAAGCCGAAGACGTACGACACCCGGCCCGAGGCGACGCTGCCCGCGGTCGCGGTGGTGACGTAGCCCTCCAGCTCGGGGGGCATGTTGCTGAGGGACTCCAGGTAGTCGTGGATGGAGACGCCGGAGAAGACGCCGATGTCGGCGCCGCGGGTGGAGCCGGGGTCGATGCCGGCGTTCTCCAGGGCCTCCCAGGTCGCCTCCAGCAGCAGCCGCTGCTGGGGGTCCATGGCCAGCGCCTCACGGGGGGAGATGCCGAAGAAGTCGGCGTCGAAGTCGGCGGCACCCTGGAGGAACCCGCTCTTGTGGACGTAGGAGGTGCCGGCCTTGTCGGGGTCGGCGTCGAACAGCTCGTCCAGGTTCCAGCCGCGGTCGTCGGGGAAGCCGGTCATGCCCTCGCGGCGGTCGAGGACCAGCCGCCACAGGCCGGCCGGGTCGGTGACACCGCCCGGCAGCCGGCAGGCCATGCCAACGATGGCGATGGGCTCGTCGGGGTCGGTGGCGACGACCGTGGGGGCGGCGGCGCCGGCCGCGCTCTCGCCCAGTTCCTCGCGCAGGTGGCGGGCGAGCGCCACCGGGGTGGGGTAGTCGAAGATGAGCGTGGCGGGCAGCTTGACGCCGGTGGCGGCGGACAGCCGGTTGCGCAGTTCGATCGCGGTGAGCGAGTCGAACCCGATGTCGCCGAACCCGCGGGTGCCCTGGGCGAGTTCGGGACCGCTGAAGCCCAGGACGGCGGTGGCCTCGGCCTGGATGACGCCCAGCAGGACGGCTTCCTGCTCGGCCTCGGCGAGAGGGGCGAGGCGGCGCAGGAGAGCGCTGCCGTCGCCGGCGGCGGCCCGCGCGGAGCGCCGGCCCGCGCGGACCAGGCCGCGCAGCAGGTGCGGCACGGTGCCGCCGGAGGCCGCGTCGGAGCGCAGCGCGCGCAGGTCCAGCTTGATGGGGACGAGCAGGGCCCGGTCGGTGTGCAGGCCGGTGTCGAGGAGGGCGAGCCCCTCGTCGGCGGTGAGCGCGAGGACGCCGCCGCGGCTCATGCGGGCCTGGTCGGTCTCGCTGAGGTGCGCCGTGAGGCCGGCGCTCTGCTCCCACAGGCCCCAGGCCAGGGAGACGCCGGGCAGCCCGGCCGCGCGGCGGTGGGCCATGAGGGCGTCCAGGAAGGCGTTGGCAGCCGCGTAGTTGCCCTGGCCGGCGGAGCCGAGGAGGGCGGCGGCGGAGGAGAACACCACGAACGAGCGCAGGGCGGGCGCGAGTTCCCGGGTCAGCTCGTCCAGGTGCCGTACGGCGGTGGCCTTGGGGGCGAAGACCCCGGCGATCCGTTCCTCGGTGAGCGCGCTGATCACGCCGTCGTCGAGGATGCCGGCGAGATGCACCAGAGCGGTCAGCGGGTGCTCGGCCGGCAGGTCGCGCAGCAGCGCGGCGACGGCGTCCCGGTCGGAGACGTCGCAGGCGACGACGGAGACGTCCGCGCCGAGGCCGGTCAGATCGGCCGTCAGGCCGGCGGCACCGGCGGCGTCGGGGCCGCGCCGGCCGGCCAGCACCAGGTGGCGCACGCCGTGCCGCTGGACCAGGTGCCGGGCGACGAGCGCGCCGAGCGAGCCGGTACCGCCGGTGATCAGGACGGTGCCGTCGGGGTCGAACGCGGGCGCGGGCCCGGCGGCGGGGGCCGCGGCGTCGGTGGCGGTGTCCGTCGCACCGGCGGGGCCGGCGGTGGTGGTGTCCGTCTGGTCCGCGCGGACCAGACGGGGTGCCGACAGGGTGGTGCCGCGGACGGCGAGCTGCGGTTCGCCGGTGGCGAGGAGCCGCGCGAGGACGGGGCCGGCCCCGGTGGCGGTGGCCGGGTCCAGGTCGGCCAGGACCACCCGGTCGGGGTTCTCGGCCTGGGCGGCGCGGACGAGGCCCCACACGGCCGCGCCGGCCGGGTCGGTGACGGTGGCGTCGCCGCCGGCGGGCACCGCTCCCCGGGTGGCGACCACCAGGCGGGCCGCTTCGAGGCCGGGCGTGGTCAGCCAGGCCTGGAGGACCTCCAGGACGCGGCAGGTCAGGGTCTGGGCGTCGGCGCCGTCGCTGCAGGCGTCCAGGATCGCCGCGGCGGGCACGCTCTCGCGGTCGGCCAGGGCGCGCACGGCGTCGGCGTCGGCGGCCGGCACCCAGGTGGGCGCGGCGGTGACGCCCTCGGCGGCGGGCAGCGGCACCCAGTCGACGGCGAACAGGGCGTCCTGGTTCCCGCCGGCCGCGGCGCCGAGCTGTTCGGCGGAGACCGGCAGGGACACCAGGGAGTCCATGGTGAGCACCAGGTCGCCGGTCTCGTCGGCGGCCTGGAACGACAGGGCGTCGGGTCCGGCGGGCGCCACCCTCACCCGCAGGGCGGAGGCGCCCTCGGCGTGCAGGACGAGGCCGTTCCAGGCGAACGGCAGGACGTTGCGGTCGTCGTCCGGGTCGGCGAAGGCGTTGGTGTGCAGGGCGGCGTCGAGGAGCGCCGGGTGGATGGCGAACTTGTCGGCGTTCTCCCGGTGGTCCTGCGGCAGGGCCGCCTCGGCGAAGAGTTCCTCGCCGCGCCGCCACACGCCGCGCAGTCCCTGGAAGGCGGGGCCGTAGGCGTAGCCGCGGGCGACGAGGTCGGTGTAGAAGTCGTCGAGGGCGACGGGTTCGGCGCCGGGCGGCGGCCAGGCGGTGAAGTCGGCGGCGGGCGCCGTGAACCGGGCGGGCGCGCTGGAGAGCAGGCCGGTGGCGTGCCGGGTCCACTCGCCGTGCCCGTCCTCGCCGGCGTCCTCGCGCAGCGAGTACACGTCGACGGTGCGCGCGCCGTTCGTGGTGGGGCCGCCGACGGCGACCTGGACGCGGACGCCGCCCTGCTCGGGCAGCACCAGTGGCGCCTCGATGACGAGTTCCTCCAGGGTGCCGCAGCCGAACTCGTCGCCGGCGCGCACCGCCAGGTCGACGTAGACGGTGCCCGGGACGATGACGACGCCCTGCATGGCGTGGTCGGCCAGCCAGGGGTGGGTGCGCAGGGAGAGCCGGGAGGTGAGGACGAGTCCGTCGGTCTGCGGCAGCGGCACCATCGCGCCGAGCAGCGGATGGTCGGTGCCGGTCACGCCGAGGGAGGCGGCGTCGCCGCCGTCGGGGGTGAGCTGGATCCAGTAGCGGCGGCGGTCGAAGGCGTACGTCGGCAGGTCGACGTGGGCGGTGCGGGCGCCTTCGGGCAGGACGCCCTTCCAGTCGACGGCGACGCCGCCGGCGAAGACCTCGGCCATCGAGGTGAGCAGGCGGCGCAGGCCGCCGTCGTCACGGCGCAGGGAGCCGGTGACCACGGCGTCGGCGGCGTCGGCGATCTCGGTGACCGGCTGGACGAGGACGGGGTGGGCGCTGGACTCGACGAACACCGTGTGGCCCTCGGCGAGGAGGGTGGCGACGGCGGGGCCGAAACGGACCTGCCGGCGCAGGTTGCGGTACCAGTAGCCGCCGTCCAGGACGCCCGCGTCGCGGACCCACTCGCCGGTGACGGTGGACAGGAACGGGATGGCGGGGGCCTGGCCGCGGATGTCCGCGAAGGCCTCGGTGAGGGCTTCCTGCACTGTCTGGACGTGCCGGCTGTGCGAGGCGTAGTCCACGGCGATGCGCCGTACCCGTACGCCCTGGTCCTCCAGGGTGTCCAGGACCTCGTCGAGGGCCTCGGCGTCACCGGCGATCACGACGGAGGCCGGCCCGTTGACGGCGGCCACCTCGACCCGGCCGGCCCACCGCTCCAGCCGGGCGGTGACGTCGTCCTCGGTGAGCGCGACGGAGGCCATGCCGCCCAGTCCGGCGAGCCGGCCGCGGATGACCTGGCTGCGGACGGCGACGATGCGGGCGGCCTCGTCCAGCGTGAGGGCGCCGGCGACGCAGGCGGCGGCGATCTCGCCCTGCGAGTGGCCCACCACCGCGTCCGGTACGACGCCCACGGACGCCCAGACGGCGGCCAGGCCGACCATGACGGCGAAGCTCGCGGGCTGCACCACGTCCACGCGGGTCAGCAGGCCGCTGTCGGCGTCGCCGCGCAGCACGGCCTTCAGGTCCCAGTCCACCCAGCGGTCCAGGGCCCGGGCGCACTCCTCGATCCGCTCGGCGAACACCGGGGAGGTGTCGAGGAGTTCACGGCCCATGCCGATCCACTGGGTGCCCTGGCCGGGGAAGACCAGGACGGTCTTGCCGGCCCCGGCGGCGCCCGCGGTACCCCGGACCGTTCCGGGGGCCTGCTCGTCGCGGGCGAGGGCGGTCAGCGCGGCCAGTGCCTCGTCGCGGGTCTCCGCGACGACGACGGCGCGTTCGCCGAGCACCGCGCGCCGGGTGGCGAGGGTGCCCGCGATGTCCGCCAGGGGGGTGTCCGTGCCGTCCAGGAAGGCGGCGAGGCGGCCGGCCTGGCCGGTGAGCGACGCGGCGGAGGCCGCCGACACCACCAGCGGCACGGCACCGCCCGGGGTGACGGCGGCGGCCGGCGCGTCCTCCTCGGGGGCCTGTTCCAGGATGAGGTGGGCGTTGGTGCCGCTGGCGCCGAACGCGGAGACGCCGGCGCGGCGCGGCCGGTCGGTCTCGGGCCACTGCTGCGCCTCGGTGAGCAGTTCCACGGCACCGGACGACCAGTCGACCTGCGGGGTGGGGGCGTCGATGTGCCGGCTGGCCGGCATCAGGCCGTGGCGCATGGCCTGCACCATGTTGATGACGCCGGCGATGCCGGAGGCGGCCTGGGTGTGGCCGATGACCGACTTCACGGAGCCCAGCCGCAGCGGCTGTCCGGCGGGGCGGTCCTGGCCGTAGGTGGCGAGGATCGCCTGCGCTTCGATGGGGTCGCCGAGGACGGTGCCGGTGCCGTGGCCGTCCACCATGTCGATGTCGGAGGTGCTCAGCCCGGCGCTGCTCAGCGCCTTGCGGATGACGCGCTGCTGGGAGGGGCCGTTGGGGGCGGTCAGGCCGTTGGAGGCGCCGTCCTGGTTGACGGCCGAGCCGCGGACGACGGCGAGGACGCGGTGGCCGCGCTCCCGGGCCTGCGACAGCGTCTCGAGGAGGACGACACCGACGCCCTCGGCCCAGCCGGAGCCGTCGGCGGCGGCGGCGTAGGACTTGCAGCGGCCGTCGAAGGCGAGACCGCGCTGGCGGGCGAAGCCGACGAAGCCGCCGGGGGTGGCCATCACGGTGGAGCCGCCGGCGAGCGCCATGGAGCACTCGCCGCGGCGCAGCGCCTGGCTGGCGAGGTGGATGGCGACGAGAGAGGACGAGCACATCGTGTCGACGGTGACCGCGGGCCCCTCCAGGCCGAGGGTGTAGGCGACGCGGCCGGAGGCGACACCGCCCGCGGTGCCCAGGGCCCGTTCCAGGCTGAGGAAGCCCTCGTGGCCGCTGAGGTCGGGGGCGTAGTCCTGGTGGACGATGCCGGCGAAGACGCCGATGTCGCTGCCGCGCACGGAGTGCGGGTCGATGCCGGCCCGTTCGAAGGTCTCCCAGGTGACCTCGAGCAGCTGGCGCTGCTGCGGGTCCATGGCGAGGGCCTCGCGCGGGGAGATGCCGAAGAAGGCGGCGTCGAACTCGGCGGCCTCGTGGAGGAAGGCGCCTTCGCGGACGTACGTCGTGCCGGGGTTGTCCGGGTCGGGGTGGTAGAGGCCCTCCAGGTCCCAGCCGCGGTCCTCGGGGAACGCGGTGTAGACGTCGGTGCCGTCGGTCACCACCCGCCACAGGTCCTCGGGGGTGCGGATGCCCCCCGCGTACCGGCAGGCCATGGAGACGATGGCGATGGGCTCGGCAGCGGCCGCCGCGAGTTTGCTGTTCTCCTGCTGCAGCCGCGCGTTCTCCTTGAGGGAGGCGCGCAGCGCGTTGACGATCTGGTCGTCCGGGCCCGACATATCCGTCCTCCGTGGTACGTCCGCTGTCATGGGGTCAGCTCGTCCTGCCCAGAGCACGCTGCACGAGGTCGGCAACGTCCATGGCGTCGATCAGGGTCTCGTCGTCCTCGGCCGGTTCCGCCGTTTCGGACGCGGGAGCGTCCTCGGTGTCCACGAGGCCGAGCAGGGTGTCCAGGACGCCGGCTTCCCTGAACCGGGCGAGGGGGACGGAGGCGAGGGCTCGCCTGAGGTCGTCCTCCCGCCCGTCGAGCCCGTCGTCGGCGTCCCGCAGCAGTTCGGAGCGGAGATAGCCGACGAGGGCGTCCGGCGTGGGGTAGTCGAAGATGAGGGTGGCGGGCAGCCGCAGGCCGGTCGCCACGTGGAGGCTGTTGCGCAGGTTGACGGCGGCGAGCGAGTCGAAGCCGACCTCCTGGAAGGCCTGGAGGGCGCCGATGCTCTCGGCGCCGCTGTGTCCGAGGACGGTGGCGGCGTGTCCGCAGACCAGCCGGAGCAGGAGGCGGTTCTGATCGGCCTCGGGGACGTCGCGGAGGGACTCCACGAGGCCGGCGGTGGTGTCTCCGTCGTCGGTGTCCGGCTGGGTGGCCCGCAGGGCGGCCTGTGCCTCGGACAGGTCGGCGAAGAGCGGGCTGGGCCGGACCGAGGTGAACGCCGGGATGAAGGCGTCCCAGTCCATGTCGGCCACGGTGACGGCCTTCTCCTGGGCCTGGACGGCCTGCTCGAAGGCGGTGACGGCGATGTGCGGGGCCATGGGCAGGACACCGCGCCGGCGCAGCTGGGTGAGGGTGTCCTCGTCCATGCCGACGCCGACCTCGTCGAGGGCGCCCCAGGCGATCGCGGTGGCGGGGTGGCCGTGGCCGCGGCGCCATTCCACGAGGGCGTCGAGGACGGCGTTGGCCGCGCCGGACGGGCCCTGCCCGCCGCCGCCCCAGATGCCGGCGATGGAGGAGAACACGACGAACGCGTCGAGCGGGGTGTCCGCGAACCGTCCGGCGAGCCATCGGGCGGTGTCCACCTTGGCGGCGAACACCTCGGTGAGTTCGGGTACGCCGGTGTCGTCCACGGTGCTGGTGCGGGCGATGTCGGCGGTGTGCACGACGGCGGTGAGCGGCTGGTCGCCGGGGGTCTCGGCGAGCAGGCGGTCGATGGCGGCCCGGTCGGTGTCGGCGCACGCCCCGACGGTGGTGCCGGTGCCGAGCGCGGTCACCTCGGCGCGGAGTGCGGCGACGGCGTCCCCGGGGGCGGCGGCGGTGGTGACGAGGAGCCGGCGGGCACCGGAGCGGGCGAGCCACAGGGCGGCGTGCCGGCCGAGACCCTCGGCGCCGCCGGTCACCAGGACGGTGCCACGGGGCTGCCAGCCGGAGCCGGCGGCCGGGTCGGGGGCGGTCTTGCGCAGCAGCCTGCGGGTGTGCACACCGGACCTGCGTACGGCCAGCTGGTCGTCGTCGCCTGCGGCGTTGAGCGCGCCGAGCAGATGCCGGACGGTCCGGCTGTCGGGGGTGGCGGGCAGGTCGATCAGCCCGCCCCAGCGGTCGCCGCGTTCCAGGGCGGCGGCCCGGCCGATGCCCCAGACGGCCGCCTGGGCCGGTGCGGTGACGGTGTCCTGGATGCCCGTGTTGACCGCGCCGCGGGTCAGGCACCACAGCGGCCGGGTGACCCCGGTGTCGCCCAGGGCCTGGACCAGCGCGACGGTGGCCGCCGTCAGCGGAAGCGGGTCCTGGGGGCCGACCTGGCCGTCCTCTTCCTCCTCGCCGGCCGGGTCGAGGGCGAGCAGTGACAGGACACCGGCCACGGGATGCTCGGCGAGGACGGCTGACACACGCTCGGCGAGCCGGTCGCGGGTGGCATCGGCCACGGCGACCTCCAGCGGGACGACGTCCAGTCCCTGCTCGGTGAGTTCCCGCAGCAGCTCGGCCGGCACCGAGCCGGTACGCGCCGCCGCCGGCACGACGGCCAGCCAGGTGCCGGCCGGGACACCGGCGCCCTCCTGGTCGACGGGCCTCCAGGTGACGTGGTAGCGCAGCTTCTCCGCCGCCGACCGCTCACGCCGCCGGCCGCGCCAGTCGGCCAGTACCGGGACGACCGTGCGCAGCGCGTCACGCTGGTCGGCCTCGGCCAGGTCGAGCAGTTCGGCGAGGGAGTCGGTGTCGGCCTGTTCGACGGCGGACCAGAAGTCGGTCTCGGCGCCCTCGGCCGTCGGGGCGTCCGTGGTGGTCTCCGCCTCGCGCAGCCAGAAGTGCTGCCGGTCGAAGGCGTACGTCGGCAGCTCGACGTCGGCGGCCTCGGCACCGTCGGGCAGCACCCCGGTCCAGTCGACCGCCACGCCCCTGACGAACAGCTCGGCCATCGACGCCAACAGCCTCCGCAGGCCGCCCTCTTCGCGCCGCAGGGACCCGGCGGCGACGGCACGGAGGCGGACGTTGTCGTCGGCGGCCTCGTCGAAGATCTCGTTGACCGGCTGGAGGAGGACGGGGTGGGCGCTGGACTCGACGAACACCGTGTGACCCTCGGCGAGGAGGGAGGCGATCGCCGGTCCGAAACGCACCTGGCTCCGCAGGTTGCGGTACCAGTAACCACCGTCCAGAACACCCGCCTCACGCACCCACTCACCGGTCACCGTCGAGAAGAACGGCACCACCGGCGCCTGACTGCGGACCTCCGCGAACGCCTGCGCCAACGACCCCTCGATCGCCTCGACATGACGGGTATGGGAGGCGTAGTCCACCGCGACCCGGCGCACCCGCACACCCTCGGCCTCCAGCGCGGCCAGCGCCTCGTCGAGGGCTTCCGCGTCACCGGCGATCACCACCGACGAGGGGCCGTTGACGGCGGCGACCTCGACCCGCCCGTCCCAGGGCGCGATACGGACAACCGCTTCCGCCTCGGACAGGGCCACCGAGGCCATACCACCCCGCCCGGCCAGCTCCCCCGCGATCACCTGACTGCGCACCGCGACGATCCGCGCCGCATCCTCCAACGACAACGCACCCGCCACACACGCAGCCGCGATCTCACCCTGCGAATGCCCCACCACCGCGTCCGGCACGACACCCACCGACGCCCACACAGCAGCCAGCGCCACGTTCACGGCGAAGCTCGCGGGCTGTACGACGTCGACGCGCGCCAGCAGGTCGGTCTCGCCGCGCAGCACGGCCGTCAAGTCCCAGTCCACCCAGGGTTCCAGAGCGCGGGCACACTCCTCGACCCGCTCGGCGAACACCGGTGAGGAGTCGAGTAGTTCCCGGCCCATGCCCAGCCACTGCGAACCCTGACCGGGGAAGACCAGTACGGCCCTGCCGGGGCCGCCGGAGCCGGCGACGGTTCCGCTGACGACGAGGGGGCTGCTCTCGCCGCGGGCCAGCGCGCCCAGCCCGGCCACCGCCTCGTCACGGGAACCGGCGACGACCACGGCCCGCTCGGACAGCAGGGCCCGCCGGGCGACGAGCGCCCCCGCGACCTCGGCCGGGGCCGCGTCGGTGCCCGTGGCGAACGCCGCCAGGCGCCCGGCCTGGGCCGCGAGCGAGGCCGCGCTGCGGGCCGACACCACCAGCGGAACGACGCCGGCGGGCACCTCCGGCCGGGGCACCGGACCGGTGTCGGGCGCCTCCTCCAGGATGACGTGCGCGTTGGTGCCGCTCGCCCCGAACGAGGACACCGCGGCCCGGCGCGGCCGGCCGTCGCGGGTCCATTCGCGGGCCTCGGTGAGCAGTTCGACAGCGCCCGCCGACCAGTCCACCTGCGGGGTGGGCTCCGTGACGTTCAGGGTCGGGGGCAGGACGCCGTGCCGCAGCGCCTCCACCATCTTGATCACGCCGGCGACTCCGGCGGCGGCCTGCGTGTGCCCGATGTTCGACTTCAACGAACCCAGCCACAAGGGCTGTTCGCGGCCCTGGCCGTAGGTGGCGAGCAGGGCCTGGACCTCGATCGGGTCGCCCAGGGTCGTGCCCGTGCCGTGGCCCTCGACCACGTCCACGTCGGCGGGCCCGAGCCCGGCCGCGGCCAGGGCGCCGCGGATCACCCGCTGCTGCGAGGGGCCGTTCGGGGCGGTGAGACCGTTGGACGCACCGTCCTGGTTGACCGCGCTGCCGCGCAGCACCGCCAGCACCCGGTGCCCGTTGCGGCGGGCCTCCGACAGCCGCTCCAGGAGCACCACGCCGACGCCCTCGGCCCAGCCGGTGCCGTCGGCAGTGGCGGAGTAGGCCTTGCAGCGGCCGTCGGCGGACAGGCCGCGCTGGCGGGAGAACTCGAGGAAGGCGTCCGGGCTGGCCATGACGGTGGCGCCACCGGCGAGGGCGAGGGAGCACTCGCCGTTGCGCAGGGCCTGGGCGGCCAGGTGCATGGCGACCAGGGAGGAGGAACAGGCCGTGTCCACGGTCACCGCGGGACCCTCGAAGCCGAACACGTACGACACCCGGCCCGAGGCCACGCTGGACGCCGTGCCCGTCATGACGTAGCCGTGGACGTCCTCGGGCACCTGGCGCAACCGGGTGACGTAGTCGTGGTGGACGATGCCGGTGAACACGCCGACGTCCTGGCCGCGGGTGGACAGGGGGTCGATGCCGGCCCGCTCCATGGCCTCCCAGGAGGTCTCCAGCAGCAGCCGCTGCTGCGGGTCCATCGCCAGCGCCTCACGCGGCGATATGCCGAAGAGCTGGGCGTCGAACCGGGCGGCGTCGTGCAGGAAGCCGCCGGCGCGGGTGTAGCTGGTGCCGGGATGGGCCGGGTCGGGGTGGTAGAGCCGGTCGATGTCCCAGTCCCGGTCGGCGGGGAAGGCGGAGATGGCGTCACGCCGGTCCATGACGAGCTGCCAGAGGTCCTCGGGGCTGTTGACGCCGCCGGGCAGCCGGCTGCTCATGGCGATGATGGCGATGGGCTCGTCCGGGTCCGCCGCGCCGCGGCGGGTGACGGCGGCCGGCTCGGGGCGGGTGCCGAGGAGTTCGCCGCGCAGGTGGTCGGCGAGCAGGGCCGGGGTCGGGTGGTCGAAGACGAGGCTGCTGGGCAGGCTGACGCCGGTGAAGTCGTGCAGCCGGTTGCGGAGTTTGACCGCGGTGAGCGAGTCGAAACCGAGGTTCTTGAACGGCTGTCCCTCGTCGAAGCCGTCCGTGTCCCGGTGGCCGAGCACGACGGCGGCGCTCTCCCGGACGAGGTCCAGCAGGACACGACGCTGTTCCGCGGCGGCGAGACCGGCCAGCCGGGCGGCCGGCCCGTCGCCGTCGGCGTCGGGTTCGCGGCGGATGACACGCCGGGCGGGGGCGGTGCCCAGGGTCCCGGCCGGGGCGGGCGCGGTGTCCGCCTCGGAGTCCGTGAGGGCGTCCGGGACACAGTTCTCGGTGTTGTCGGTGTCCTCGGTGTTGTCGGTGTCCTCGGTGTTGTCGGTGTCCTCGGTGTTGTCGGTGTCCTCGGTGTTGTCGGTGTCGTCGGTGTTGTCGGTGTCCCTGGTGGGGGTGAACGTCACGGGGCCGAGCAGGGCCACGGGCCGGCCGTCGGGGTCGGCCAGCTCCACCAGGTGCCCGCCGTCGTCGGCGGGGGTGACGCGCACCCGCAGCTCGGTGGCGCCCACCGCGTACACGGCGAGGGCGGCGCACCCGGCCGGAGAGCAGGCGTCCGCGTCACCATGGGCGGCCTCGGCCACGAGCCGCAGGGCCGTGTCCACGAGCACGGGGTGCAGCGTGAAGTCCGCTGCTTCGTCGACGAGTTCGGATGGCAGAGCGATGTCGGCGAGAACCTCGCCGGGCTGCCGCCACAGGCCGCGCACCCCGGGCAGGGCGCTGACCTCGGCGGGCTCTGCGGGCCAGGTACGCAGGTCGAACGCGTGCTGCGGGACGCCGGGCACCAGGGTGGCGTGGGCGTGCCGCAGCCACGGTTCGCCCTCCTGGCCGGCCGGGCGGCTGTGCACGGTGACGCCGCGCCGGCCGTCGGGGCCGGGGGCGTCCACGAATGCGCGCAGCTGGAGGTGCCCGTACGCGGGGGCGACGAGGGGTGCGTCGACGGTGATCCGCTCGGCGGTGCCGCCGCCGGCCTCGTCGCAGGCCCGGACCAGCAGGTCCAGCAGGACGGCGGCCGCGACGGTGGTGTCCCCGTCGGCGTGCGGGCCGGGGAGGCGGCCGGGGCCATGTCCGGACAGCCGCCCGGTGAGGACGACGCCGGTGCCACCGTGGGTGCCGGGGATTTCCACGACCCCGCCCAGCAGCGGGTGGCCGGCGGCCCGGGCGCCGAGCGCCTCTGCGTCGGCGGCGGCGTCGCCCTCCACCCAGTACCGCTGGTGCTGGAAGGCGTAGGTGGGCAGGTCGGGGCCGACGGCCGGCCCGGGACGGCCGAGGAGGGCGGTCCAGTCGACCGGCACGCCCCGTACGTGCAGTTCGGCGAGCGCGGTACGGACGGCGGTGTCCTCGGGGGTGTCCCGGCGCAGCGTGGTGACACAGCCCCGGGTGTCCGGTCCGAGCGTGCCGAGGACCATGGCGCTGAGGACTCCGCCGGGACCCAGTTCGAGGTGGGTCACGGCGCCCTGGTCGCGCAGGGTCGTGACGGCGTCGGTGAACCGCACGGCGTGCCGGGCCTGGTCCACCCAGTAGTCGGGGGTGGCGAGCAGCCCGTCCGTGGCGAGTGCGCCGGTGAGCGTGGAGACGATCGGCACGGTGCCCGGCCGGTAGCGGAGCCGGGCGGCCACGGCGCGCAGCTCGTCGAGCATCGGCTCCATCAGCGCGGAGTGGAAGGCGTGGCTGACGGACAGCCGCCGGGTGCGGTGGCCGTCCTGGGCGAGGCGTCCGGCGACGGCCAGGACGGCGTCCTCGGCGCCGGACAGGACCAGTGCCCGCGGCCCGTTGACCGCCGAGATCCCGACGACGCCGGGTGTCCGGGCGAGCAGCGGCGCCACCTCGGCCTCGGTGGCCTCGACGGCGATCATCGCCCCGCCCTCGGGCAGGGCCTGCATCAACCGGCCGCGGGCGGCGACGAGTTCACCGGCGTCCGCCAGGTCCAGGATGCCGGCCGCGTGGGCCGCGGCGATCTCACCGACCGAGTGGCCGGCGAGCAGGCCGGGCCGTACGCCCCAGGAGGCGAACAGCCGGAACAGCGCGGTCTCCAGTGCGAACAGCGCGGCCTGGGTGTAGAGGGTCTGGTCGAGCAGGGCGGCCTGTTCGGTGCCGGGCTCGGCGAACACCACGTCCTTAAGGGGATGGGCGAGTCCGTCGAGGTGCCGTTCCACGGCGGCGCAGGCGGCATCGAATGCGTCGCGGAACACCGGCTGTGCGGCGGCGAGTTCGCGGCCCATGCCGGGCCACTGGCTGCCCTGACCGGTGAACAGGAAGGCGAGTTCGCCGTCGGCCGGGCCGCCGGTGACGGTGTCCGTGCCGGCGGTGCCGGCGGCGAGCGCGCGCAGGGCGGCGACGAGCTGCTGCCGGTCGGCCGCCAGGACGACGGCGCGGTGGTCGAGGTGCGCTCGGGTGGTGGCGAGCGCATGGGCCGTGGCGCCGGGCGGCGTCCCGGTCCGGTCCGCCACCCAGTCCGCGAGCCGGCCTGCCTGTCCACGCAGACCCGCGGGGGTGCGGGCGGAGACCGGGAAGAGGAGGGGACCGTCGGCCGTTGCGTCCGCCTCCTCGGCCGGCGCCGCCGCGTCCTCGGAGTCGGCCGGTGCGGGCGCGGCGCGGTCCGCCGGTGTCGGCGCGGCGCGGTCCGCCGGTGTCGGCGCGGCGCGGTCCGCCGGTGTCGGCGCGGCGCGGTCCGCCGGTGCCTGAGCCGCGTTGTCCGCCGGTGCCGGCGCGGCGCCGTCCGCCGGGAGCCCGGCCGGTGCGGGTGCCTGTTCCAGGACCAGGTGGGCGTTGGTGCCGCCGATGCCGAAGGCGGAGACGCCGGCGCGGCGCGGGCGGCCGGTCTCCGGCCACGCCCGGGCCTCGGTGAGGACCTCCACCGCGCCCGCCGACCAGTCCACGTGGCGGGACGGCTGGTCGACGTGCAGGGTGCGGGGCAGCAGCCCGTGCCGCATCGCCATGACCATCTTGATGACGCCGGCGACACCGGCCGCCGCCTGGGTGTGGCCGAGGTTGGACTTCACCGACCCGATCCACAGCGGCTCCTCGCGGTCCTGCCCGTAGGTGGCGAGCAGCGCCTGCGCCTCGATCGGGTCACCGAGGACCGTGCCCGTGCCGTGCGCCTCCACGGCGTCCACCTCGGACACCGAGAGACCGGCGTTCGCCAGCGCCTTGCGGATCACACGCTGCTGCGACGGCCCGTTCGGGGCCGTGAGCCCGTTGGAGGCGCCGTCCTGATTGACCGCGCTGCCCCGCAGCACCGCCAGCACCCGGTGGCCCTGCCGCTGTGCGTCGGACAGCCGCTCGACCAGGAGCACGCCCGCACCCTCGGACCAGCCGGTGCCGTCCGCGCCGTCCGCGAACGCCTTGCACCGGCCGTCCGGGGCCAGACCCCGCTGCCTGGAGAACTCGACGAACGTCTCGACGTTGCCCATCACCATGACACCGCCGGCGAGCGCCATGGAGCACTCGCCGTTGCGCAGCGCCTGGGCCGCCAGGTGCAGGGCGACCAGGGAGGAGGAACAGGCGGTGTCGATGGTGACGGCCGGGCCCTCGAACCCGAAGTGGTAGGCGACGCGGCCGGACACGACGCTGCCGGAGCCGCCCGTGAGACGGAAACCCTCGGCGTCGGCCGAGTGGTGCATCCGTACGGTGTAGTCGTGGCTGTTGACGCCGACGAAGACCCCGATGTCCCGGCCGCCGAGCCCGGTCGGATCGATCGCGGCGCGCTCGAACGCCTCCCAGGACGTCTCCAGCAGCAGCCGCTGCTGCGGGTCCATCGCGAGGGCCTCGTTCGGGGAGATGCCGAAGAACGCGGCGTCGAAGCCGGGCGCGTCGTCGAGGAACGCGCCGTGCCGCACGTAGGTCGTGCCGGCCTTGTCGGGATCGGTGTCGTAGAGCCGGTCGATGTCCCAGCCGCGGTCGTCGGGGAACTCGGTGACGGCGTCGACTCCGTCGGCCACGACCCGCCACAGGTCCTCGGGGCTGTGCACCCCGGCGGGGAAGCGGCAGGCCATCGCGACGATCGCGATCGGCTCGTCGGGCGCGGCCGGGCCCGTGGCGGGCGCCGGTCCGGCGGGCGCGGCGACCGTGCCGTCACCGGCGAGCCGGGCCCGCAGATGCTCGGCCAGCGCCGTGGGCTTCGGGTAGTCGAAGACGACGGCCGAGGGCAGGGTGAGACCGGTGGCGGTCGCCAGCCGGTTGCGCAGCTCCACCGCGGTCAGCGAGTCGAACCCGGCGTCCTTGAAGGCCCGGTCGGCGCGGACGGCGTCGGCGGTGCCGTGGCCCAGCACGTCGGCGGCGTTGCGCCGGACCAGGTCCAGCAGCAGTGCCTGCTGGGCGCCCGGGTCCAGCCGGCCGACGCGGTCACGCAGGCTGCCCTGGTCCGCGGTACCGGCGGCGCGGGCCAGTGAGCGCGGCGCGGGGGCGAGGCCCCGCAGCAGGGGCGCCACGGGCGCGGTACGGGCTGCCGCGCGCAGGGCGGGCAGGTCCAGCTTCGCGGCCACCAGGGCCGCGGGCAGCCCGGTGCCGGGGCGCAGGGCGAGGTCCAGCAGGGCCATGCCCTCGGCCTCGGACAGCGCGGCCATGCCGAGGCGCCGGTTGCGGTTCAGGTCGGCAGCGCCGAGATGCCGGGTCATGCCGCTGGCCCGCTCCCAGTGGCCCCAGGCGAGCGAGACGCCGGGCAGCCCCTGTTCACGGCGGTGCCCGGCGAGCGCGTCCAGACAGGCGTTGGCGGCGGCGTAGTTGGCCTGTCCGGGGTTGCCGAACACGTTGGCGGCCGAGGAGAACAGCACGAACGCCGCGAGGTCGCGGTCCCGCGTCAGCTCGTCCAGCAGCAGGGCCGCGTCCAGCTTCGGCCGCAGTACGGTGTCGAGCCGCTCCGGGGTGAGCGCGGTGACCACGCCGTCGTCCAGGACACCGGCGGTGTGCAGGACGGCGGTCAGCGGGTGTGCGGCGGGCACCGCGTCCAGGACGGCCGCGAGCTGGGCCCGGTCGGCGGTGTCGCAGGCGGCGAGCGTGACGGTGGCACCGAGCGCGGTCAGCTCCTCGGACAGCGCGGCGGCGCCGTCGGCAGCGGGTCCGCGACGGCTGAGCAGGAGCAGATGGCGGACGCCGTGGCCGGTGACCAGGTGCCGCGCGGTCAGCGCGCCCAGCGTGCCGGTGCCGCCGGTGACCAGGACGGTTCCGTCCGGATCGAGCGCGCGGCCCGGCCGCGGAACGTCGCCCTCCCCCGCCGGCACGTCGGCCCGCACCAGCCTGGGCACCTCGGCCCCCGCGGCGCCAGAAGCCCCCGAAGTACCCGAAGTACCCGAAGCCACCGGAGTTTCCCACGCCTCCGTGGCCCGTATCCGTATCAGCGGTTCGCCGCAGGCCAGCAGGCCGGGGAGGGCGGCGCGGACCGCCGCGTCGGCTTCCCGGGCGTCGCCGGGCCCGTCGACCTCGACGAGCACGATGCGGCCGGGGTGTTCGGACTGGGCGGAGCGCAGCAGCCCTCGGACGGCGGCCGTGGCAAGGTCCGTGGTGGCGCCTGCGGCCGCCACGACCAGCCGGGTCCGCTCGAGAGCGGGCTCGGCCAGCCAGGCCTGGAGGACGGCGAGCGCGGCGGCGAGCGCCGCCCGCGGATCGCCGCCCGCGCGGTCGGCCGCGTACAGCAGGACGTCGGCGTCGCCCGCACCGGCGGTGACGTCCCGCGCGGTCCGTACGGTGACGACGGACGGCGTCCCGTCACCCGCCGGAAGCGGCAGCTCCGTCCAGTCGACGCGGAACAGCGCGTCCTGGGTGAGTGCCTCGGCGAGCCCGGCACGTGCCGGGTCGAACGGCTCGGACAGCACGGCGTCGACGCTCAGCACGGGCCGCCCGGCCGGGTCGGTCAGATCCAGCCGGGTGCCCTCCCCCGCCGACCGCACCGTGACGGTGGTCGCGCCCGACGCGCGCAGCCTCACCCCGCGCCAGGTGACGGCGAGGGTGCCGGCGGGCAGCACCGTCCGCACGGCCGCGTCGAGCAGGGTGGGGTGTACGCCGTACCGGTCGGCGTCGCCCTCGGCGGCCTCGTCGAGGCGCACCTCGACACCGGGCCCGGCGGCCGGCCGGTCGTCGTCCTCCTCGGGAGCGGCGGGTGACAGCGTGCCGTGCGCGTGCCGCGTCCAGACGTCGTCCAGTCCGGAGCCGTCGGCACGCGAGTAGACCTCGACCGTACGCCGCCCGGTGCCGTCGGCCTCGCCCACCACGGTCTGCACGGCCCGGCCACCGCGCGCCGGCAGAACCACGGGCCGCTCGACGGTCAGTTCCGCCACGACCGGCACCCCGGCCTCGTCACCGAGCCGGACCGCCAGTTCGACCAGTGCCGCGTTCGGCACCAGGACGGCGTCGTCGCCGACGAGGTACTCGGCCAACCAGGGCTGCGAGCGCGACGACCACCGCGAGGTCGTCATGAACCCACCGGAGTCGGGCCGGCCGACGACCGCGCCGAGCAGGGGGTGGTCGGCGCGGGCCTGCCCGAGGGAGGCGGCGTCCGCCGCCGGAGCCGGCTTCAGCCAGTAGTGCCGGTGCTCGAAGGCATACGTCGGCAGGTCCACGTGCGTCTCACCGGCGCCCGCGGGCAGCACACCGGTCCAGTCGACCGCCA
>NZ_JBIBVY010000040.1:0-23959 GCF_043080665.1 Streptomyces sp. NPDC014991
CCCGCGGAGCGGGTACCACATCGCTGCGCGATGTGCAAGCGAACACCCGTGCTGCGCACGGGTGTTGCGCTCCCGCTCCGCGGGAGCGCTGGCTGACCGCTGCGCGGTCAGCGCACCCGGGTTGCTGCGCAACCCGGGTGACGTTCCGTCCGCTGCGCTCCCGGAACGGGAGGGGGGTTGGGTCTTTTCTCGCGGTGACCTCCGCTGCGCTCCGGTCACCGGGGTGACGCTTCGCGTCACGAAGGCCGGCCCCGCTGCGCGGGGCAGTCCTGCGGGCCTGCGGCCCGAGCAGTAGTAGACGGGAGGGTGTGGGGGTCTCTCCGGTTGGCTTCTGCGGGTTCCGGGGTTTGGCGCCGGGTCGGCGTGCTCGATCACACCGCCTCGCGGGCATAGGCGATGACTTCGATGTGGTCTGGCGGATTGCGCAGGTAGGCTGATGGTTTCTCAGGCGTGGACGTGGCGGGTACTTGCAGTCTTGCGTGAAGCGGCATGATGCGCGGGGCGGCCGGTCGGGGGGACTGCGAGACGCCGCAAGGACAGGCCGGCGGTGGCGAGGAGAGCGGTGAAGACGGCCAGGAGGAGGACGGACACCCACATCTGGCGACTCCCTGGTGCCTGCCAGCCGGTCCAGGCGGCGGATGCCGCCCACAGCAGGACGCCCGCAGCGTAGAAGGAGCGGACGCGGTGCAGCTGCCGCGCGGCCCGCAGGAACTGGATGCGTTCGGTCTTCGGTGCCATGCGGGTCGTGTACCCCGATGTGCCACGACCATCAGGGCGGAAGGAATCTTGTGTTGGGGCTTTCCGGGGCGTCTCGCGCGTCTGCCTCTTTCTGTGATGCAGCATGTAGCATTGGCGTAATTCAGGGACACCCGGTGGGGAGCGGTTGGCGTGTTGATCTACGAGTATCTTCCGCATGAGCTTGCCCGGCTCGGGGTGGTTGCGAAAGCTGCCGGACTCGATCACCGTCGGGTAGCCGCTCAGGTATGCCTGGCTCGGGAAAGCGCCGGGAGGGCGAGGACGGTCCCGTCCGAACCGCATCACGTGAGTGAGGTGTTCATCGCGGAGTTTCGGGGCCCTCAGCGGGAGCGGATCGCCAGTGTTATGGAGAAGGGGCGAATGGCTGCGTACGTGCCCTCCCGCGACTCGTGTGCCATCCGCTACCAAACGCAGCGTCTACAGCGGTTGGTGACAGGGGTGGCCGGGGCCGAGCGGTCAGGTGGCACGGCTGGGGAAATCTGGCGGCACCGCGTCTACCGGATCGATGCGCGGCCCGCCGCCGGCAGTCCCAGCCCGGACATACCTGCCCCCGTCGTCCACCTGATGGCGGCATCACCCGGTGAAGCGGCTGCGAGAGCCTGGGCCGTCCACGGAAGAGACGGCGGCCTCTACGGGCGTGGTGGATACCGGATCACTTCTGTCCGACAAGTCCTTCCCGAGCCGGGAGAAGTCTTTTGATCCAGCTCCGAGAACATCAAGTCGAACAGAAAAAAAGTTTCCGCAAATGGGTCGGATTCCCTGCAAGATCACCTGTGCCCCCGGAGGGGGCGAGGGGCACGATCGTGTCAGCGACCGGATCGGGCAAGACGATCACCGCCGCCGCATGCGCGCTGGACTGCTTCCCCGGAGGCCGGATCCTCGTCACCGTGCCGACCCTGGACCTGCTCGTGCAGACCGCCCAGGCGTGGCGGTCGGTCGGTCACCGCTCCCCCATGATCGCGGTGTGCTCGCTGGAGAACGACGCGGTACTGAACGAGCTGGGGGTGCGCACCACCACCAACCCCATCCAGCTCGCCCTGTGGGCCGGGAAGGGGCCGGTGGTCGTGTTCGCCACGTACGCCTCACTGGTGGACCGCGAGGACATCGACGCACCCGAGGGCCAGGGACGTGTCCGCGGGCCGCTGGAGGCCGCACTGGCGGGCGGAGAGCGCCTGTACGGCCAGCGCATGGACGGCTTCTCGCTCGCCATCATCGACGAAGCCCACTCAACCGCAGGTGATCTGGGTCGGCCGTGGGCGGCGATCCATGACAACGCCCGTATCCCCGCCGACTTCCGGCTCTACCTCACCGCGACCCCGCGCATCCTCGCCTCGCCCCGGCCGCAGAAGGGCCCGGACGGTCAGGAGCTGGAGATCGCGAGCATGGCCGACGACCCGGACGGCACCTACGGCGCGTGGCTCGCAGAACTCGGGCTGAGCGAGGCGATCGAACGCGAAATCCTCGCCGGATTCGAGATCGACGTCCTCGAGATCCGCGACCCCTCCCCCGTCCTCGGGGAGTCCGAGGAGGCGCAGCGGGGCCGGCGCCTGGCGCTGCTGCAGACCGCGCTCCTGGAGCACGCCGCCGCGCACAACCTGCGCACCGTCATGACCTTCCACCAACGGGTCGAGGAGGCCGCGGCGTTCGCGGAGAAGCTGCCCCAGACGGCAGCCGAGCTGTACCTCAACGACGCCTCCGACGACGACCTGGCCGCCGCGGACCGGCTCCCCGCATCGTCGATCGACGCGCAGTTCTACGAGCTGGAGGCCGGCCGCCACGTGCCGCCGGACCGGGTCTGGGCGGCATGGCTGTGCGGCGACCACCTCGTCAGCGAGCGGCGCGAGGTGCTGCGGCGGTTCGCAGGCGGCATCGACGCGGCCGGCCGCCGGGTACACCGCGCGTTCCTCGCCAGCTGTCGCGTCCTCGGGGAGGGCGTCGACATCACCGGCGAACGGGGCGTGGAAGCCGTGTGCTTCGCCGACACCCGCGGCTCACAGGTGGAAATCGTGCAGAACATCGGCCGCGCGCTCAGGTTGAACCGCGACGGCACCACGAAGGTCGCCCGCATCATCGTGCCCGTCTTCCTGGAGCCCGGCGAGGACCCCACCGACATGGTCGCCAGCGCCTCGTTCCGCCCCCTTGTAGCGGTCCTCGCGGGACTCCGCAGTCATGATGAGCGCCTGGTCGAGCAGCTCGCCTCCCGTGCGCTCACCAGCGGCAAGCGCAAGGTCCACGTCCGGCGGGACGAGGACGGGCGGATCGTCGGGACCGGCGGCGAGAGCGACGGCGCGGACAAAGAGCAGGACCACACCGACGCCACTGCCGAAGCGGCCCTGCTCCACTTCTCCAGCCCGCGCGACCCGGCGACCATCGCGGCCTTCCTGCGCACCCGGGTCTACCGGCCCGAGTCCCTGGTCTGGCTCGAGGGCTACCAAGCCCTCCTGCGCTGGCGGAAGGAGAACGAGATCACCGGCCTCTACGCCGTGCCCTACGACGTCGAGGTGGAAGTGGGGGTCACGAAGGATTTTCCGCTGGGGCGCTGGGTCCACCAGCAGAGGAAGGCGCTGCGGGCAGGTGAACTGGAGGAACGACGCAAGACCCTGCTCGACGCACCCGAGGCCGGAATGGTCTGGGAACCGGGCGAAGAAGCCTGGGAGCAGAAGCTGGCAATGCTGCGCTCGTACCACCGCGCACACGGCCACCTCGCCCCCAGACAGGACGCGGTGTGGGACGACCCGGCCGGCAGCGGCCCCGTGACCATCGGCCAGCACCTCGCCAACCTCCGCCGCAAAGGCGGCCTCGGCAAGGACCCGAAACGCGCAGCGGAGCGCGCCAAGCAGCTGACCGCCATCGATGAGGACTGGAACTGCCCCTGGCCGCTCAACTGGCAACGCCACTACCGCATCCTCACCGCCCTCGCCGCCGACGAACCGGGCGGCCGGCTCCCCGACATCCAACCCGGCGTGACGTTCGACGGCGACGACCTCGGACGATGGCTCCAGCAGCAGAAACAGCCGGCCACCTGGACGCAGCTCCTGCCCGAGCAACAGCAGCGGCTGACCGCGCTGGGCGTCCAGCCGCTTGAGGCGCCGTCTCCCGCCCCGGCCGCCAAGGGGGTGACGAAAGGCCCGAGCAAGGCGCAGCAGGCGTTCCAGCGGGGCCTGGCGGCCCTCGCTCAGTGGGTGGAACGGGAAGGCGCCCACCGGCCGGTACCGAGGGGCCACAGCGAAGAGATCGCGGTCGACGGCGAGGCAGAACCGGTAGCCGTCAGGCTGGGCGTATGGATCTCCAACACCAAATCGAGGAGGGACCGGCTGGACGCCGACCAACTCGCCGCGCTACGAGAGCTCGGCATGCAGTGGGCCTAGACGGTGCCGACGACGTGACCGGGCGTCGTCGTCTGCCCGGCCGGGGTGGCCTGGCCCCCCCGCCCAGTTCATGACCGGCTAGGCCTTGCATCGGCCGTTCGGCGAGCGCGGCCGGGTGGCGATCCCATGGCGAACGCCGCTGGTGGGTCCGAGCGCCGGGGCCGGGTCATAGCGGCGCCGGTCCCAGGCGCGCGAGACGCGGTTGCGGTCGGGGCCTTCGCCAGCGAGCGGGCGCTGCTGTGGAGGTGTTACGGGCCAGAACGGACGCATTGCGCACTTTCACCGTGCGATCTGCGTACATGTCACAGAGCAGGCCGTGCAGGCCGTGAAGCGGGGGCCGCGCTGACTCGCCCGGCGCTGGAGGTCCGCGCGGATCTCGGCAGCGCGCGCACTTTTACCGTACGAATCGCGCACGGAACGCGACCATGCTGCGGTCCTGCCTTGCATCCCGTCCCTGCTCTTTGGTTCGGGCGCCGACGCGAAAGGGGCCGAGAGAGGATGGCGCTCCTACAGCCCACGCTCTTGCGGTCCAGCTGGGTATCTGTTGCGAAATGGGCCCACCGGGCCGGCTAGCACGAGAACGTGGTGGAGTGATCCATCATCCGGTCCTGCTGCGGACCGCTCCCCTGCTGGGGGAGACGACTTCGTCGCTGATCTGCCGCACCGCTAGCCGCTATGGGTTGGAAGCGAAGGTGTTGCGGTCCTGCTGGAAGTGGCGCAATTACCCGCCGGGGCACGAGGGCGGCGGCGCGCGGGCTGACGCCGAGGTGCTGCTGAACGCGGCCGGGCGGCAGCGCCTGGTCGGCATGTGCGGCGTGGAGGAAGAGGTGCTGGCGCGGGCGTTGCCGTCCTGGGCGGAAGAGGATGCCAAGCTGCGCGCCGAGGCTGGCGATCCGGTGGGGCTGTGGCGGATCGCCGGCGCGGTGGCCGGTCCGGTGGCGTTCGGCTGCCAACTGTGCACGGCCCGGCGTACGGGGGCGGTCGTGCGGGTGGTGCAGTATGCGCCGCGGTGGGAGCGGGTGTGCGTGCGGCATGGGCGATGGCTGCTGGACGCGGACGCCAACCAGCCGCTGGAGCACCTCGACCTGCATGACTTACCGGAGGTGGTGGCGGCGCAGCGGCGGTGGGCCGGTGTGGCGCGGTGGGCGGTGCGGGCCGGTGCGGAGCCGGAGCGGGTGTTCGCGCTGGCGCGGGCGGTGGTGGCCCGGTGGTGGGAGCAGGCTTACGGCTGGGAGCGGGAGAAGATCTGGCCGCGGCGCCTGCACCAGGTCGCGGGCGGGGATGCCGGCGGCGATCTGGAGCGGTGGCGGATCGTGGGGCGGGACGCGGTCGTCTTCCCGGAAGTGGTGGCGGTGGCCGAGGCTCTGCTGGACCCGGCCATGGCCGAGCTGGTGTGGGCCGACAGCGGTGCCGGGCGGCCGCGGGCGCTGCCCGCCGACGGGATGTTCTGCCGCCGGCTCGGGGAGCGGGTCGGGCGCGCGTGGCTGGGGCCGCTGGCCGCGGCGGACCACGGCGGGCCGCTCATCGCGTGGATGGGCGGCGTCATCCGCCAGCGCCGCGGAGCCGGCGGCCCGCCCGGGTACGACAACGACCCGTGGTGGCTGCGGCGGGAACACCAGGCCGCGACCATGGCCGGGCAGTTGCGGGCGTGGGGCAAGGAGAAGAAGGCACCCGGTTCGGGGACGATGTGGCGGGCTGCGGTACCCGCCGAGCAGCGCAGGCTCATCACCAGCGCTGTCGACAGCGCCGAGGAGCAGCTGCTGCAGCTGCGCGGGGTGCACAGTGGGCCGACCGCCGACGTCGCCCGGCGGCTGCTGCGCGGCCTCGGTCACAGCGCCGGCCTGATCGAGAACGCCTGGAAACGGACCGCGGTGGCGGCGGTGAACGGCGGAGTGCCCCTTCAGGAGGTGGCCCGGTGGGTGAACATGCCCGTCGAGGTGCTCCGGGAGATGCTGACCTCGGGCGGGCAGGAAGACGGCGGCTGAGAGAGCGATGCGCCCGGGGCGACTCGGCTGTTAGCTGATACGGCACTCGTTCGTGGCAGAAACACTGAAAACGGCGGCGTCTGCCGACGAGAGCGGTTTGGCTGGCGCGGGTGACCAGCACAGGAGCAGCCCGGGGCCGGGCAGGGCGAGCGGCCGTGGACCGGGGCAGTGGGTTCGAGGCGGTGTTCCTCGACCCGGTGGGGCAGGCGGTGCAGCAGCGGTGGGCGGATGCCGCCATGACCGTGGCGTTCGAGGACCTGCCGCCGGTGTCGGCGTTCCCGGTGGTGCCGGGGCGGCGCTGGGGGCCGGGCCTGTGGTGGTCGGCGACCACCGGGCGGCATGTGGCCGCCGGGTCGAACGCGATGCGCCTGCAGCTGATGGTCCTTGACCGCGATCGGGACGTGACGGGCCTGGCGGGGCGGCCGGTGCGGCTGCTGTGGCGTGATCCCCGCGGGCAGGTGCGTTCCTGGGTGCCGCAGCTCTTCGCCCGCCACGCCGACGGCACCGCGCTGCTCGCAGACTGCCCCGGCCACGCGGGCGCGGGCGGCGAACGCGCGAGGAACGCCGCCGAGGCGGTGGCGCAGGCGTGCGCGCACATCGGCTGGACCTATCAGCGACTCGCGCCGCTCGACGACGTCCTGGCCGCCAACCTGAAATGGCTGGCCGGCTACCGCCACCCCCGCAACACCGGCCACCCCGGTCTGATCGCGGCGGTTGTCGAGGCGTTCACGCGGTCGCGGCCGCTGATCGAGGGGGCCGAGGCGGCCGGCGACCCGATCGCCGTCCTGCCCGTCGTCTTCCATGCCCTGTGGCACGGGCAGCTGACGGCTGACCTCACGACGCCGCTGCACGAACGGACCCTCGTCGGGCCCCGGAGCTGGAACGGCCAGGGCACGAAGGGAGGCGCCCGGTGACCGCGCGGCGCGGTGCCCGGCCGGCCGTGAAAGTCGGTGCGCGCGTCCGGTTCCACGGCGTGACATGGCAGGTGGTCGCCCTCTCGGGACAGGAAATCCACCTCGTCGGCCCGGACGGCGGCGGCCAGGCCGTGCTCGCCGGGCACCTGTTCTCCGACCCCGGCTTCACCGTCATCGGCGCCGATGCGCCGCAGGCAGCCCCGCAGTGGGGGCTGTTCGAGACCGCCCCCGCCGCAGCACGCGAGAAGGCGCTGGCCTGGCAGCGGCACGTGCGAGAAGTCGAGTGCGGGCTCACCGGCGGGCCCGGCAGCGAAGGAACAGTGCGGCCGCAGTACGACCCGGAGCGGCACACGCTGGCCGAGCGTGAACAGGCCAAAGCGAAAGAGCTGACCGCGCTGGGCTTCGGCCGGGTGTCGCGCACCACGGTGCAGCGCATGCGCCTGGCCTACCGCAAACAAGGGCTGTGGGGACTCCTCGACCACCGCACCACCCGTACTCCCAGTCCCACCGGGCGGGCCGACGAACGGGTCGTCGCCGCCGTCCGCGAAGCGCTGCGCCGCCGCCGCGGCCGCTCCCGCGGCACCATCAACGGCCTGTTCCCGCTCATCAACCAGATCCTCTCCGACCAGCATGGCCCCGGCACAGTGCCCGCACCGTCCCAGGCCACGCTGTACCGGCTCGTCACCGCTCTCGCCCGGCCCGGTGAACTGCCCAGCGGGCCCGTGAGGCAGGTGCCGGCGAGCATGGACGGGCGGGCCTTCACCCCCGCCACGGCGCTGCGGCCCGGCGAGCAGGTCCAGGTCGACACCACCCGCCTGGACGTCCTCGCCCTCTTCGACGACGGGCGCCTGGCCCGGCCCGAACTGACCACCGCCGTCGATGTCGCCACCCGCTCGATCCTCGCCGCTGTCCTGTGCCCGAGCGCGACCAAGGCCGTCGACGCGGCCCTGCTGCTCGCGGAGATGGCCGTCCCCCACCCCGCCCGGCCCACCTGGCCGGACATCCTGCGCATGGACCGCGCCCCCGCACTCCCCCACCAGCGGCTGGCCGCACTCGACGAACGCCTGGCCGACGCGGCGGCCAAGCCCGTCGTCCTGCCCGAAACGATCGTCGTCGACCGCGGCAAAGTCTTTATCTCCGCCGCGTTCACCGCCGCCTGCGAACACCTCGGCATCAGCGTCCAGCCCGCCCCGCCCCACGCCCCCACCGCCAAAGGCATCGTCGAGCGCACCTTCAGCACCATCAACCACCTGTTCTGCCAGCACCTGCCCGGCTACACCGGCTCCGACGTCACCCGCCGCGGCCCCGACACCGAGAACGACGCCTGCTACAGCGTCCCCCAGCTTCAAGACCTCCTCGACGAATGGCTGGTGCACTACCACCACCGGCCCCACGAAGGCCTGCGCCACCCTCTGATGCCCCGCAAAGCCCTCACCCCCAACCAGATGTGGGCCGCTCTCGTCGCCGTCGCCGGACACGTCCCCGTCCCGCTGACCGGCCGCGACTACCTCGAACTACTGCCCGTGCGCTGGCAGGCCGTCACCCCCACCGGCATCACCATCCACCACCGCACCTACGACCACGATCTCCTCGCCCCCTACCGCGGCCAGCCCTCCCCCGTCGCCGGCCGGGGCGGGAAATGGGAGATCCACTACAACCCCCACGACGTCCGCCAGATCTGGATCCGCCTCACCGACGGCCAGCTCACCGAGATCCCCTGGATCCACCGCGACCACGTCCACCAGCCGTTCAACGACCACACCTGGCAGCACATCCGCACCCACGCCCAGCACAGCACAGCACCTACAGCGAGGCCCAACACGTCGAAGCCGGCCTCGCCGACGCCCTCGACCAACTCATGCGCCGCGTCCACAGCGGCCACGCCACCAAGGCAGAACACGCCCTCGTAGCCCGCGCAACCACCGCCCCGACCCCCGCCGCCCGACACCCGCAACACGACACCACCCCCACCACCGACGAGTCGGCGCAGCACGGCAAGAACGACAGCATCGACGTTTTCGACGACCTCCCCGACGACGACACCCGCCCCGTCACGGCCACCGGATTCGGGCTCTACGACGCACACGAGGAAGCTGACAAGTGGTGAACCCCCGCCCACACCCCATAGCGCAGAACACGAGCAGCGCACCAGCCGAGACGGGCAGCGACGCTACGGCCGAGCCGTCCTGGCCCCTGACCACCTGGCAGGGCTGGCAGCACTTCGCCACCACCGACCCGCCCACCCCACCCCGCCCCGACGAGGCGCCCCGCAGCACCGACGAACGCCTCGCCTACCACTCCGCGTTCGTCACCATCCGCACCCCCGCCATCCACGTCCTTGCCACCCAGGTCCGCACCCTGATGATCCTCGGCCGCCACCAGCAGACCACCGCCCGGCCCTCCCTGATCGTCACCGGACCCGCCGCAGCCGGGAAAACCACCGCCCTGCTCAACGTCGGCCGCGCCTGCCACCTCGCCCACACCCGCAAAAACCCGCCCTCGCCCGGATCAGCCCACCCCGGCGTACCCGTCGCCTACGTCCTCGTCCCGCCCGGCGCCACCGCGAAAACCCTCGTCACCGAATTCGCCCGCTACCTCGGCATCCCCGTAACCATCCGCATGACCCAGACCCAGATCACCGACGCCGTCTGCCACACCTACACCGCCGCGGGCGTCCAACTCGTCCTCATCGACGAAATCCACCGCCTCAACCCCCGCACCACCACCGGCGCCCAGACCGCCGATCTCTTGAAAGATCTCAGCGAACGCCTGCCCGCCACGTTCGTCTACGCCGGCATCAACGTCACCGACACACCCCTGTTCACCGGCGTGAGAGGAGCCCAGCTCGCCGGCCGCGCCACCCTCATCACCTGCGGCCCCCTCCCCGCCCGCCACGGCACCCGCCACCCCTTCCGCGACGTCATCACCGACATCGAAAACGCCCTCGACCTCACCCACCACAAACCCGGCACCCTCCCCCGGCACGCCCCCTACCTCCACCAGCGCACCGCCGGCCGCATCGGATCCCTCACCAGACTCATCCGCCAAGCAGCCATCACCGCCATCCACGACGGCACCGAACGCATCACCAAAACCACCCTCGACACCATCCGCCTCGACCACCTCGCCGAAACCCACCACCGCACCCGCCCAGGCCGCTAACCCCCACCCACCCACCAGGCAAAACAGCCCTGACCAGCACAAACACCAACCCAGCCATTACACGCCGGCGAAACCCACAACGAGCCCAGTCCAACTCAGCGCACACGACACACCCCCAGCACACACCCCGAACTGCCCACTGCAACCGTGCACCCGGCCACTCTCAACAAACCCACAACACACCAGACCAACAAACCCGCGATACACCAACAAACCCCCCTCCGAGCGTTATGCTCGGGCGGCTGCGCCCGTGCATCGGTCGGGATCGGGGTCGGTGGGAGACCATCCCCGCAGACACGCGGGGAGCACTCCCACCAGTCACGCCGCGCGGAAAGCTCAAGGGTCCATCCCCGCAGGCGCGGGGAGCACGGCGCCGAGCCGACCGGGCCGGGCGCGGACAAGGGACCATCCCCGCGAGCGCGGGGAGCACGTCTCGACGGATGATGCGGTGTACGGCAGTAGGGGACCATCCCCGCGGGCGCGGGGAGCACGCCTTGGTGCCGAACAGGGCGACGGCCGGCCGCAGGACCATCCCCGCAGGCGCGGGGAGCACGACGTGAAGCCGCATGTTCGCTGGTTCCGCGAGGGACCATCCCCGCGGGCGCGGGGAGCACCTCACCGGACACGACTCAGAGTGGCTAGCTCGGGGACCATCCCCGCGGGCGCGGGGAGCACTTGTGTACGTCTGCGTCTGGTGGGTTGGTTCCGGGACCATCCCCGCGGGCACGGGGAGCACGTGACCGGGCCGTCGGTGACATCGCCGTCCACGGGACCATCCCCGCGGGCGCGGGGAGCACTAACCCTTGTACGTCGGGATGAACACGGCTTTGGGACCATCCCCGCGGGCGCGGGGAGCACCCGTGCGCCGCAGTCGGGCCCTGGGGACCCTTGGGACCATCCCGGCGGAAGCGGGGACCACTTGCCGATCGGCTCGGCGCGCGCGTTGCCGTACTCGGGACCCGTCAGGTGCTTTTGGGCTCGTAGTCCCTGCCTGCGCGGGGAATCGGTCGATGTCTTCGTGTGCATCTGGCCGATCTTCGCTTGCGCGGAGAAATGTGTCCGGCCGGAATCGGGGGATCCGGCCGGTTGGAATGCTACTTGCGTACGAGGACGAGGCCAACTCCGTAGGAGCGGGCTTTGCCGAGTCCTTCGGTGAGGGTGTGGGCGAAGGTGGCCGGGTCGGTGACGGTGAGCTGGCCGCGAACTTCGGCTCGGACGACTTTCAGGCCCTTCTTCGCCGTGGAGACGAGTGGCGGCAGCATCGTGGTGGTGATGCGGGCCGGGTCGGCGTCGGCGCCGATCCGCTTGATGCTGGATGGCCCGATGGGGGGTTCGCCTTGGGGCTGGAGCCGCTGCGTGAACCACTCGGCCGCGTGGTGTGGGGACATGCTGGCCGTACGTCGGCCGCGTTGGCCCTTCTTCGGGCCGGCCGTGGGCATGACGGACCGGATGGGGTTGATGAACGCGCGGAAGGTGTAGGTGTCGCCGGACTTGATGGTCTGGTCGATGCTGATCAGGTGGGGGGCTTCCAGGAGTGCGGCGCGGGGAACGGGGCTCCAGTCGGGGGTGACGCGGGCCTGGGTGATGAGGGTGAGGGTCTGGGTGCGCAGGTTGACGGTCCAGGCGGAGAGCACGCCCATCTGTGCGCGTGCGTCGGTTTCGCCGTCGGGCACCCAGCCACGGTGGCCGCGCATGACGAGGCGGTGCATGTCGTGGACGTCGTTCATGGCGCGGATGACGTCGGGGTGGCGGGTGTCGAGGGTGAGGACACTTTGGGTGGCGACGAAGCGCGTGGGTGTGCTCACGGGATGGGCGTCCATTCGATGGTCGGGGTGGGGGTGATGCGGATGCGGGTTTCCCAGCGGGTGGCGTGGGTGCGGCCTTCGGGGTGGAAGGTGACGGGCTGGTCGTCGATGGGGACGGCACGGGGCGCGCCGGGGGGTGCGTCGATCCAGGCCCAGGGACGGGGAGTGTCGGCTTCCTTGAGGAGGGGGGCGTGGGTGAGGACGTGTTCGAGGGTGCCGGGGCGAACGCCGCCGGAGAGGTCGCCGGTGGGGGGGCAGGATTTACGGCCGAGCCAGAGAAGGCGACGCGGGTGCTCGAGGTGGTGGGAGATGGTGTTGAGGAAGGTGGTGTCGTGGTGTTGGACGGCGGCGACGAATGCGGCGTCGGCGAGGTACCAGCGTTCGCTGACGGCGGGGTTGCGCAGGACTGCTTTGGCTGCGGTGAGCAGGTGGCCGGTGTCGGGGTCCACTTCGATGTACTTGGGGGCTCCGTACCAGCCGTCGATGTGGTGCTGGCCGAAGTGGGCGCCGGTAGCGTCTTCCAGGGTGGTGGCTTTGGCAGCGCGGCGGTGGTCGGTGATGAGGTCGCGGGGGCGTAGGGGGTAGGGGCCGCCGCCGACGACGTGGAAGTCGCGGTAGGGGGTGCCGGGGCGGTCGGCGCGGACGCCGTAGCGGAGTTCGGCGAGGGGGCCGAGAGGATCTTCGCGGTCGTAGCCGAGGGCGGCGGCGATGAGGCCGATGACTGCTGATTTGGTGGGGCGCATGTGGGTGGCGCGGCGTTCGAATGCGCCGGAGGTGCCCCAGGCTTGGAGAGGGCCTGCGAGGCGGATGAGAAGCGTGGCCACTTCCCTGCCTGCGCGGGGAGCAGTGCTGTTCATGCGGTGAGTTCCTCCAGGGTTGCGGCCTCGGAGGCGGGGAGGGTGCCCTCGGCGGTGAGCTGGTCGATCAGGTTCTGGATGTCGAGGTCGTAGGTGAGCAGGCGGCCGGGGGTGGCGTCGGTGCGTTTGGTGGTGATGAGGCGGTGGTGGTCGAGGAGGCGTTGGGCGCCGGCGAGGGCGGCGGGGCCGTCGGAGGTTTCATCGATGTGGGACTGGAAGGCGGCGGCGTAGAAGTAGGGGCGGGCGCCTTCGTGCGCCAGGACTAGGTTGGGGAGGGTGCCGGTGGATGCGGTGCTGTTGGCCTTGGCCCGGGGGACGGCGTCGACGAAGGCCTGGATGAATTCGGCTTCGGCGGCCTGCGCGGCGGTTTCGGCTTGGTCTTCGGTCATGCCTGCACTGCGGAGGTTGACGCGGAGCTTGTGCCGGTCCAGGGCGGCGTGGCGGTAGAAGGTGCCGGAGATGAGTGACTGGTAGCCGGTCATGCCGGCGCCGGCGTTGTCGGCGGCGTCGAGGAAGTCGAGGGCGTTTTCGCGGCGTTCGAGCTTGGCGTCGTCGGCGGCGGCGTAGAAGTCGTCGATGTGCTCGGCAGGGGCGATGGTGAAGGCCCAGGAGTGCTGGGCGGCGCCGTCCACGGTGCGCAGCTCGGCGACCTCGGCGAGGAAGCGGCCGAAGATGGTGATGTCGATGGCGTCTCGGGGGGCGAATGCGGTGAGGATGCCGGTGCGGAGCTCTTTGGGCAGGGGCGGGATCTTGACGTCCTCCTCCTTGTCTTCCTTTCTGTCCTTGGTGGCGGGCTCCGTCGGCGCGTCGGCGTCGGCGTCGGTGGTGGTCTTCTTCCGGGCGTTCTTCTTCGCGTTCTTCTTGGCCTCTTCCTTGACGGCGGCTTCTGCCTTGGCGGCCGTGTACTGGGTCAGCCACGTGTTGAAGGTGTCGGCGTGGGTGCTGATGTGATCGGCGATTCGGTCACCGGAGTCCTCGGGTGCGTAGAAGAGCACCTTGGTGAGGAGGGCGGTGGATTCCTTTTCGCCGAACTTCAGGCCGAGTCCTTCGAGTGCGGCCTTGGCGGCGTAGATGGCCTGGTCGGGGTCCCAGTCGTGGTTCTTGACCAAGGCGTCTCGGGTGAACAGGGCCCATTCGCGGGTGCGCCTGCCGCTGCTGTAGGAGGCGAGGGGGCCTTCGCCTCGGTTGGCGCGGTGGCGGGAGTGGGTGCGTTCGGCGCGGCGGCGGGCCTGGGCGGAGATGGCGGTGCGTTCGGCGCCGCCGTAGACGAATGCTTTGGGCTGGCCGTTTTCGTCGCGGACCGGGAGGGCGGCGGCGAAGGTTTCCAGGGCGTGCAGGGACAGGTACTGGTGCGTGCTGTTCACTTGGCGGCTCCGTTCGTGCGGGCGGTGGTGCGGCGGCGGGTGTAGAAGGCGTCGCCCCATGCTTCGGAGGTGGGGCGTCCGCGGTCTGTCCAGTGGGTGAGGTCGGTGATGAGCTGGGCCCAGGAGGGCGGTGTGGTCTCGCCGGCGCGGATGCGTTCGATGGCGTGCTGGAGGTGGCGCCAGGGGATCTGGCGGGCTGGGAGGATGCGCATCATGAGGCGTTCGGCGCCGGGGTTGGAGGGGCCTCGGGCGCCGTCGTAGCCGATGGCGCGGATGGCGGTGCCCATGCTGCCGCGGCCGTAGTGGGGCTTGGTTCTGCCTGCGTGGTAGCGGGCGAAGAGGAAGCCGACCTGGCGGTAGAGGGCCCGGTGTTCTTCGGTGGGGGCGAAGGCTCGGGCTTCGAAGTGCGTGGGATTGTCGGCGGTCGCCGGGCGGCGCAGGTCGGCCAGTTGGCCGTACTGGTGGGTGTGGACGAGGCTGCCCAGCCAGGCGACGTACTGGACCGCGGCGGTAGCAGGTCCGGCGGTAGCCAGGGTGGTCTGTTGGGCGTCGGGCGGGGGGCTGGGTTCGGGGATCTCGAAGAGCGGCAGGGTCATGCGGGTCGCTCCTTTCGCAGGTATGTGGGCGCTTTGCGTGGGTTGTTGAGGCTGTCTTCGAGCTTTTCGCGGGCCTCGGTGGAGGCTCGGTGGCCCTGGCTGCTGGGGGGCAGGGAGCGGAGCCGGGCGGTGAGGAAGCGTTCGGCGTTCGAGCGGACCTCGGTGGCATAGGTGGTGAGCGCCTCGGGGACGGAGGCACCTTCGGCGGCCTCGTCCAGGAGTTCGTGGAAGAGGGGTTCGGTCGCGGCGAAGTGTTCGCCGGCGGCTTTGAAGCGGGCCAGCTGGCTCTGCTTGTCGGCCGGTTTCGGGTTCGGGTAGGCGACCCGCCAGGCGGCGTAGGCGGCGTCATCCAGGGCTGTGGCGACGTACTCGGCGATGGCGCAGCCTTCTTCGGAGGCCTGGCGCAGGGCGGTCTCGCGGCCGGGGATATAGGGGAAGGCGTCGTTGACCCAGGCGATGAGCTTGCCGGGTCTGGCGAGGAGGCCGACGGTCCACAGGGTGACGCGGTGGCCTTCGGGGAGCGTGGCCAGGCGTCCGTAGAGGTCCATGCCTTTTTCCCGGCGTGCGGTGGCTGCGTACAGGGAGTGGGCTTCCCGCCACAGGGCCCGCGCGGCGGATGCCTTGAGGGGGGCGTTCTTTTCGATCACGGCGTCTTGGAGGGCGCCGGTATGGGTGAGGTCCACGATGTCGCCGGCGCCCATGAGGACGCGGTCGACCCCCCAGCTGCCGTCGGGCAGCCGGGCGGGGCGGGTGAGGATGGACCGGCCCAGGATGCTGTGCAGGTCGGCCGGCCCGTCGGGGATGCGGGCGGTGGGTTTGGTGGTGAAGGAGCGGCGGGGACGGTCGGTCCAGGTGTAGTTGAAGGTGCCCGGGTCGCCGTCGTGGGGGTGCAGGTTCAGGCGGAGGGTGTCACCGAGGGTCCGGCCGAGCGCGGTGACGTGAACGCGTTGCCCGGCCCTGCACATGGCCTGGTTGTTGAGGGCGGCGCCGAGGAGGTTGCCGGGGATCATGCCCCTGCCTCCGTTGCCGCAGACGTGCTGGGTGATGACGGCCATGAAGGCGTGGGCCGCGGTGAGGGGCTGGCCGTGGTGGAGGTGGTGCCGGTCAAAGAGCTGCACGTAGTCGCCGACGTGGTGCATGACGATCTGCGAGGTGCCGACGCCGTGCTGGTTCATGAACGGGGCCAGCAGAGCGTTCTGGAACAGCGGCCGTTCGGGGTGGAAGAAGTTCCACTGCTCGTCGGGCTGCTGTCTGAGCCAGTCGGCGACGTCGGTGAAGGGCCGGCGGCCGGTGACCCAGGTCCGCCATTCGCTGCTGGTCTCCGGGTAGACGTCGGCCGCGTACGCGACGGCTGTGAGCAACTCCAGCATGGCGAGGGTCTCGCCGGGGTGGCGGCCTGCCACGCCCTGGTGATCGTCGGCCTTCTCGAAGGCCTCGAGGAGGTCGAGGCGGCTGGGCAGACCGGCCATTGTCAGTGCCGGGAGGCAGGCTTGGGTGCGGGGATCCCAGTACGGAACCACGTCACCTCCTTCAAGTGAATCTCATCATGAGCATCGTTGGTTGCCGTAGTGTGCGGGTCAAAGACGCTAGCAGCGACGGGAGTTGAGGGTGGGCGAACTTCAACTATTGCTCCGGTCCGTGGTATCGGCGTGGGGCAAGACGGACCAGGGCGGTGACAGCGCCCGGCGCGGCGGCCCGTCGTGGACGCCGCTGCTCGCTCACCTTCTGGACGTCGCCGCCACGGCGGGAGTCCTGTGGGACCGGCACCTTCCCCCGCATATCCGTCGGCGGCTCACGGAGGCGTTCGGTGGAGGGAACGAGGTGATCGCCCGGCAGGTGGTGATGCTGCTGGCTGCCCTCCACGATCTCGGGAAGGCGTCCGACTGCTTTCTCGGGCAGTGGCAGCACGGCCGGGGGAACCTGCGGGTGAAGGCGCAGGCGAAGGCGTGGGAGGAGCAGGCCCGCGCAGCGGGTCTGCCTCTTGGTGACGACCTGGCCCACGCCTTCTACGCCCGGCACGAGCACGTCACCGCCGCAGTGCTGCCCCGGCTGCTGGGGTGTTCGTGCACGGAATGCGGCGGCCCCGGCGAGCGGCATGAGGGGCTGCACGATGCAGGGGTGCTGCTTGGCGGCCATCACGGGCACATACCGCACCCGGAGAGCGTCGACCGGGCCCGCGGGGCCGCGCCGGCCGCCCAGTGGGGAGACGTGCACGCGACGATCGTGCAGGCAGTGGCCGACGCGATCGGACTCCACCTCGCCACCGTGGCGCGGGTGATCGATCCGGTGCGCCCGTCGGCGCGGGTCGCCTTCCTCTACCTGGTGTATCTGGCGGACTGGGTCGCCTCCGACACCGAGTTCTTCCACTTCCGTACTCACACCACGCCGGTCGCCGAATGGTGGCAGGCCGCCCTGCAGGAAGCCGACCAGGCGGTGCGGGCCCGGCGGCTCGCCCGCTGGCAGGCGCGGCCTGTGACGTGGGAGGAGATGTGGCCCGACACCCCGCGGCCCCGCACGTTCCAGGCCGACGGCATGCGGCTGGTACCGGCCGAGGGGCAGGCCATGGTCGTGGTGGAGTCGGACACCGGCTCCGGCAAGACGAGGCTGGCGCTGTGGATGGCCCACCATCTCGCGCGCACGTGCGGGTACAGCGGCCTGTACATGGCACTGCCCACGAGAGCGGCCGGCAACCAGGTCGCAAAGGAGCTGAGACGGTTCCTGAAGACGGTACTGGCGCCAGGTGAGGTGCGGGACATGGCGCTCGTGCACGGCACAGCACAGGCCACAGACCTCGTCCACCAGCTGATCGACGCGAACCAGGCGCAAGGGGATCCGCTGACCGACCTGTCCAGCACGGTGGAGACATCCGCCTGCACCGACGACAGCGGCCTGGCGGTGCTGGACCCATGGTACCTGCGGCGCTGTCTCGCTCTGGTAGCCGGATTCGGGGTCGGCACAGTTGACCAGATCGCTCTCGCCCCACAAGGCTCACGGCACTGGGCACTGCGGCTAGGTGCGCTGATGTGCAAGGTCGTCATCATCGACGAGGCACACGCCTACGAGCTGTTCCAACAGAACCTTCTGGGCGCCGCCGTGGAGTGGCTGGCGGAGGGCGGCGCGTCGCTGGTGGTGCTGTCGGCGACGCTCCCCCGCAGCATCCGAAACGAGCTGACGGTCGCCTGGCGACGCGGCCTCGGAAAGACCGGAGACGACGACGCAACCCAGGGGCCGATCATGGTGGTCGACCGAAACGGCCGGCTCCGCCGCGGCGGACCCCTGCCCGAAGATCCCGAGACTCCGAAACTGCTGACGGACATCGAACTGACCGAGGACCCGGGCGAGAGGGACCTGGTCGCCGGGCTGCTGGACCAGGCACGCGACGGCGGATGCGTCGTGGTCCGCAGCACGCGGGTCGACCCCTGCCGCTCCCGCTACCGGGAAGCGGTCCGCCTCGCCCGCGCAAGCGGCTGGCGTCCGGACGAGATCCTCATCCTCCACGGAATGCTGCTCCCCCGACACCGGCTGCTGCTCGAAACCCGGCTTGCCGACCTCCTCGGGCCCGGCCCCGAAGGCCGGCGCAACCCCGACCGGCCCGACCGGCTGCTCGTGTTCGCGACAGGAGTGATCGAACAGTCCCTGGACCTGGACTTCGATCACGGTGTCACCGACCTGTGCCCCATCGACGTGGCCGTGCAGTTCCGCGGCCGGATCCACCGGCACGCCGTCAACAACCCGCACCGCTTCTTCTGGTGTTGCAAGCCACGTCTCACCATGCTGTGGCAGCAAGATCCCGACGGCCTACCGGTGGTGGAACCCCCGGACTTTGCAGCCGGGCGACCGACCGGCACCTATGACGGCCTCATGTACGCCCCCTACGTCCTGGCGGCCAGCTGGCACGCCCTCATGCAGCGCCGTGACGGGGACGGGGTGGTACGACTCCAGACCCCGCGCGACTCCGCGTGGGCCCTCGAAAGCGTCTATGGCGCCCCCGTCCAAGGCGCAGGAGCGATGCAGAAACTTCTCGACCGCACCCACACTGCCTACCAAGACGCACTCTCCGACGAGGCCCTCCAAGCCGAAGCCCGCATGTTCCGCCCCTACACGCGCCGACGGCGAACTCCCTTGGCCACCTACGACCTCGCATCCGGGCACCACCAGGGAGACGGCGACAGCGGAGGCGTGGCCGGCATCGCCGCCGTATCCCGCCTCGGAGAGGAATCCGTCGACTGCCTGGTCCTCTACAAGCAGCCGGACGGCACGATCACCTACGACCACCAAGGCCTGCTGAAAGCCGACCTCGGCCAGCGCTCCCCCGGCCGGGACGTAACCGTCTACCGGCGCCAGCAAAAAGACCTCCTCGCCAACACACTCGCCATCCCGACACGCTGGTGGAACGGCCCACGCGGCCTCCAACCGGTCACCGGCTGGCCCACCCACCCCCAACCCGCACTCCGTAACAAGCCCGTCATCCTCATCACCCCGGACGGAACTTGCCTCAGCGGCCCCACCGGCAGACTCCGCTACGACCACACCACTGGACTGGAACGCATATGACCACCCATCCTCCGCAACACCCACCCATACCCCCAGTGAAGACCCGGGCACCCGGGCGCACGACCGTTGCTCCCCGCGCGCCCGTGGGGGATGTCCCCTCCTTTAAGGCATCCGCGACCACGTCGGTGTCCTGCTTCCCCGCACCCGCGGGGTGGTTCCGACGCCCGGCTCGGCGGCATCATGGCCGTGGACTGTCCCCGCACCCGCGGGCACGGTCCCGACCTGCCTCACAGCCTCGAGATCGAAAACTTCTACTCCCGGCGCCGGCGGGGATGGCCTCGAGGACGAAATCCGTCCTTCGGCGCTGACGGCCTGCTCCCCGCACCTCCGGGGACGGTCCCACCTACGGCGGCGTCACCGCGTACTAGACCGGATGCTCCCCGCGCCTGCGGGGATGGCCCCTACGGCGAGACCGCCTGGCGATACGGTTCCAACTGCTCCCGGCACCCCACGGGGATGGCCCCGTGCCCGTAGTCGAAGTCTGGGACATGGCACGCTGTTCCCCGCGTCCGCGGGGATGGTCCCGTGTGGGGCACCCCCGGCCGCGCGGACGGTTGCTGCTCCCCGCACCCGCGGGGATGGTCCCGACGAGCTGGTCAACGACCCCACTTTCGCCGCCTGCTCCCCGCGCACGCGAGGATGGTCCCTGGTCCATCATGTCGCCCAGGTACTTCGCGCGCTGCTCCCCGCGTTTTTGCGGGGATGGTCCCAGGTACGCGCACTGGGTCTCGTGCGGCGGCTGGAACTGCTCTCCGCGCGAGCGGGGATGGTCCCGGCTCGCTGTTCGACCTGTCCATCAACTGCATGCTGCTCCCCGCCTACGCGGGGATGGTCCCAACGGGTACGCCTCGCACATCCGCGTCTACCTATGCTTCCCGCGCACGCAGGGATGGTCCCTACGCCGACGCCGCGGCGTACGACGCTGTTCCCCGCGCCCGCGGGGATGGCCCCGGGTTGGGCCGGTTCCACGGGTCGAGGGCAGTCTGCTCCCCGCCTCCGCGGGGATGGCCCCTTGTGGTGGCGCTGGTGCGGCCTGAACGTGCAGCCGCTCCCCACACCCGCGGGGATGATCCCGTGCAAATCCAGCAGCACGGCTGGGCGACGTCCCGATCTCCGCACCCGTGGGGGTGGGATCTACTCAGGCGTGAGGTCGTCGTACTCGCGCCCAAGTCGTCGGACAGCTCCGGGTCTTGCTCCTCACGCCTGCGGGGATGTTCCCTTGTTTGAGGGCCGCACCTTGAGCCGCTCGGTCTGCTCCCCGCGCATGCAGGGATGGAGGGCTGGCTCGCCCTGATCCTGCACACCGCCTGCTCCCCGCGCCCGCGGGGATGGTCCTGTGGTCCAGGTGGAGCTGGTGGGCACGTGCGACTACTCCCTGTACCCGCGGGGATAGTCCCATCGCTGGCTTCAACTTCTCGTATCTGCCGCTCTGCTCCCCGCGCCTGCGGGGATAGTCCCGTGCCCGACGACCAGGATTGGACGGACGAAGGCTGCTCCGCGCACAGGCGGGGATGGTCCCGGGGGCTACGACATCCAGGTAGCCACGGGTCACCGCTCCCTGCGCCCACGGGGATGGTCCGAAGACGCTGATCGACCGCATGATGGCGTAGGACTGCTCCCCGCCCCTGCGGGGATGATCCCTGTCACTGCCGGTTGCACTACACATGAGAGGGCTGCTCCCTGCGCCCGCGGGGATGGTCCCCTGCTGGCGTTCCCTACGAATGAGGGCCACCGGTCCCGGACTGCCAGTGGAGCCTGTCAGGCTTGCGCCTTGTGGCGAATGAGGGGGCGAAGGTGAGAAAACAAGATCGCGCGGACGCGTTGGACGCGAAACTTCTGGACCGGCTGTTGCCGGCATCTGCGGTGCGCGCCATTGGGGTGTGGCTAACTGAGAGTGGAGCCCGATACGTGGTTGGCACTGGTGGTCACGCCGTCAAGTACGTGCCTGCGCAATGGGCGGATATCGAGCCGTGGCCCCACTTGTTCCCAACTCAGCGTCATGGGACCGCAGCGATGGTCAGCCGTGCCCAGGTGGTCGCTGCGGTAGGAGCGGCAGTCGAACGTCAAGAGTGGTCTGAAGCTCTCGTGGCCTCATACGTGTGGGGTCAGGGCAGGATCGGCTACGGACCCCACCGCCTCAAGGAGATCTTGAAGGGCCAGACTATCGACAGGGCGGTCGCGCAGGCGGCTAAGGCTCTTCGAGAAGACGGCGCGGTCGCGGCCTACAGAACGATGAACGGAGCGGTTAAGGGTCTGGGCCCGGCGTTCTTCACCAAGTTCCTGTACTTCCTCGCCCTGGTGACGGACTCATCGGAGGCACCTCGTGCGCTGATTCTTGACCAAAGGGTCGCACGCGTCTTACGCCTTCATGCTGCGCGGATTGAAGCCGGAATCGGTCCTACCTCTGCGGAGGCAATTGCGGCCTGGACTTGGTCGGACGGCGGCTGGACACCTCACCGGTACGACGTGTACCTGCGCTGGATGAACACCGCAGCCGGACAGCTTGCCTCAGCCGGAATCGGATGGCCCGACTCGCCAAGCCCGGACCTCCTGGAACTGGCACTCTTCAACGGTGCCTGGGACCCGACAACCTGACCATCGCGAGAAGAACAAACCCGATGTGGGTCACGAACGGTCCAGCCTTCCCGCAGAGGGTGCCCCCTCCCGCCAGACGGGGCCCGACCCTGCTCGCTCTACTCCCCGCGTTTGCAGGGATGACCCTCTCTGCGCTGCTCCCCGCACCCGCGGGGATGGTCCCCGCGACGCCATCCTCGGCGCCATTGACATCCACTGTTCTCCGCGCCCGCGGGGATGGTCCCGACTTCGTCAGCTCGGCCTTGGTCTCGGGCTGCTGCTCCCCGCGCCCGCGGGGATGGTCCCTTCGGCACTCGCGCCATGATGTAGCGGTCCGAGTGCTCCCCGCGCCCGCGGGGATGGTCCCCAGCTGGTCGTGGACCAGTACTCGGAGTCGATGTGCTCCCCGCGCCCGCGGGGATGGTCCCAGCTCGACGTTCTGGCCCTTGAGCGACGCCACCTGCTCCCCGCGCCCGCGGGGATGGTCCCGACGTGATGAACAAGGTCTTCACGCTCGGCATGTGCTCCCCGCGCCCGCGAGGATGGTCCCCCCGCCGTCACCATGCTGGACCGGCAGCTGGTGTGCTCCCCGCGCCTGTGGGGATGGTCCCCGGCAGGTTGCCGGTGCGGAACGGGATCTGGCGTGCTCCCCGCGCCTGCGGGGATGGTCCTTCCTTCAGCGCGTCGGCGACCACGTCCGTGTCGTGCTCCCCGCGCCCGCGGGGATGGTCTCTTCGTCATGACGGCGAACCCGCTCGTCCTGATGTGCTCCCCGCGCCCGCGGGGATGGTGTCGCCTCGCGCCTCGCGCGTGAACGTGAAGTGCTCCCCGCGCCCGCGGGGTGGTCCCTCTCTGCGCGTACCTCTGCATCCTCCCCGCCGACGCGGGGGTGTTCCGGACGCCGGGCACATCTTCATCCAGGGCGTACCGTCCTCCCCGCCGACGCGGGGGTGTCCCGACGTACGAGATCGACCTAAGACCGTGTCCTATGTGGTGAGGCGGACGAGCCGTTTGTAGCAGCACAGGGCGGCTGCCAGTCCGAGAAAGGCCAGGTAGTTGCGGGGATCGGGCTCGTAGCGAGGACTCAGACGTCGGTAGCCGGACAGCCAGGACATCGTCCGTTCGATGACCCAGCGGCGGCGGCCCAATCGTTCGCTGGACTGGATGCCTTTGCGCGCGATCCGTACTCCGATGCGTTTGCCACGTAACCATTTTCGCAGGTCGGCGCGGTCGTAGGCTTTGTCCGCGTGGAGGCGCTGGGGCTTGAAGTGGCGGCCGCGGTGGGGGTCGTGTCTCGTTTGGTGACCCTCGGCCATGGGCTTCAGCCCCTCGCTGTCGTGGGTGTTGCCGGCCGAGACGCCGACAAGGAGGGGCAGGCCGTTCGCATCCGACAGGACGTGCATCTTGGAGCCCGGCTTGCCCCGGTCCACAGGGCTCGGACCTGTGTGTTCGCCCCTTTTTAGCGCGGACGTGGGCGGTGTCCAGGACGACGCGGGTGACGTCGACGAGGCGGCGTCGTCGAGCCGGTGCAGCACGGCTTCGTGCAGCCGCCCCCAGACGCCGGCTCTCGACCAGATCAGGAACCGACGGTGGGCGGTCGACTTGGATATGCCGAAGCAGGGCGGATGTTGGCGCCAGGCACAGCCGCTGACTAGTACGTAGATGATGGCTGCGAACAGCGTCTCATCAGGCGTGTCCTGTGTTCCGCCGCCCTGCGGCCGCACCCTCGACAGAGGGATCAGCGGCTTCGCGATCTCCCAAAGCCCGTCCGGAACAATCCAACTCCACGTACCCCGCCCCATACCGAGGTCAACGACGCCTCACCACATAGGACCCGGTCTAAGAGGTCCTAACAAAGACGTTGGACGTGGCGGTGCGTGATGAGGCAGGTGGCGAGGCCGAGGAAGGCTTCGTGGATGTCGTCTCGTCGTTCCCAGCGGATGCGTAAGCGGCGGAAGCCGTGGAGCCAGGCGATCGTCCGCTCGACGACCCAGCGGAAGGTGCCCAGGCCGGTGCCGTGTTGT
>NZ_JBIBVY010000041.1:0-21963 GCF_043080665.1 Streptomyces sp. NPDC014991
GGGATCGGGTGATCCTGCATCTGCGGTTCGTGGAGGAGCTGACGCAGGCGCAGATCGGTGAGCGTCTGGGTGTCTCCCAGATGCATGTCTCGCGGTTGCTGTCCCGCACCCTCAAGCGCCTGCGCGAAGGGATGCTCACGACCCGCTGAGTTCCCTTAGTCGTAATCAGGGGGCATGGAGCCCCACAAGGCGGGTATAGGCGGCCAGGTGATGGTAGTGAAGGCGGCTTCAACGGCGTGCGGTCTCCGCGCAGACCGTGCACGGGACGTGGCCCCCGAGCCGATACAGGCCGGCGCGGCGCTCGACGGAGGTATCGGCTGCATCGCCGAGGCGCGGCGCCGGGCCGCCGCGTTCCTGACGCACGCGCAGCAGGAACACGGCGTTCCGGTCTCCGCCCGGGCGCTCGACCTGACCCAGCTGGTCGTCAGCGAACTGGTCACGAACGCGTGCAAGTACGCGCCGGGGCCGATCCTGATGGACCTGCGCATCACCGGTGCCCTCGTCGAGGTGTCCGTGTGGGACTCCGACCACGTGCTGCCGGTGGCCCGTGCCGCCGAGCCCGGCCGGGTCGGCCAGCACGGCCTGGAGATCGTCCTGGCCGTCGCCGAGGCCTTCGAGGCGCACCGCGAGCCGGTGGGCAAGAGGATCACCGTCCGCATCGCCCTGGCGGATGTCGGGCCGGCCGGACACGCGGCCGGGTAGGACACCGCCTGCGTCCATGAAGAGGACCGCGTGCCGTCGCAGGCACGCGGTCCTGACGCGCACACCGGGACGATCGGTCTCCGCTCAGCGCGAGAACCGCATCGCACGCGGTCCCGGACAGGAAGTCACCCACATCTTTCTCACCACCGTACGGCCGCTCCCAGCTGGGATCCCGCGCCCCGGCGCCGCCACCGACCGCGTACAGCGGCTTGCGTCTGACACCAGGATGCGCAACTGTTGCCGTAAGGCATCTATTTCCAGAGGCAGGAAGGTGGTGGGGCACGCACGCTGCGTGCCCCTGCTTGTGTGCGCATTCCGCGGCTCCTCCGCCGCCCCGCGCGACGCCGCCGCCAGTGTCGGTGCGACGTGGGACGACGCCCCCTGCCCCATCCTGGTCGTCGACCGGCACGGCGGTCTCGTGCAGCTCAACCGGGCCGCCCGGTCGCTGCTGCCGGACGCCTGCGGCGGTGACCGGCTCCACGACATCGTGCCCGCCTGGCTGTCCGACGCCCACCGGCACATCGCCGGCGGGCAGCCGTATCCCCGCCACGGTCCGCTGAGCGGTGTCATCGACGAACGCGTCCTCGAGGCGCATCCCTCGCCGTCCGCCGACGGGGACGTGGTGTGGTGGCTGGTCGACGACACCGACCGCCGGCTGGCCGAACGGGCCCTGCACAGCGCCCAGGAGCGGTCCAACGCCCTGGCGGAGGTCTCGAGCAGGCTCCTGTCCACCCTGAACGTGCCGCGCTGCATGGAGGTGGTCGCCGACACGGCCGCCGAGTACCTGGCCGAGGCCGCCGTGCTCGTCGCCCCGCCGCAGGGACTGCGTCACCACCTGACGTATGCACGACGCGGCGGGTCCGTCACCCAGGTGACCCGGAACGTCGATCCGCACGGCGTTCCCGGTCTCAGCGAGGCGCTCCAGGGGTTCCCGCCCGTTCCGGCACGCTGGATCAACCCCGACGACATCCCGGACTGGCTGGTGCCCGAGGGCTTCCCGGGGACGGTCGGCTCCGTCATCATCGCCCCCCTGCCCGGCCACGGGGTACCCGCCGGAGCGCTGATCCTGCTGCGTTCCGGCACCGAGAAGTCCTTCTCCGACGGGGAGGAGGTCTTCGCCCGGCTGTTCGCCGCCCGGGCCGGCGCCGCCCTGTCCGCGGCCCGGCTGTACACCGAACAGGCCGCCATCACTGCCACGTTGATGCGGGAGCTGCTTCCGCCCACCCTGCAACGGGTGCGCGGCGTGGAGTACGCGGCCGCCTACCGCCCGGCCAAGGACCACGAACGGGTCGGCGGGGACTTCTACGACTTCCATCCCGGCGCCGACTCCTCCCGGGAGAGCCTCGTCGTCCTCGGTGACGTCGCGGGCAAGGGCCTGGACGCGGCCGTCCTGGCCGGTAAGATCCGCAACACCCTGCACGCGCTGCTGCCCCTCGCGGCGGACCACCACCAGGTCCTGGCCCTCCTCAACGGCGCCTTACTGACCTCGCACCACACCCGGTTCGCCACGCTCGTGCTGGCCTCGGTGTGCCGTCGGGGCGGCCGGGTGCGGCTGCGGCTGACCAGCGCCGGACACCTTCCGCCGCTGATCGTCCGCAACAACGGCGAGGTGGACGAGGTGCCCACCCGCGGCACCCTCGTCGGCGCGCTGCCCCAGGTGACGGCCCGCACGGTCGAGACGACGCTCGCGCCGGGGGAGACCTGCCTGCTCTACACCGACGGCATCACCGAGGCCCGCGGCGGACCGCTGGGCGACGAGTTCTTCGGGGAGCGCAGGCTCAGGCGGGCGCTGGCCGAGTGCGTGGGCATGCCGGCGGAAGCCGTCGTGGAACGCGTCCAGATGCTCGCCACCCAGTGGCTCGGCACCGGCCGCCACGACGACATGGCCGTCCTCGCCATCAGCGCCCCCAGGGGAGGCCCCCTGTCGGTGGTCGACGGCCGGGCCCGGCATCCGCGTCCCAGGAGGAGCAGGTGATCCACCGCGCCAAGGCGGACGAGTGCCGCGACCGGCTGTGGGAAGCCGTCGCGGCCGGTGACGAGTACCACGCCGTGGACGCCGTCCGGGAGGCACTGGCCGACGGGCTCGACGAAGAGGCACTGCTGCTGGACGTGATCGCCCCGGTGCAGGAGAAGGTCGGCACCGAATGGGCCGCCGACCGCCTCACCGTCGCGCGGGAGCATGCCGCCACCGCCATCAACGAACGGGTGGTCGCCGCCCTGGCCCACCCTCCGCGGGCCGAGCGGGCCGGCCGGACGGTCCGGGGCCGGGTGACCGTCGCCTGCGTCGACGGCGAGTGGCACGCCTTCCCGGCCCGGCTGGTGACGGAGATACTGCGCCTGCGCGGCTGGCAGGTGGACCACCTGGGTGCCCAGACGCCCACCCCGCACCTCATCGCCCACCTGCACCACACCGATCCGCAGGCCGTGCTGCTGTCCGGTTCGCTCCCCACCCACCTGCCCGCCGCCCACACGGCCATCACCGCCTGCCAGGCCGTCGGCGTCCCGGTCCTCGCCGGAGGCCGCGCCTTCGGCCCCGGCGGCAGACACGCCAGGGCCCTGGGAGCCGACCGGTGGGCGGCGGACGCCCGCGGCGCGGCGGACGTACTGGCGGGCGGCCTGCCCCGGCCCGCCCCGACGGCGGTCCGGCAGGCGGTCGACGACCTGCCCCACCTGGCCGACCAGGAGTACACGATGGTCGTCCACTCCCGTGGCCGGCTGGTGAAACAGACCCTCACCGACCTGGAGGACCGTTTCCCGGCGGTGCGCGCCTACACCGATGCGCAGCGGGAGCGGACGGCGGAGGACGTCGCCCACATCGTCGACTTCCTGGCCACCGCCCTCTACGTCGACGACCCCACGGTGTTCACCGCGTTCCTGACGTGGACCGCCGACATCCTGCGGGCCCGCGGGGTGCCGGCGCATTCCCTGCCGGCCGGGCTGGACGTCCTGGCCGGGCACGTGCGCGACTTCCCCCGCACCCTGGGGCTGCTGCGCGAGGGGAGCCGCGCGCTACGCACCCGCTCCACCGGCCCCGCTCCCGGACCCGGCATCCGCGTATGACCGAGCACGCACCCACCGAACTCAGCCTGGAGATCACCGGCCGGCCGGCCGTGTGGACCGTGCACATCGCGGGCGAGCTGGAGTACGACACCAGCGACGACCTGGTGGACACCGTCGTCGGACATCTCCGGCGTCATCCGCGGCCCAGCGTGGTCCGGCTGGACTTCCGGGGCCTGACCTGGATCGACTCCTCGGGTCTGTCCGCCCTGCTCATGGTCCACCGGTACACCAGTTCCCTGGGCGCCGACCTCCGTCTGGACAACCGTCCCGGCTTCCTGGACCACCGGCTGGAGCTCACCGACATCCTCGAACACCTCACCCGGCCCTTGCCGCCCGCCGACGCCGGGCCGTCCTCCCGCCCCGCACCCTGACGTCTTTCCGGCGTCCCGCCCGGAGCGTCCGCGCTGCCGGGGCCCCGGTTCCCCGGCGCGCTCGCACCGCCCGGCCGAGAAGTGCGCCACAGGCACCGCAGATCGCGCGGGGCTCGGGGTACACGGAGGACAGGACGGCTTCTGGACGTCCGCCGACGATCACCCGGCGCACACAGTTGCTGTTTGACAACTATAGCCAGGAGGCAAGAAGGTAGCCGTGTCGTATGTACACGGGGAAGGATCTGGGATGCTCCGGTCAACGGAGGCCGCTCCGTGTGCGCGCCACCGTCCAGGAAAAGCGGTGCCGGCCGGCCGGCCGGTTCAGGCGGTCCGGCTGCCGGGCCCCTGCGCGTCGTCGTGTATCTGCCCGGCGGCCACGGCACAGAACGCTTCCAGCCCCTCCGCGAGCGCGGTCCGCTTCGAGACCGGCATGAGGCCGAGGACGGCCCGGAGTTCCGCCTCCCGGCGGGTCCGCAGATCGGCGAGGAAGGCGCGGCCCCGGCCGCTCAGGCGCAGCCGCACCTCACGCCGGTCGGCCGGGCTGTTCTCACGTTCCACGAAGCCGACGGCCTGCAACCTGTCGAACAGCCTGCTGGTCGACGGCGGTGTCGAGGCCAGGGCCTCGGCGAGCGTGCGCATGTTGATCCCGTCCTGGTGCTCGAGGATATGCAGCAGGCGCAGCTGGGACGCGGAGGCCGGCGCGGTCGACGCCCGCCCCCACAGGACTTCCAGCAGCTCCGCGGCCGTTGAGGTCACGCGTGCGATCTCGTCGGGCTCCGGTCGGCGGTGGAAGGAAGTCACGGTCACACTCTCGCAGGCACTGGGGTGCCCGCCAGCGTACTAGGTCGGGTGCCTGCGGCGGATGTCCGCGCCACCGGCCCACGGTAGGGAGAACTTCGCCTCCTCAGGAGGCCCACACTTGTCCGGCGAAAGATTGGTTCACTTCTCATCGTGAAGAGATTCGTCGCCGCTGTACGCGCTCTGCGGACAGCGGCTCCCCATGAGTTGCTCGACGCCGCCCGCCGCGTACTGGTCGAACAGTACGCGGCCGAGGCCGTCGAGCTGTTCATGGCGGACTACAGCCTGACCGTGCTGCAACCGGTGTCCGTGCTGCCGCACACCCTGCAACCGGTGTCGGTGCACAACACTCCGGTGGGACGCGCGTTCGGCTCACAGCAGTGCTACAGCGAGAACACCCGGGACGGCCGCGCGCGCCTGCACCTGCCGGTCAGCGTGCGCGGCGACCGGATGGGCGTGCTGTCCGTGACCCTGGCCGACGCCGACCACGCCCGCCGCCACCAGGCCGAACTCTGCGAGATCGCCGAGGTGCTGGGGCGCGAGGTGCTCGTGGCCGAGCGGGACACCGACCTGTATCTCCAGGCGCGGCGCAAGGACCGGCTCACCCTGGCCGCGGAGATGCAGTGGCAGCTCCTGCCCGGCCGTTCCTGCTCGCGTGCCGAGTACGACCTGGCCGCGCAACTGGAACCCGCGTACGCCATCTTCGGCGACAACTTCGACTGGTCGGCCACCGCCGACCACCTGATGCTGTACGTCACCAACGGCATGGGCGAGGGCATAGAGGCGTCCCTGCTGACCAACCTCGCCATCAACGCCCTGCGCAACGCCCGGCGCGCCGGCATCCCCATCGCCGACCAGGCCGCCCTCGCCGACCAGGCCGTCTACGCCCACTACCGCGGACGCTGCTACCTGTCCGTTCTGCTCTTCGACTTCGACCTGTCGACCGGGCGGGTGCAGGTGGTCGACGCCGGTTCCCCGCAGCTGCTGCGCCTACGACGCGGCGTCGTGGAGCGCGTCGACTTCGACGCGCAACTGCCGCTCGGCATGTTCGAGGAGACCGACTACGTGCCCCAGGAGTTCCAGGTCGAGCCCGGGGACCGGCTGCTGTTCGTCAGTGACGGCGTGCACGCGGTGGCCTCGCCCAAGGGGGAGGCCTACGGAGAGGCCGCTCTCGCGCGGGCGATCCAGTCCACCCGGCTGCTGCCCGCGGCCGAGGTGCCGCGCGCCATCCTGCGCGAGCTGACCGGCCACCGGGGCGAGGCCATGCCGGACGACGACGCGCTGGTGGTCTGCCTGGACTGGCGCGGAAAGCCGGCCGACCGGTGAGCACGTCAGCCTGACCGCCGGGGCCGTTCCAGGGCTCCCCGCGGCCCGGCCCCGCTTCCGGCCGGGCGCCCGCCACCTGCCCGGGCGGTGCGCCGCATTCCCGCGCCAGTTCGCGGCCGGCGGCGTCACCTGCGAGCCGTGGACCGCGGTGTCGCGGCCCGCGCGTCGTGCGGGGGAGCGTCGTGGTCTGCGCGCGGGACCGCGTCCGGCCGTACGTTCCGTTCGCCCGCGTTCTCCGCGAGCCGGCGCCGACCCGGGGCGCCTGGCGCAGGATGCCGCCGCGGTCCTCCCGGACCGGCACGCACCGCTGACCGGCCGACACCGCGGGCCTGCCGGCGGGCCGGACCCGCCGGCCGTCATGGTTCGCTCGTGCCGGGGCCGTCGCCCCGCGCGGGCCCGTGCCGCTGTGCCCGCAGGAACGCCCGCATGCCCTGGACCAGTGCCGCACGTTCGGCGGTACGCATGGTGGACAGGGGGGCGGCGAGCGCCCGCGCGCGCTCCGAGGCCACCTCGGTGAGCAGGCGCCGGCCGTGGCCCGTGAGGTTCAGCTGTACTTCGCGCCGGCTGTGCGGGTGCAGCACCCGCTCCAGTAGGCCGGCTGCCTCCAGACGGTCGCACAGGCGGCTGGCCGTGGGAAGGCCGATGTCCATGCGCTCCGCGAGCCCCGTCAGATTCAGCCCCGGCGTGGCCTCCAGTATCCGCAGCCCCCGCAACTGGTGGGCCGACAACCGCAGACTCGCCCGCTGCGCGGCATCCGACCACAGCTGGGACAGGTGCTCCACGGCGTCGGCGATCTGCGACGCGGCGGCCTCGGGGTCGTTCCCCTCCGCGCGTACCTGGCCGTCTCCGGCATCACCGAGACGAGTCACGAACACATCACTCTCAGGAACCCCTGGACCGGACGGACACCTACCTCACGCACACGCAGTACCCGCCCATTCGCAGGGCAACCGGTGCCGGTCCGCTCCGGTCCGGCACGCGGGTGTCTCATCCCGCCGGGCACCCGTGCGCGAACGAGGCGGGGCGCCGCGGCCTGCTCGGGAGGTCGGCCGCGGCACGCCGCCGCCCGGAGCGCGGCACGCACGCCGGCTCCGGGTTCCCGCCGACCGCCCGGCGACGGCCCCCGCACACGGAGCCGTCCGGGTGATCCGTGTACGAGGGCGACCACTTCGGTTCCCGCTGCCGTCAGACGCGGTCCGCGTGGACGACCACGGCATAGGAACCGATGCCGATCAGTCGTTCCCCCGGGATGTCGCCGAGCGCCGTGTACAGCGTGAGGATCTCTCCGGTCACCGGGTCGAAGGCGACGTCCCTGACGGTGCCGTGTTCGGTGCCGTACTCGGTCAGAACCCGGCTCCCGACGGCCTCGCGGTGCTCGGGCGCCTCGTCCGGGGCGGACTCCGCGGCGACGCGCGAGCGCACGATCACGGCGTCGCGCCCGACGGCCTCCACCGCCCTCCAGTCGATGACCGAGGCGCCCTTGGACGCCCCGGACAGGCGCAGGCAGGCGACGCTCCGGGTCCGGGCGTCGATGGTCAGGCCGCTCACCGTGCCCAGGGTCACCGCCTCCTCGGCGGTGACCACCGAAAGGCCCTGGGCCTGCGTGAAGAGGGTCATGCCGGGTCTCCTTCGGCTTCGGCGGGTGCGGGAGTGTCCGCGTGCGGCAGCCGGGCGCCCGCCTGGAAGGCCTCCACCTGGGCGCCGAAGCTGGGCAGGTCCGCCGCGGCGAAGTGGCTCGCCCGCGCGGGTACGACCATGGCCTCACCCGAGACGGCCAGGGTCTCCCCACGGGGAATGAACACGTGACGGCGCCGGCTGTCGAAATGGTCGTTGGCGGCGATCTCGAAGCCGACGACGCGCCCGCCGGTGCCGCCCTCGACCACCACGTCGCGCACGGTGCCGATCGCGGTTCCCTGGTCGGTGAGCACCGGTGCCCCGATCACCTGGCCGCTTCCGGCCGCGTGGGATCCCACGACCGCGTCCCGGTCCGCGAGGACGGCCTCGCTCGGGATCATCACCGCCGCGGGTCCCACCGCGTGCACCGCGGAGAACGGCAGACTCCGCTTCAGCGGTCCGGCCAGCAGCCCCCGGCCACTGAGCGTGAAGCCGGTGATCCGGCCCGCCCCGGCGTCGAAGACCGTGTCCTTGATCCGCGCCACCGCGTCACCGGCCAGGGTCACCACCTCCCGCCCGGTCAGCTCGCGAGCGAGCATCAGCGTGATCACCGCTGACCTCCTCGACCCGACCGACGGCCCCCGCGCACCGCGATCACCGTTCCGGAACGACGCCTGGCCTGCACCGCCAGCGTCGCCGCGGCGATCAGTCCCATCGCCACGATCACCAGGACCACCCAGGCCCACCACACCATCGCCGACCTCCTCAGGGACCGTGTCCCTCGTCGTACCGGGGTTCCCCTGTGCTCCCGCTTGCCCGCAGGAGGCTCGGCACACGCCTGCCCCGAAGGGGTGACGCGGGCCCACGGCCCACCGGGGATACGGCCTCCCGCACGGGGGCACACGGCACGCCGGCCGTCACACGGTTGGGCCGCCCGTCCCAGGGCACCCGGTGACGGCCGTCGGCAGTCCGCTATCCGGAGGCTCCTATGGCAGTTCGTCATCGTCTGATCAAGGCCGAACCGGCCGTGGTGTGGGAAGTCCTCGCCGACGGCAACCGATACGCCGACTGGGTGGTGGGCACGGGCGAGTCCCGGCCGAAACAGGGACAGTGGCCGCAGGTCGGCGCGTCCATCGAGTACGAGATCCCGCTGGGGCCGATGAGGCTCGCCAACCAGACGGTCGTACGGCACTGCGAGGAGGGCACCCGCCTGGAACTGGAGATCATGGCGGGATTCCTCGGCACGGCCCGCTTCTCGATCGAGCTGCGGGAGTGGGGCGAGTACTGCCTGATCATCGCGGACGAACACCCGTTGCAGGGGGCCGGAGCCGTTCTGCACAACGTAGGCGTCGAGGCACTCATCCAGGTGCGCCACCGCTCCATGCTGGCCCGGCTCGCCCGGTGCTGTGAGGAGCGCGCGCAGCGGCGCCCGACCCCCTCCGCCCGGCAGACCCGCACCGGGGAGGCGCCCGGCCATGCCTGACGCCGTGGTGATCGGAGCGGGCCCCAACGGGCTGGTGGCCGCCAACGTGCTGGCGGACGCCGGGTGGAGCGTCCTGGTGATCGAGGAACAGCCCGAGCCGGGCGGCGCGGTCCGCCATGACCGCGGCGTCCATCCCGACTTCGTCAACGACCTCTTCAGCTCCTTCTACCCGCTGGCCGCCGCCTCCCCCGTCCTGTCCGCGCTCCGCCTCGAGGAGCACGGGCTGCGCTGGAGCCACGCGCCGAGCGTGCTCGCCCATCCGCTGAGCGACGGCCGGTGCGCCGTCCTGGACCGGAACATCGAGACGACGGCCGCGTCCGCCGAGGCCTTCGCACCCGGCGACGGAGCGGCCTGGCGGCGCCTGTGCGAGCTGTGGGAGACGCTGAGCCCCGACCTGCTGAGCGCCCTGTTCACCCCGTTCCCGCCGGTCAAGTCCTCGGCCCGGTTGCTGTGGACGCTGCGCGCGGCGGGCGGTCTGCGCACGGCCCGGTCCCTGGCCCTGCCGGTGCGCCGGATGGGGGAGGAGGAGTTCCGCGGCGAGGGCGGCCGGCTGCTGCTGGCCGGCAGCGCCCTCCACGCCGACCTCGCCCCCGAGTCCGCGGGCAGCGGCGGCTTCGGCTGGCTGATGTCGATGCTGGGGCAGACGTACGGCTTCCCCGTGCCGGCCGGCGGCGCCGGCGCGCTGACCGAGGCGCTGGTGCGGCGGCTGCGCCGCAAGGGCGGAGAGGTCCGCTGCGGGGAACGGGTGCGGAGCGTCGTCATCCGCGGTGGCCGGGCCGTGGGGGTGCGCACCAGCGCCGGTACGGCGGTGCCCGCGCGCAGAGCCGTACTCGCCGACGTGGCCGTGCCCGTCCTCTACCGGGAACTCGTCGGCGCCGAGCACCTGCCCGCCCAGTTGATGGCGGACCTGCTGCGCTTCCAGTGGGACTTCGCCACCTTCAAGGTGGACTGGGCGCTCGACGGCCCGGTGCCGTGGCGGGCCGAGCAGGCCGCCCGGGCCGGGACCGTCCACCTGGCCGACGGCGTGGACGAACTGACCCGCTTCGCCGCGCAGATCGCCATGCACCAGGTGCCCGACCGTCCCTTCGCCCTGTTCGGGCAGATGACCACGACGGACCCCTCCCGTTCCCCCGAGGGCACCGAGTCCGCCTGGGCCTACACCCACGTCCCGCAGGACATCCGGGCGGACGCCGGCGACGAGGGCATCACCGGCACCTGGGACGAGACCGAGCAGGAGCGCATGGCGGACCGGGTGGAGCGCCAGGTGGAGCGCTTCGCCCCGGGCTTCCGTTCCCGCATCCGCGCCCGGCGCGTACTGGCGCCGCCCACCCTGGAGGCGCTGGACGCCAACCTGGTGGGCGGCGCCATCAACGGCGGCACGACCGCCCTCCACCAGCAGCTCGTCTTCCGCCCCGTACCCGGCACCGGACGGCCGGAGACCCCCGTGCCGGGCCTTTACCTCGCCTCCGCGGGCGCCCATCCGGGCGGAGGCGTGCACGGTGCTCCCGGCGCCAACGCGGCCCGTGCCGCGCTGCGCTCCCGGCGGGCACCCGGCCTGGCCGGCGTCCAGCGTGTCCTCACCCGCCGCGACCGCACCGGACGCAAACGCTGACCGGCCGACCGGCGGACGGCGCATCCGGTCACCCGGGGGAACGGGAAGAGAACCGGACACGTCATCGCACCCCAGGGGAGCACCATGCACGACCACCAGGACGGACCCGACCGCCGGCACCGGCGCCCCGAGGGCGTCGACGACAAGACCGTCGAGGCACTCGGATCGCTGTCCAAGGCCCTGGAGACCACCGAACGCGCCCGCGGCCATCTGTACGGCTTCCACCAGCTCACCGGAGGGGCCGACCTGGAACTGGACCGGGCGGTGCGGCTGCTGCGCGAGGCGGGGCATTCCGAGTGGGCGGACAAGGTCGAGGCCGAGATCCTGGGCCGCAACGTCATCCCGGGCCACTGGACGTTCCAGATCGTCGAGGCCTACAACGACACCTACTACCGCCCCTTCCAGCAGCTGGAACGCGGTGCGGTGAGCGAACTCGCCCAGGGCCGGGACCACCTGTACGAGGCCGAGATGAAGGAGGACCGCCGCACCCGCGGGCACCCCGACCACACGGCGCGCCCCCCGGCCGCCGAGGCCTGACCCGCACCCCGCCACCGGAGCGCGGCAAACGCCCCGGCGAGAGAGAAAGGCGAAGCCCGTGGGAAGCAGTCCCCTGAAGAACCGGACTGTCGTGGTGACGGGCGCCGCGCGGGGGCTGGGCGCCGCGCTCGCCCGCGAGGTCGCCCGGCGGGGCGCCCGGCCGGCCCTCCTCGGGCACGAGAAGGACCTGCTGGACGACCTGGCCGCGCGGCTGCCGACGCGGGCACTCGCGATCGAGGCGGACGTGACCGACCTCCCGGCCCTGCGACGGGCCGCGCGCGAGGTACGCCGGGGTCTCGGCACCCCGTCCGTCGTGATCGCCAACGCCGGCATCGCGGCGGGCGGCCTGTTCGCCGCCACGGACCCGGCCGAGTGGCGGCGGGTGATCGACGTCAACCTCACCGGGAGCGCCCAGACCGCCCGTGTCTTCCTTCCCGACCTCCGGGCCACGGCCGGCTACTACCTGCAGATCGCCTCCCTGGCGTCGCTCGGCGCCGCTCCGCTGATGAGCGCCTACTGCGCGTCGAAGGCGGGGGTGGAGGCGTTCGCGCACGCGCTGCGCGCCGAGGTCGCCGCCCACGGCGTCGCGGTGGGCATCGCCTACCCGAACTGGACCGACACCGACATGGTGCGCGACGCCGACCGGTACACCGTGCTGCGCGAACTGCGCGGCCACATGCCGGGACCCGCCCGCCGGGTGTACGACGTCACGGAGGTCGCCGGCCGGATCGTGCACGGCCTGGAACGCCGCCGCACAGCCGTGTACGCACCGCCCTGGCTCCGGCTCGTGCAGCCGGTGCGTGCCCTCCTGCCCCCGCTGGTCCTGCGCGCGGCCCGCCGGGGCCTGCCACGCCTGGAGGCCGAGGATTCCCTCGAGCCGACCGGACTCCTCGGCGTCGGAGGGGACGCCGACCACGAGGCGAGCCGGCACGCCCCGTGAACCGCCGGGAGACACCTCCCGAGCACACGAACCCGAGCCGGCACCCCGACCCCACCCACCTCAGGACGGCGTCCATGCAGACGTTTCTCCCCGATCCCGACTTCCGGCGCTCCGCCCTGCTCCTCGACCGCCGCCGCCTGGGCAAACAGCGCGTCGAGGCACTTCAGGTGCTGCGTGGCCTGACCGTCCCCGGATACGGCTGGCGCCGGCACCCGGCCGTGCGCATGTGGAGCGGGTACGACGAGGCACTGGTCCGCTACGGCCTCGAGGTGTGCCGGGTCTGGCGGGAGCAGGGACACCAGGACAGCTGCGCCGCCTCACTGGTCGCCGGATACGCCGCGCACCACCCGGGCGCGCCCGTGCGTGATCAGGACGCCCTCGCCGCAGCGGGGGAGTTGCCGCCGTGGCTCGGTGACGAGGCCTTCCACCACAGCCACCGGTCCGCCCTCGTCCGCAAGGACCCGGAGACGTATGCGCCCGCCTTTCCCGGCGTCCCGGACGATCTGCCCTATGTGTGGCCGTCGTCCGACCGGGAGGGCGGTGATCTGTCCCAGCGTCCCTGACAGCGGTTGGGCGGCTCCATCGGGGGCAGGCGGTCCTCCGGGACGCGGTCTGCGGTCCCGGCGGTATCGGGAGGGCTGGTGTCCAACGTTCCTAAGGTCGTGAAGACCCGTTCGGGGCACGCTCTGGTGGCCGTGTTCTCCGGGGAGATGGATTACCTGACCGGGCCCATGTTCCGCACGGAGTTCCTGAGTCTTCTCGAGTCCGGCGAGCGGTTCGTCGTACTGGATGTCGCGGGGGTGCCGTTCTGTGATTCCGCGGGACTCAACGCACTGCTGGCGGCCCATCGGCACGCGAGGGAGATCGGTGCCAGGCTGGTGCTGGCCGCGGTCCCCGACCAGCTGCGGCAACTGCTGAGAATCACCGGTGTCGACGAGATCCTCGACATCTACGAATCCGCCCGGGAAGCGGCGGCAGCGGTGGACGGCTGAACCCGATCCCGCCTCCGTCACTCCGATGGCCGAGGCGGGTCGCATTTCCCCGGCCCGCTGCCCCAGTTCAGCGCCCTTTCGAACGCATGGGCGGGCCTGATGCGCAGTCAGATGGGTAGGCGCCTGTTCTCGACGGCATCAAGGAAGGGGCAAGCCATGTCAGTGGAACCCGAACCTGCCGAAGCGGAACTGGCGGCGGAACACGTCGCCGCATCGATGGTCCGGTTGTGGCAGCGGGCCCATGAGGACGTCGCCCCGACGGTTGCCGAGGAGCAGATGCGCGCTCTGCTCGCACTGGGGGGCGGGCAGGCCGGCCCGGAGAGGATCGCCAGGGATCTCGGCGTCAGTCTCGGCTCGGCGCGGCACCTGCTGGACCGGCTGGAGCAGCGCACGCTGGTGCGCCGTGTCCCACCCGGGGAGTTCTGCCTCACCGGCGCCGGCAAGTGCGTACTGGAAGCGACGCGTCAACGCCGCCGGCAGCTCCTGGAACAGGTCCTGGTGACGGCCGCGCCGCAGGACCGCCCGGTGTTGCGGGACGCCTTCGACCAGCTGTACGGCCTGGTGAGTCCGCTGGCCCGGGTGCCGCGCAGCCGCTCACCTCTTTGACCCGCGGACATCGACCCGCGGACATCGAAAAAGGGTCTTCCCGGACCAAGTCCGGGAAGACCCTTTTTCGATGTCCGCGTATAACGGGGAGAGGCGCGTCAGTGCTTGAAAGCGTCCTTCGCCTTCTCCTTGGCTTCGCGGGCGTCTCCCTTGCTCTTCTCCGCCTGCCCCTCGGCGGCCATGCGGTCATTCCCCACAGCGCTGCCTACGGCTTCCTTGGTCTTGCCCTCGGCCTGTTCGGTCTTCGCCTTGGCCTTCTCGCCGGCAGTCATGGAAAAGCGCCTCCTCGTAGCTTGTGTGCCGCTGTCACGGTAACCCGCTCGTGCCCCCGCTCTCCCTTCACAAACAGGGAACCGGTAAAGAATGAAGGGAGGTTCGCAGGGCATGCGGAGGTCAGGAGGTTGATGAATATGGTTCCCCTGCTTCTCGTTCTGCTTCTCGCCCTGATCCTGTTCGGTGCCGGCTTCGCCATCAAGATCCTCTGGTGGGTCGCCGTCGCCGTCCTGGTGCTCTGGCTCCTCGGCTTCGTCATGCGCTCCGCCAACTCCGGCGGTGGTCGTGGCCGTTGGTACCGATGGTGATCTGACCCGCACACACGCACCCCGCGCAGGGCCCGGCCGGTACGACGGCCGGGCCCTGCGCGCGTGCGGTGGGCTCCGCGTACGCGGGATGCGATGGACACGGCCGAGGACCGGGAATGTCAGGTAGCCTGACATGAGTCCCGCACGGAACCGGAGGTTCTTCATGACCATCGAGTACGCCACCCGGCACCGGACCCGCTCCGCCGTCCCGCCGGAACCGGGCAAGCCCTACTTCGTCGAGAAGGGCCTGGGCGACCGCGCCCATCTGTTCGGCGACCTCGTCACGGTGTACGCGGGCGGCGAACAGACCGAGAACACGTTCAACTTCTTCACCTGCGAAGGCCCGAAGGGCGAGCTGATCCCCGCGCACTCCCACGCGGACACCTACGAGGTCTTCTACATCACCCAGGGCGCCGTACGGCTCTTCGTGGAGGACCTCGAGGGCGAGCAGCACGAGAAGCTGCTCACGCCCGGTGACTTCGGCTTCGTCCCGAAGAACTGCCCTCACGCCTACCGCATGGAACGCCACCACTCCCAGATCGTCGGCGTCGCCGCCGGACCCGGCGGCACCTTCGAGCGGTTCTTCGAGACCCTCGGCACGCCCGCCGACGAACTCGGGCTGCCCGCCCGCCCGTTCGTGCCGGAACCGGAGAAGTTCGCGACCGTGCCCCGGCAGTACGACGTCCGCTTCCTGCCCGGCCACCAGTGGCGCACCGGGAGCTGACACACGTGCCGTACGCCGAGGCACCGCCGGCAGGTGTCCTGGGCGGTGCCTGTACGCGCCGCACGGGAGGATAATCCGCCGGGTACCCGATCCGCCGAGGAGCCATGAGTCATCGCGCCACCAACCTGCCCCAGCTCCTGTCCGAGGCCCGCCGCTGGTTCGAGGACGCCCTGTTCGCCAGCATGGAGGCGGCGGGTGAGCAGCCGGTGACGACGGCGCAGGCGTCCGTCTTCGCGATGCTCGACGCGGAGGGCACCACCGTCTCCGAACTCGCCCGGCGTATCGGCGTCACCCGGCAGACGGCCCATCAGGCGGTGCACGGACTGATCGGCATGGGGCTGCTGGAGCAGATGCCCGACCCCGGGTCCGCCCGCAGGCGCCTGATCCGCACGACCCCCGAGGGACGGCGCGTGCACGAGCGGGCGCAGGCCACGATCACGGTGATCGAAACGGTCCTGGTGGAGCGGATCGGCCAGACTCCCGCGCGTGCCCTGAGGGAGGCGCTGACCTGCGACTGGGGGCAGCCGCCGCGCGTCGCCGCGCCCTGAGCGCTCTCACCCGGCCACATGCTCCTCGCCGGCCGGCACCGGTACCACGGTGATGCGCTGGACGGCCCGGCTGAGGACCACCACCCCCACCACGATCATGAGGGCCCCGCACGCCTCGGGCACGAGCCACCACCCGGTGCGGATCCGTTCGCCGAAGAGGGTGACACCCAGGATCAGGCTCACCACCGCGTCGCCGATGGTCAGGGCGGGCTGTGCCGCGGCCGGCGGGCCGGCCTGGAGCGCGTTCTCGAGCAGGAGCACGGAGGTGGCGCCGGCGAGCGCGAAGCCGTACGTCTGCCAGGACCGCAGGAACGCGGAGAAGCCGTGGTCGGCGAACGTGCCGCTGGCCGACTTCAGGAGGGCGGCGGTCAGGGCGTTGCCCGTCGCGGAGGCCGCCGCCAGCAGCGCGGCGCGCCGGGCCGGCGGGCGTCCCCGGCCGGCCAGCAGGATCGCCGCGGCCATACCACCGGCGCACAGGCACAGGGCCGGGATCCAGCGGGGGAGTGGCGCGTGGTCGGTCGCGCCGTACGGAGCCGCCGCCACGAGCAGCACGGCGAGGCCCGCCACACAGCCGCCGACGCCCCACCAGCCCCAGGGGGGGCAGCCGCCGGTGCATCAGCGGGGCGGCGACGAGCAGCGCGAAGGGCAGTTCCAGGATGAACAGCGGCTGGACCAGCGCGAGCGGGCCGTTGACCAGGGCCAGGCTCTGGAACAGCGCGGCGCAGATCACGCCCGCCATGCCGATCGTCCAGTAGGGCCGGTGCACCAGTTCCGCCAGCAGCCGCAGCCCGCCCCGGCTGCTGGCCGAGGCCGCCGCGCGCTGGAACGCGGTGCCCACGGCGTTGCTCGCCGCGCCCGCGACGGCGAACGCCGCGGCCAGTTCGATCACGACCGTCTCCTGCCTGCGGCGAACCTCCCGGAGTGAGGACCGGGCCCTCCCAGCCTACGGAGAGCGGGGTCCGAGCGCAGGTGTGACCGCCGGCGGGAGCCGCCGTTCCCGCCCGGACGGGCTATGCGCCCGTATCCGGGGTATCTGCCGGGCAGAGCCGGTCCGGTGGAGCTGGAGGAGTGCATGACGCAGGCGGTCCGCGAGATCATGACCAGCAATCCGGTCGCGGTGCCACCGGACACCCCGGTGTGCGAGGTCGCGGCCCGGATGCGTGACGAGGACATCGGCGCGGTCCTGGTCTGCGCCGGCCACCGGCTGCGCGGCCTGGTCACGGACCGGGACCTGACGGTGCGGATCCTCGCCGACGGCGGGGACGTCACCGGTCGGACGGTCGCCGAGGCGTGCAGCAGTGAGCTGGTCACCGTGGCACCGGACGACGACGTGGACCGGGCCCTGCGGCTGATGCGGGGCAAGGCGTTGCGCCGGCTGCCGGTCGTGGAGGACGGGTGCGTGGTCGGGATCGTCGCCCTGGGTGATGTGGCCGTGGAGTACGACCCCGAGTCCACGCTGGGGGTCATCAGCGCGGCCGGCCCCACCCGGTGATGACCGGCGGGGCCCGTCGTACCCCGCATCCGGCCGCCGGGCGTGTACACCGTGGCGGTGTCGCAGGGTGAGTGTCCGTGAGTGCTGTCCGGTCTGCGCGGAGGACGAACGCTCTTCAGCGCGTGGCTGCCGTCGTGCACGGGCGGGGACACCACCGTGGGGCCGCGTTCATCACGGGCCCCCCTCGTGGCGGCCGTGGCTGCCGTCTGCCCGGGGAGCCGGCGATCCCGGTGGCCCGCCGCCCTCCGCGTCCCGGTCGCGGGCGGGACGCAGCGGGCGGGAGAGGCCGAGACGCACGCTCCGCACGCCGTCCGAGTAGTGCACGGTCGGCTCGGCGCCGGACGGTGGCAGCCCCGCCGCCCGGGTGAGGGTCTCCTCGACACGGTCGAGGCGGGCCGCGCGCAGCGGCCAGGGCGCGTGCTCGACGGGCGTCTGCCAGAGCGCGCCGAGCCGCCGGGTGTAGGCCCGCCACCGCGAGGTCAGCCACACGTCCCGGGGGTCCGGCCGGATCTGGGCGCCGGGCCGGACGGCCAGGTGGTAGCGGGGTCCGCCGCCGCGCCGGACCCCGGCGTAGGAGAGGGTGTCCCCCTGGCGCGACACGTCCAGGCGGCCGAGGTGGTACGGCACGCCCACCGCGCGGGCCGCCAGCATCACCGGGCAGGCCACTTCGACGGAGAGGAACCACAGCCCGTCCCGGCCGTACCGGTCACGGACGTAGGTCCGCAGGTTGGTCTCGGCGAAGGACGGCAGGGCGACGGGGGAGCCCGGCGGACGCACGTCGGCCATGACGAACGCGGTGAGTCCCACCCACGCCGCCCCGTCGAAGGTGTCCACCACCAGTCCTTCCGGCAGCAGCCGCTGGACCTCGTCGGGGGAGTACGCCCAGTGCACGAAGGTCTGGGTCTGCCACCCGGCACGCAGCACGGGGGCGTGCACACGCTGCTCCGGTCCGTACGACACCACGCCCACCGGCTTTCCCGCGGACGGCCGCCGAAACCCGGTGCGCCGGGCGTGCGGCGGGCTCAGCCGCCCCAGACCGACCAGGACGCCGTGCCGTGCGCGGAGACGAGGACGGCGAGCAGGACGAGGTCCGCGATGCCCAGCCCCAGTCCCAGCAGTGCCCGGATCCGGCGTGGTGTGTCCCGGCGCAGGGCCATGACGGCCAGCACGATGGCGACGGGGCCGAGGACGAGGTTGAGGACGAGCAGTCCTACGAGTCCCAGGACGAAGGAGGCCACGGCCATGCCTTCGGTGTCCCGCCGGCCGGTCCGGGCCGAGGGAGGCGCGGTCAGTCGCATCGTCAGGCCCTCCTCGTCCGGTTGCGGCGCCGCCGCTCGCGTCCCGCGAAGACGACGAGCCAGAGGCCGATGAGCGAACCGAGCACCAGCGTGACGGGCCAGGGCAGATAGGCCGCCGAGCCCACGACGATGCCCAGCAGGAGCAGCGCGGCGATCAGGAAGAGCACGGCTGCCTCCCCGGGCCGGTGACGAGGGGCGCGGACTCCTGTCGGCGCACCGGGTTCTGCGGCAGTTCCTTTAACGCGTTCATGACATCGTCGGTTACCCGCGAGTCGCCGCCTCACGCAGTGGTTCGCCGTCGGGGTGCGTCAGTGACGGGGTGACAGCTCGAGTCCGGCCGCATCGGACGTGCCGCGGAGCGGGCGGCACGGCCGTGTCCGGTCCGCCCGACCGGTGCTCAGGTGGCGCGGGTTCCGCCGCCCCGGCGGATACGGCCCAGCAGATCCCGGTGGTAGGCGGCGATCTGGCCGCCCGGCACCGGGGCGGGGCTGCCGGCGAGGGTGTACCAGGTGTCGGTGCCGGCCTGCTGGACGGCGACGCGCACACTGTGGCCGTCGGAGCGGAGAATGGTCGCGATGGTGAGGTCGCCGGTGATGACGCCGACCTCGTCGGTCATCGCTCCGCCGGGGCCGGCCGTGACCCGGTCGACGTAACTGTTGACGGCGGGGGGGTTGTTCATGAGGCGCAGGCTCTCATCAACCCGGCCCGCGCGCCCCGCACCGCGCGCAGGTCGCGCGCGTGTTCCCCGTGTTGGGCGTGTGGCCGGGGCCGGGCGGGACCTCATCCGAACAGCGGGAACCGGTCCGCCGCCGGCCCCAGGGCCGCCCGTTCCTCGTCGGTGAGCGCGGCCCGCCCGGTGCCCACGCGCGCGTAGTGCGTGTCGCTCCACTCCGGCAGGCCGGGCCGGCCGAGCAGACCGTCCAGGGTGGCGCGGACCGCGGCCAGTCCCTCGGCCGAGGGGCCGGGCGCGTGCGGCAGCCGGACGGTCAGGTCGAGGTGGTGGACGGTCGCCTCCACCGTGAGGGTGGTCGTCAGGTCGCCGGCCGTCAGGACGTGCCCCTGCGTGGCCACCAGTGTCCCGGGCCGCGCGGTGGCCGCCGCGTGCGCGGCCGCCGCCAGCGTCTCCAGGTACAGGCCGCGCAGCTGGCCGAAGTCGAGGAACATGCTGCCGTTCACCCTCACCCAGCGCCGGCCGTTCGCCGCCCCGGCCGTGTCCGGCCGCCAGTCCCGCCAGTAGGTGACCGCGTCCCGGTCGGCGGGTCCGTGCGCGGGCGTGTGCAGGGACACCAGAGCGCGCTGGGCGTCCTGGAGCCAGTGGAAGACGAGGTCGCGCACCGCCCAGCCCGTGCAGCCGCTCGGCAGCCAGGACTCCTCGTCGCCGAGGTCCGCGACCGCCGCCGAGGCGGCTTCGTACGCCGCGCGCAGGACGGACGCCGGGCCGTTGCTCTGCGGTGCGTTCATCCGGTCTCCTTCTCCCGTCGTGGTCAGGACACCGGATGGTAGTCACCGTCCTCGCGGCACCGGGCCCGGCCCGTGCGCGACGACCGGATGTCCGGGACCGGTCGGTCGGGGTCCGCCTCCCGGTACGGCATCCGGGCCGGCTCGTGGACCTCGCCGAGCGTGCCCCACTCGTCGCCGCCCGGCCGGGACAGCGGGCGCAGCAGTGCGACGTCGGGGCGGCCGGCCGCCGGTGCGTCCTCGCGGACGGCGGCGTGCACAACCCGTCCGACACGCATGACAGCCCGCTGAGCCATCACCCGCGCAGCTCACACCGTCATCGGCACCCCGCGCGCACGCTCGGCCCGTCCGTGCTGGGGCGGACGGTGCCGCCCGCGTTCGTGGGGCGCGGCGTCGGCGCCCGCACGGTCGCCCTGGAGGTGCCGCTCAGCTGCAGCTGCCGCTCCGCCCGATCCGGGCCGACGGCCTGCGCACGGAGTGACCCCGGACCGTCGTATGCCGGTCCGGGGCCGCTCGTACGGGTACCGCCCGGTACCCGGGCCGTCAGGCGGCGAGGCGCTCCGCGAGCTGCTTGGCCCTCGCGGCGGCGGCCTCGAAGGCCTGGTCACGGGAGGCCTCGTACAGCGGGACCAGCTCGGCCATCGCCGGGTTCTTCGACGCCATGGTCAGCTCCGGCACGATGAACTCGAGGTCCAGGCCGAGGGCGTCGGCGAGGACGGCCTTGAGGTAGTTCTGCACGAACTCGTAGGACTCGCGCGGGGTGCCCGGCGCGTAGGAGCCGCCCCGGCTGGCGACGACGGTCACCGGGGTGCCCTTGGCGGACGGGTCGGGGCCCGCGGTGCGGCCCATCAGAATGACGTTGTCCAGCCACGCCTTGAGGGTCGAGGGAATCGTGTAGTTGTACATCGGGGCGCCGATCAGGATCGCGTCGGCCTGCTCCAGCTCCTCGATCAGCTTCACCCGCTCGGCGAAGACGGCGGCCTGCTCCGGCGTGTGCGTGGCCGGGTCGGTGAAGCCGGCGAGGTGCGCCTCGGCGGTGATGTGCGCGACGGGCTGCGACGCCAGGTCGCGGTAGACGACCGTGCCCTGCGGGTGCTCCTCCTCCCAGTGCTTGCGGAAGGCCTCCGTCACGGCGCGGGAGGCCGAGGCCTGGGTCGGGAAGACGGACGAGTCGATGTGCAGCAGGGTGGCCATGAATGTCTCCAGAAAGCGAAGCGAGGCAGCAGTGAGCGAGGCAAGGCAGCCGGACACGCAGCGCCGCGGCTGACGTTTCGTACTGGACTATTTCTAACACAGGGACTTACTTTTTCTCACCCCCCTACGGAGGGGTAGTACCCTGGGGTCATGGCGGACGAGAACCACGACAGTGCGGCCTGCAAGCGGGTGGACGACGGCATCACCCGCGTCTTCCAGTTGCTCGGCAAGCGCTGGAGCGGCCCGATCGTGGCCGTTCTGGTGGCACAGCCCGCGTACTTCACCGACCTCCGACGGGCCGTCCCCGGCATCAGCGAACGCATGCTGTCCGACCGGCTCGCCGAACTCGGCGCGGCCGGACTCGTCCTGCGCGAGGTCGACGAGGGGCCGCCGCTGCGCGTCTCCTACCGGCTGACGACGGCCGGCGCCGCCCTGGAGCCCGCGCTGCGAGAGCTGGCGGAGTGGGCCAAGGTCCACCTGCCGGAGGCGGCGGCGTGCCCCGAGACCAGCCTGGAGCGACCGTCCCGGACGCGGGCCTAGGTCGTGTCCGCAAAGTGTCGGCGTCGTTGGTCTGTGCGTGGTGCGTCGTCATGAGCTGACCGATGAGTCGTGGGCGTTGATCGAGCC
>NZ_JBIBVY010000042.1:0-16504 GCF_043080665.1 Streptomyces sp. NPDC014991
AGCACCGCCAGCTGATCGAAGAACACCTTCGACAACTCCCGCGCGTCCCGAGGAGCCACAGCCGTGGGATCCGCGACCTCCGGCAGCCCCACCGCCGTCGTCGTGTCCTGGGCCACGGTGAGCGTCGTCATGGTGTTCCCCTCCCGAATCGTTCCGTAAGTGCTGGTCACCGTTCGACGAAGCCGCGTCTACCCGATCCCGCCCGGCTTACACACCTGTTTTCTTCGCGGATGTCCGTGACGTTCGCCGGGCACGTCGCGTGCGGGGCGGCGCCCGGGGCGGGACGATGGCCGTCCGGCCGTGGATCTCCCGGGCGGGACAGGGACGAAGGAGGGCGCCGTGTGCCGTCTTTTCGGGCTGAGCAGCTCCCCCGCACGCACGAACGCCACGTTCTGGCTGCTGGACGCGCCCGGCAGCCTCGACGCCCAGAGCCACCGGGAACCCGACGGCACCGGTCTCGGCTACTTCACCGGGGACGGCACGCCGGAGGTGCACAAGGCGCCGATCGCCGCCTACGAGGACCGGGGCTTCGCCCGGGAGGCCCGGCAGGTGGAGTCGGCCACCTTCCTCGCCCACATCCGTTTCGCCTCGACCGGTGGCCTGGACGTGCGCAACACCCACCCCTTCGAACAGGACGGGCGGCTGTTCGCCCACAACGGCGTGATCGAGGGTCTCGACGCACTCGACCGGCACCTGGGCGAGGACCTCTCGCCGGTGCACGGCGACACCGACTCCGAGCGCTTCTTCGCGCTGGTGACCCGGGAGACCGCGGCGCACGGCGGTGACGTGACCGCCGGCATCGTGTCCGCGGCGCGCTGGACGGCCGCGCACCTCCCCCTCTACGCCCTCAACATCGTCGTCGTCACCTCTGACGAGCTGTGGGCCCTGCGCTATCCGGCCACGCACGAGCTGTACGTCCTGCCACGTCCGGCCGGCGGCCGTCACGGGTCGCGGCACCTCGACCACTCCGGCCGCCACGGCCGGATGCGCGTGCACTCGGCGGCCCTGAGCGGCCGTCCCGCCGTCGTCGTGGCGAGCGAGCCCATGGACGAGAACCCGCACTGGCGGCTCATGGACCCCGGCGAGCTGCTGCACGTCGACGGGCAGGGGCGCATCACGTCCCGGACCGCGCTGTCCGACCCTCCGGCCCGTCCCCTCACTCTCGCCGACCTGCGGCCCGCCGCCGCCGCCTCGCAGCGGTCGATGTAGCGCCGCCCCCGACGGCGGGCGGGCCGTCGGGCAGGTGTCGTACCGGGACGCGGGGGCATCGGCCATGTATGGGGACACAGTCTTGGGCAGTGCATGGACGGTTCGGGGCCCGGCGCGCGGCCGACAGCAAGGCGATGGCCGCGGCGGGCCGGGCGGGTTTCGCCGCCCGTGGGCTGATCTACGTTCTGGTGGGCGTCATCTCGCTGCAGATCGCCTTCGGCGGTGAGGGCGGCGGGAAACAGGCCGACCGCGGTGGCGCCCTCACGGAGCTGGCGGGCAAACCGCTCGGCTCGGCGATGCTGTGGATCGTGGGGATCGCGCTCGCCGGCATGGCGCTGTGGCGGCTTTCGGAGGCCGTGGTCGGCGCGGCGGGTCCGGACGGTACGAAGCTGTCCAAACGGGCGGGGTCCGCGGGCCGGTTCGTCTTCTACGCCTTCGTGTCCTACTCCGTCCTGTCCTACGCGGCGGGCGACAAGGGCAGCGGCAGCGGCTCCTCCGACCAGCACACCGACGACGTCACCGCCATGGTGTTGAAGTGGCCGGCCGGTGAGTGGCTCGTCGGGATCGCGGGTGCCGGCGTGGTGATCGCCGGACTGTGGATCGCGGTCCGGGCCGTGCAGAAGAAGTTCCGCAAGCATCTGCGGACCGGGGAGATGTCACAGCGGACCGAACAGATGACCGACGTTCTGGGGGTCACCGGCGGCGCGGCGCGCGGCATCGTGTTCGCCGTCGCCGGGGTGTTCGCCATCGTCGCGGCCGTGCAGCACCAGCCCGGCAAGGCCAAGGGCATGGACGACACCCTGCGCTCGTTCCGGGACCTGCCGGCCGGGCCCTGGCTCCTCGCCCTGATCGCGCTCGGCCTGGCCGCCTTCGGTGTCTTCTCCTGGTTCATGGCCCGCTGGCGCAGGATCTGACCCCTTGGGGCCGTACCCGACAGGACCGCACCCAGGCCCGGAACAAGTCCCACTACGACCGCGACGCGTCCGTGCGTGCCGCTCAGCCGTCGGAGTCGGGCTTGTTCCGGGCCGCCTTGTACGCCTGGGCCGGTGTCATGGAGACACCGTGCAGCGTGACCGTCTTGTAGGGGCTGACCTTGGCGCAGGTCTTGGCCTGGTCCGCGGTGGAGGCGTGGGCGTGGGAGACGGCGGCGCCGGTGTCGGCGCGCGCGGAGGAGCGGCCGGGGTAGTCCTTGCCGCTGGTCCAGTCGCCGCCCACGACGAGGGTCAGGCCGCTGCCGGTGCCCTGCTTCAGATGGGAGGCGGGCAGGCCGAGTGCCTTGGCGACGGTCTGCGCGGCGGCCTTGCGGCCGGTGCCGTAGGTGAGGGTGGTGGTCGCGGCGGGGCTCGGGGCGTTGCCCGTGGTCGTACCGGACCCGAAGCCCTGCTCGGTGAGGGCGTCCGCCACGGCGGAGGCACGGCCGGTGACGCTGGTGCCGTTCTCCACCGTCACGGCGATCTCGGACGCGGGTACGGCGGAGGCGCCGGCCGTGGCGGTCGCGGAGGCCACTGCGGACTTGCTGCCGGAGCCGGCGCTGAGGGACTGGTCGTGGGCGATGGTGGAGAACAGGGACTTCGCGCCCGGGCCGACCACCACCCGGTTGTCGTCGTCCGGATCGGGTGCCGTCTGCATCGTGGCGAAGGTGATCCGCTTGGCCGGGACCTTGTTGACGTCGGACGCGAGCGCGATCAGCCTCTTCACGGAGCCCAGGCCGTCGTCCACGGTCAGCGCCTTGGTGGCGGCGTCGGCGAGCGCGTACACCGCGCTGGGGTCGGTGAGCGTGCCCGCGCTCTTGAATTTGCGGATCATCGCGCTGAGGAAGATGTGCTGGGAGATCGTACGGCCGAGGTCGCTGCCGTCCCCGAAGCCGTGGCGGGAGCGGACGAACTCCAGGGCCGCGACGCCCTTGAGGGTGTGGGTGCCCTCGGAGAGCTTCAAATGCGAGTACGTGTCGTAGACGTCGCCGTCGACGCAGACGGAGACGCCGCCGACCGCGTCGGACATCTTCACCACGCCGGAGAAGTCGAGCTTGACGAAGTGGTCGACGGGGATGCCGGTGAGCTGGTGGACGGTGGCCACCTGGCAGGCGGGGCCGTACTGGAGCGCGCTGTTGACCTGCCCGTAGTACCCGGACGTGGACTTGCCGGTCTCGCTGTCCTTGCAGGCCGGGACCCTGGTCATGGTGTCCCGGGGGATGCTCATCACAGTGGCGTTGGAGCGGTCGGCCGATATGTGCAGCACCATCTGCACGTCGGCGTTGCTGCCGCTCTGCACACCGGTCTTCGAGCAGCCGCCACCCAGTGAGCAGTCGGTTGTGCTGGTCCGGCCGTCGGATCCCATGACGAGGATGTTGATGGGGGTGCGGCCGAAGGCGTCGGCCTGCTCCGCGCCGCCCTTGCCGTCCAGTGCGACGCTGTGGATGTTGCCGTTCAGGTGCTGGTAGAACCACCAGCCGGCGCCGGCGGTGATCAGGATGAGGGTGGACAGGCAGACCCCGAGGATCTTCAGCACCCGTCGGCCGCGGCGCACCGGACGGGTGCGGCGGGAGCGCCTGCCCTCGCGCGTGCCGCCGGCCGGCCGGGCCGCGGCCCGGCCGGCCGGCGGGCGCGGCGCGTCGGGTCCCGCCGTGCGCTGCGCGGGCACCCCGTTGCCGCGGCGGCGTGTGGCCTGGCCGGCCGGCCCGTCCCACGGGTCGCTCATTTCCCACTCCCCTGAACGGTCGGGCCCCTCGGGCCGGGCCGTCGCAGGGACGGCCGGGCGTGCTCGGCGGTGTACGGGCAGTCGAGAGGTGCTGTGCCCGCTCGGTTGCGTAGTTGCGCAATCTAACAAAGCCGTGGCCGGAACCGCACAGATCCACACGCAATTCACAGGTGAGGCATCTCATGGCACCACGGCACCCCGCGGCGGGCGGGACGGTCAGCCGCCGGTGCGGCGCAGGCGGGGCACCGGGGCGGCGGGTCGCGACCGGTCGGTCAGCTGACCCAGCATGGCGCGGACGAGGGTCACCACGTCCGGGTCGTCTATGTAGTAGACCTGCCGACGGCCGTCGCGGCGGGCGCGGACCAGTCCGGCGAGTTTCAGCTTCGCCAGGTGCTGGCTGACGGCGGGCAGCGCTCCGCCCACCCGGCGGGCGAGACGCGTGACGTCGCTCTCGCCCTGCGACAGGGCCCACATCAGGTGCAGCCGGGACGGGGAGGCGAGGAGTCCGAACGCGGCGGCGGCCTCGGCGAGCACTTCGGCGGGCGGGTCGTCGTGTCCCCCGGCCTTCTCCGTCACAGCCCGCTCCGTCCCGCACTCGTCACAGCCGACGTCCGCCCGCACACCCAGTGTAGGCGGCCGGGGCCCGCCCAGCCCCCGACTCCCCGCGGCCGACGACCCGCGGCCCGGCCGGGACCGGCTCGCCCGCACCCGATGCCCAGGTGCCGGTCCGCTGCGGGGCCGCCTCGCCGATGCCGGGCCCGCGGCCGGTCAGCCGGGGGAAGGAGCCGGCGGCGGCGAGGATGGTGAGCGTCGTCAGCACGAAGGGCCAGGTGAACGCGTGACCGCCGGACGGGGTACGGACACGGGCGACGGCCGGTGTCGGCGGTCGCCGTGGCCGCGCCCAGCAGCGTGTACGGCAGCGTGGCCGGGGCCGCCACCGGGAAGACGCCGCACAGGGGGAGGGCGACGGGCACCGCTTCGCAGACCATCGTGCCGTCGGCGATCCGGGGTGCCGGCGCACCGAGCGCCCAGGCGGTCGGGATGCCCGTCGCGCTGCGCGCACACGCCACCGGCCCGTCGACCGGCTCGCCAGGAACATCACCTGCGCCGGGCCGCGCAGCACCGCCCGTCACAGCCCGCGCTGACTCCCGACGCCACCGCCGGACCGCCACCCGCCCTGCCCTCTCTTCCCGTGCGGCAGCAGCGGCATCGCCCGGAACAGGCGCTCGTGGCAGCACCGGGCGGAAGGCTGCTGCCGCGTCACTTGGTCGTGTTCCGGCGGCGTACGGCCACCAGCACCAGGCCGCCGAGGGCCGTCGCGCCCACCGCGGCGGTGGCCAGCAGCGGCATGCCGTCGCTGCCCGTCGCCGCGAGGGTGCCGCCGGTCCCGGTGCCCGTACCGGGGGTGGTCGACGCCGATCCGTAGGTGCCGGTGGTGCCGATGGCGCTCGTGGTGCCGGTGGTGCCGGTCGACTGGCCGTGCGGGTCGTTGTCCTGGCCCTCCGTGCCGGCACCGCCGCCACCCGTGGCCCCGCCGGTCGTCGTGCCGCCGGACGTGGTCGCACCGGTCGTCGTGCCGCCGGAGGTGCTCGTGCCCGGCTCACCGCCGCCGGGTACGTCGACGGAGAGGAGGGCGGTGTCGTTCGCGGGGTTCTTGTCGAACGCCGGGTGGATGCCGTACACCGAGGTGGCCGTCACCTCCCCCTGGGTGTCCTGCGCCGTCTTCCCGATCTCCAGGACGAAGGTGTAGTCGAGGGACCGGCCGACGCCGATGGTGTGGTCGGCGGGCCAGCACACGTACCGCGGACGGCCCGGCTCCGAGGGGCCGGTCGGGCCGTCGATCCCGAACGGCGCGCAGTCCTCGGGCACTTCCCGGGCGACGGTGCCCGGCGGGATCCGCACCATCAGGGCCGGCTGGTCGTCGCTCTCCTGGTTCCGGATCCAGCCGGGGCCGTTGTTTCGCAGGGACGCGGTGACGGTGACCCTGCTGCCGTGGGCGCCCTTCACCTGGTCTCCCTCCGCCGCCAGGTCGGCCGTGCTGTCCGCGGTCAGGGTCAGCCGCCGGTAGCTGTCGTCGAAGCCCTCGCCCGGGACCTCGCCGGTGGGGCCGGTGCCGTACTCGACGGCCTCCATCAGGGCCTCGGGCAGGGCTTTGAACCGCACGGGCGTGGTGAGGGTGGCGCCGGGCTGGACGACGGTGTCCAGCTCGCACAGCGCCTGCCGGACGTGGTCGGCGACGGTCGAGTACGTGCAGCCGTCGGCGTGCTGCGGGAAGTCGAGTCCACGGGTCAGCCGGATCCGGAAGGTGACGCCGTCGGCGGGGGCCGTGCCCTTGTTGGTGACGGTGACGCTCTGGTCGTAGACGTCGCCGGGCTTGGGGGACGCGGCCGGCAGCGCGGAGACCACCAGGTCGGGGGCGAGGTCGTCGGCGTGCGCGAGGGGGACGGCGAGGGCCGGGACGCCGATGCCGATCGCGGCGGCCATCGCCGCTGCCGCGGGGCGGAGGGGTGAGCGCACGGTGGGACTCCTCGTCAGGACGGAAGAAGGCGGTGACCGGGCCGCGCCGGCCCGGTCGTCGTGTAGTGGACACACCAGAGACGTCAGAGGTTGTAGGGACTCGGCACATCCGTGCCGGACGGTCGGGGGTCGGCCCGCATCCTCCGCGTGATCCGGGGCAGCCTCCCGGAGAGAGAGGCTTTGGGCAAGGATCGGCGAGCGTGGACGAGGAACACGTGGCAGACGCGAACGAAGAGACGGAAGCGGACCGGCTGTCGGTCGGTCGGGCCACCGTCGACGGTGTCACCGTGGTCACGGTGAGCGGCGAGGTCGACCATCACACCTCAGGCATGCTCCGCGAGGCCCTGACGCCCGAGGATCCCGCTGAGGTGTCGCGTACCGTCGCGGACCTCAGCGGCGTGCCGTTCATGGACTCCAGCGGCATCAACGTACTCATCGCCGCCCACCAGGCCCATGCACCGGTCGGCTGGCTGCGTCTGGCCGGCGTCCGCAGAACCGTCCTGCGCACCCTGGAGATCGTGGGCCTGACGACCCTCATCCCCTGCTACCCGAGCGTCAGCGACGCCCTGCAGGACTGAACGGTGCCGGCGCGCCGGGACGGGGGGCGTCTGCGGTGGCGAGGGCGTCGGCCGTGCCGGAGCCGGTCCACCGCGCCGCGCCCCCGGGCGCTCGGCTCCGGTCCCTGCGGAGCCGGACGTCAGTACAGCACCCGGAGGTCCGCGGGGCGTACCCGCAGTGTCACCGGAAGGGTGGCCTCCACCTCGCCGTCGGCGCCGTAGGGGACGGGCCGGTCCGCCTCGATGCGCAGTTCCCGGCCGCGCAGGACGCGCACTTCGGGGCGTTTCACATGGGCACCCGTCCTGAGTTCGTTCATGAGCGTGAAGAAGAGCCGGCGTGGCGCGTCGCGGATCATCACGATGTCGAGCAGCCCGTCGTCGACCCGTGCGTCCGGCGCGATGAGCCGGCCGGAACCGTAGTAGGGGGAGTTGGCGGCGACGACGGTGTAACCGCGGTGGATGTGCTCGGTGCCGTCCACGGTGACGCGGAAGCCGGCCGGCCGCCAGGTGGTGACGGCACGCAGACCGCCGGCGTAGTAGGAGGCGGCGCCGCGCAGCAGCCGGGCGTTGTTCGCGTGCCGGTTGGCCTCGGCGTCGACCCCGGCGTACACGCTGCCCAGGACGACGGTGCGCGGGTGGACGGCCGACTCCACCTCGATGGTGTCGACCGGCCGGGGTTCGGCGTGCAGCAGGACGCCGGCGAGTGCGGCCGGGTCGGCGGGCAGGTGCAGTGCGCGGGCGAAGTCGTTGCCGCGTCCGGCGGGGACGAGCCCCAGTACGGTGCCGGTGCCGCTGAGCGCCCCGCCGATGCCGCCGGCGATGCCGTCGCCGCCGACGGCGAGGACGATGCGGCCCCGCTCGCCGGCGGTGCGGGCGATGTCCTGGGCGTGGGCGAGGCTGTGGCTGTACTCGGTGTCCAGCCCGGCGCCGGCCTCGCGGAGCAGCCGGGCCAGGTGGAGCAGGGTCGCCGCCCCGGTGGAGCCGCCGGCGGTGGGGTTGACGACGGCGGTGAACTGTCGCATCGGTGTGCCTCCGAGGCAGGCGGTCGGATCGGTGGGGTCAGTCGGTGGGCAGCAGGACGCCCGGGTTGAGGAGCCCGTCGGGGTCGAGGCGGTGTTTGACGGCGCGCAGGGCCGAGACGCCGAGCGGGCCGGCCTCGCGGACGTACCAGTCGCGGTGGTCGGTGCCGACCCCGTGGTGGTGGGAGATGGTGCCGCCGGCGGCCAGGACGGCCTCGTTGGCGGCGTGCTTGGCCGGCGTCCAGTGCGCCACCGGGTCCTCCCCCTGGGCGCTGACGACGGTGAAGTACAGCGAGGCGCCGTTCTCGTACACGTGGGAGATGTGGCACATCACCAGGGGCGGGGTGCCCGCACGCGTGAGGGTGTCGGTGAGGGCGGTGCGGACGGCCGTGTACAGGCCGGGGATCCGGGACCAGAACGCCGCGGTCTCCAGCGTCTCGGCGAAGGCGCCGGCGTCGATCAGGGCGTCGCGCAGGTAGGGCGCGGAGTAGCGGCCGTGCGCCCAGCGTTCGCCCGGTCCGGTGCCGGCGGGGGTGCCGCCGCAGTCCGTGAGGACGGCCGCCGCCCGCTTACGGCGCCGCGCGGTGTCCTCGGCCGTCCCCTCGTACCCGGTGATCGCGAGGCATCCGGCGTCGCTCCGTCCCGGCCCGGCACCGATCGCGTCGGGCTGGGCCAGGCCGATGAGCGTCTCGGTCTCGTCGGACAGGCGCAGCACGGTCGGGCGGGGCCCGTCCTGGGCGAGCCGGCGCAGCGCCGTGGCGCCCTCCTCGAACGAGCCGAACCGCCAGCCCTCGTACACCCGGGAGCGCGGCAGCGGGCGGATCCGTACGACGACGGAGGTGATGACGCCGAAGGCGCCCTCGGAGCCGAGGACCAGCTGGCGCAGGTCGGGTCCGGCGGCGGAGCGGGGGGCACGGCCGGTCTCGAGGGTGCCCTCGGGGGTCGCCAGGGTGAGGCCGAGGACCATCTCGTCGAAGCGGCCGTAGCCGGCGGAGGCCTGACCGCTGGAGCGGGCGGCGGCGAAACCGCCGATGGTGGCCCATTCGAAGGACTGCGGGAAGTGGCCGAGGGTGAAGCCGTGTTCGGCGAGCAGCGCCTCGGCCTCGGGGCCGCGCAGGCCGGTCTGCAGGACGGCGGTGCGCGAGACGGGGTCCAGGTCGAGCAGGCGGTTCAGGCGGCGCAGGTCCAGGGCGACGAACGCGCTGCGCTGGGGGGCGAGTCCGCCGACGACCGAGGTGCCACCGCCGAAGGGGACGACGGCCAGGCCGTGCTCGGCGCAGGCGCGCAGCACGGCGAGGACCTCGTCGTGGCTGCCCGGCAGGACGACGGCCTGCGGGACGTCGGAGACGTCGCCGGCGCGGATGCGCAGCAGGTCGGGGGTGGATTTGCCGCGGGTGTGGCGGACGCGGGCCTCCGCGTCGGTGCGGACGTGTTCCTCACCGCCGGCGGCCCGGGCGAGTGCCCGCAGTGCGGTGGGGGCGGCCGTGGGGGCGGGCGGACGGACGTCCTCGAGGGCGGGTGCGGGTGTGGTGCGGGGTGTGACGCCGAGCAGGTCGCGCAGCAGGCCGGTCACCGTCTCGGGCAGCGGTGCCGCCTTGGCCGGGTCGCCCCAGCCGTTCCACAGCATGTCCATTGAACGGTCGTCCTCACAGGTCGGTGTGCTCGGTTCGGGCGGTTCGGCTGCCGTCCCGGGGCGCGGGCCGCTTCCGTCCGGCCCCCGGGGCGTTACACTGTGACACATGACGCCTATTCGTCACAACGGTTCGGACAGCGATCACGTCCTCGACGCGGTGCGCGACTGTGTACTGGCCGTCGGGGTACGGCGCACCACACTCGCCGACGTCGCCCGGCGCGCCGGCGTCTCCAGGATGACCCTCTACCGGCGCTGGCCCGACCTGCGCACGCTGGTGGGCGACCTGATGACCCGTGAGTGGATCGACGTGGCCGGCCGCGCCATACCGGAGCCCACCCCCGGCGCCGCCACCCGCACCCGGATCGTGGACGGACTGGTGAGAGGGGTCGAGGCGTTCCGGGCACACCCCCTCTTCCGGAAGATCATCGACGTCGATCCCGAACTGCTCCTCCCCTACGTGCTCGACCGGCGAGGCACGAGCCAGGAGGCACTGCTCGCGCTGCTGGCCGACGCCCTGCGCGAGGGGCACGCGGACGGGTCCGTCCGGCCCGGCCACACCGAACGTCAGGCCCGCGCCCTGCTGTTGACCGTGCAGTCCTTCACCCTGTCCCTGCGCACGATGACCGACGAGGACGACCCGGAGCTGGACTCCGGCGCGTTCCTCGGTGAGCTGCGCACCCTCCTGGAGAGGACCCTGACGCCATGAGCCACACCGAGGCCGTGCCCGGCTCGTCCCTGAGCGCACACCGGCGCGGCCGGGAACTGGCCGAGGCCACGGACGGCCGGACGGCCGACATCCTGGTCGTCGGGCTCGGCGCCACCGGGGCCGGAGCCGCACTGGACGCGGCGGCCCGCGGACTGGACGTCGTCGCGGTGGACGCCCACGACCTTGCCTTCGGCACCTCGCGCTGGAGCTCCAAGCTCATCCACGGCGGGCTGCGCTATCTGGCCTCCGCCCAGTTCGACGTCGCTCACGAGAGCGCGGTCGAACGCGGCATCCTGATGACCCGCACCGCCCCGCACCTGGTGACCGCCCAGCCGTTCGTGCTGCCGCTCACCCCGCTGGTGTCCAGGGCCCAGGCCACGCTGGCGTGGACCGGGTTCCGGGCCGGGGACGTGCTGCGGCTGGCCGCCCGGACCCCACGGCAGGTGCTGCCCGCGCCCCGCCGGCTGTCGGCGACGGAGGCCCGGCACCTGGCGCCCTCGGTCCGCGCGGCCGGGCTACGCGGCGGGCTGCTGTCCTGGGACGGCAGGGTGGCCGACGACGCCCGTCTGGTGACCGCCCTGGCCCGCACGGCCGCCGCGCACGGCGCCCGGGTGCTGACCCGGGTGCGGGTGCTGGAGCTGACCGGGACGGGCGCCCGGATCCGGGACGAACGCACCGGCGAGGAGGGCGAGATCAGGGCCCGCGCCGTGATCAACGCCACCGGCGTGTGGGCGGGCACCCTCACCGAGGGCATCCGCATACGGCCGTCCCGCGGCACTCACCTGGTCCTGCGCTCGGAGCGGCTCGGTGCCCTGCCGGCCGGCCTGCACGTCCCGATCCCCGGGGAGACCAACCGCTTCCTGCTGGTCCTGCCCCAGGGGGACGGCCGGGTCTACGTCGGCCTCACCGACGAACCGGTCGGGGGCGGCATCCCGGACGTGCCGGAGGTCCCCGAGACGGACATCGGCTTCCTCCTGGACGTCCTCGGCTCCGTCCTGGACGCCCCCGTGGCCCGGGACGAGGTCGTCGGCGCGTTCGCCGGACTGCGCCCGCTGCTGGACACCTCCGCCTCCGACGGCCGGGACGGCGCGCCCGCCCGCACCTCCGACATCTCGCGCCGGCACGCGGTACTGACCTCGGCCGACGGCGTCACCACGGTGGTCGGCGGCAAGCTCACCACCTACCGGCGGATGGCGCAGGACGCGGTGGACGCCGCGGCCGGGGCGCGCGGGCTGCGCACCGGCCCCTCCCCCACCGCCGCGCTGCCGCTGGTCGGCGCCGCCGCCCCCGGCCGGCTGCGCGCCCTGCCCGCGCCCCCGCACCTGGTCCGCCGCTACGGCACCGAGGCCGCGGCCGTCCACGCCCTCGCGGCCCGGGACCCCGCCCTGGCCGAGCCGGTCCTGCCCGGCCACCCCGTGAGCCGGGCGGAGCTCCGCTGGGCGGTCGAGCACGAGGGCGCCCTCGACGAGTCGGACCTCCTGGACCGCCGCACCCGCATCGGCCTGGTCCCCGCGGACCGCGCCGACGCGCTCCCCGTCGCACGGGAGATCCTGGAACGGACGGCGGCCACACGCCCCTGACCGGCGGGCGGGCACCGGCCGGACGGCGGTACTGCCGCCGTCCGGCCGCCACGTGATGTGGCGCGCTGTCAGAGCAGGCGCCGGATGTCACCCCGGACCCGGTAGAAGCCGCCCGCCGCGGGGTGCAGGGCGTCGACGACGTACCGCGCGCCGGGCTCCCGTATCGCGCGGGGGAACTGGACGTTCCAGGAGGAGTCGTAGCCGTCGGAGAGCACGTGCACCCGGACCCGGCCGGCCTCCCGCACGCACTCGACCACCACCGCTCCGGCGGGCGCCTGGGCGACCGTGGCCACCGCGGTCACGGTCGTGGCCGGCGCGTACGTCGGCAGGGCGGCGGCGAGCTTGACGTCCCGCACCACCGGCACCGTGCCCTGCTGGGCCGCGGAGACCGCCGCCTCGCTCGCGTCCACGCAGACCAGCGACCCGTCCGTGGTCACCAGGTACAGGCGCTCGTCGTGGTACTGCATCGACAGCGCCGAACCGCTGCCCGTGCCGAGCTTCCACAGGCGCCTGCCGTCCTGGTCGAAGCAGTACACGGACGACGCGGCGTCACCCGCGAAGACGAACCGGCCGCCGGGTGAGGTGGCGCACGAGTACACGCTGCTGTCGCACGCGTACGTCGCCTCGATGGCACCGCTCTCCTTGGACAGCCGCTGCACCACCCGGTGGGCGGTGCCCGCGTACACGGCGTGCTCCTCCTGCCAGCCGAAGAGCACGCCGCCCCGGGTGGCGGTGTGCCACAGTTCGCCGCCGCCGTCGGGCGCGTAGGCGGTGACGCCCCGGTGGTGGCCGTGGTAGACGGCCCGGTCGTCGGCCCGGACCATCCACGCGTGCTCGCCCTGGCTGCGGCGGGACCACTGGTGTTCGTCCTCGTGGTCGATGACGGTCAGCCGGCCCGCGCGGTCCGAGACGTCCAGGACACCCTCGTGGATGTCCAGCCAGAAGATGTCCACGTCGGCGGCGATGTCGTAGGCGGCGAAGGGCAGTTTCGAGGAGAGGTCGTACACCTTGCCGTCGTCGCAGCCCGCGTAGATCCAGAAGTCGTCGGCGACCAGGCACTTGACGCCGTCCGGCAGGCCGAAGCGGGCCTGGACGGCGCCCTCGTGGTCCAGGGTGTAGACGTCACCCGCCTGGTTGCCCACCCAGCAGCGCTCGTCGTCGACATGGATGCCGAACGCGGCGGAGCCGGTGCGGAACCGCCACAGCACGGGCGCCACCGCCCGTGCCGTGGACGGGGCCGAGCTGACCTGACGGCGGGTGACCGCGCGCGGGGCGCGCTGTCCGGGGACGGCCGGGGCGTATCCCTTGCGGACCTTCTCCCCGACCTTCCTCGCGGCGGCGGCCCGCGCCTTCTCCGCCGTCGTGAACGTCGTCGTCTGCGTCTGCCCGGCGGCGCCTATCCGGCCGTACCGCACGGTCACCACCAGACCGTCGACGGTCACCTCGTAGAACTTGTGGGCACCGTCGCCCTCCTGCGACAGCTCCAGATACGTCGTCGACGCCGTGCACGCCGTGGACATGGCAGCCCCCTCCCCCAGGACGGACCCACGGCCGTTCCCGCAGGTCCTCACTGCTCCACACCGTAGAGGGACCCACTGACAATCACCGGGGCTCTCCGGGGCGCCCCCTTCGTCCGGACGACCGAGCACGCCGGCGCCCCGGGCATCCGGGACCGGTCGTAGCGGCTCGGCACGTTCGGCGTCTCCCGGTTCCGTCGGCCCGGACGTGTGCCCTTCCGGGCCGCCCGTCCTGATGGACGGGAGCGGCTCGGTCCGGTGGGACGGGCGGGACGGCGATCGGCTGCCGGCGGGTCCCGCCGGTGCGCCTGTCTAGTTCGTCCACTGTGGGTACAGCGCCGCCAGATCGCCGGAGAGGGCCGCCTTGGCCTGTCGGCTGACGTCGTCCGCCAGCACCTCGTACGCCCCGGACTCGACGCCGTCCAGCGCCGGCGCGGCGACGTCCCGGGGGCTGGACTTGGGCGCGTCGACGTGCGCGGCCATGTCGGTGTCGAGGTAGCCGACGTGCAGTCCGGTGACCCCGATGCCCCGCGGACTCAGCTCCAGGCGCAGGGAGTTGGTCTGGGACCACAGCGCCGCCCTGGTGGCGCTGTAGGAGCCTGCGACGCCGATCCACGACAGCACGGAGTGGACGTTCAGGAGATGTCCGCCGCCGTTGCGCTCGATGGCCGGCACGAAGGCCCGGGTGACCAGGAGCGGGCCGTAGAGGTTGGTCTCGAACTCCCGGCGTACGTCGTCGACCGGGGCGTCGAGGAAGGAGGTCGCGCCGAGCAGGACGCCGGCGTTGTTGACCAGGACGGTGACGTCCCGCGCCCGCTCCGCCGCGGCCTCGACGGAGCGGGGGTCGGTGACCTCCAGGGCGAGGGGTACGGCATCGGGGTGGGTGACGCTGCGCGCGTCGCGGGCCGTGGCGTACACCTTGGCGGCGCCGCGTGCGTAATAAACCGATCGGTTTCCAACGGCAGGCGTCACCCCACCGGCCTCCGTGTCCGCCGCGTGCGAAGCGGGGTCGTCACCGCAACGCGCGGGGCCGCGCCCGGCGGTCCGACGCGGCGGGGAACGGCCCGAGCGCATGGATGCACCGTTCCCCGCCCCGGACCGGCCGCCCAACGACCCGACCGGTCTGGTTCAGACCCTGCGCCGCCGGGCGCGCGCGGGCCATCCGGAGAGGGCTGGGCGGGTGAGACGTCCGCACAGCGCCGCCGCGGGGCCCCCTCCGGGGCGGGCGGCCCGCGGTGACGGGCCCGGCCGCGCGGCGGCGACCCGCATGGTGCGGGCCGCACGGTGGTGCGACGCTGAGGGGAGAGGTGTCCGTCGAGGGGACCCTGGAGGGCCGATGGGGCGTGACGTCCCGGCGCTCGTCTTCACCCGCGAGGACCGCCGCCGGTACCGGATCAAGATGCACGCCTGCCTGGACGCGCTCGCGCTGATGCTCCGCGAGGCACGGTTCGAGTCGGAACGGCCGCAGGTCGGCCTGGAGATCGAGCTGAACCTGGTGGACGACGGCGCCGAGCCGGTGATGCGCAACAGCGACGTACTGGAGGCCATCTCCGACCCCGCCTGGTCCACCGAGCTGGGCCGGTTCAACCTGGAGATCAACGTCCCGCCCCGGCGGCTGACGGCGGGCGGCCCGGACGCCTGGGAGTCGGAGATCAGAGCGGCGCTGAACCACGCCGACGAGCGCGCTCGGTCGGTGGGCGCCCGTCTGATCACGGTGGGGATCCTGCCCACGCTGCGCCAGGAGGACATCGGTGAGGGGGCGCTGTCGGAGAACCCCCGCTACCGGCTCCTCAACGACCAGGTCTTCGCGGCCCGCGGTGAGGACCTGCGCATCGAGATCGACGGGGTCGACCGGCTGCGGACCTACGCGGACACCATCACCCCGGAGGCGGCCTGCACCAGCACGCAGTTCCACCTCCAGGTGTCCCCGGAGGAGTTCGCCGCCTACTGGAACGCCGCCCAGGCGATCGCCGGGGTCCAGGTCGCGCTGGCGGCGAACTCCCCGTTCCTGTTCGGCAAGGAGCTGTGGCACGAGACCCGCATCCCGCTGTTCGAGCAGGCCACCGACACCCGCCCGGAGGAGATCAGGGTGCAGGGGGTACGACCCCGGGTGTGGTTCGGGGAGCGGTGGATCAACAGCGTCTTCGACCTGTTCGAGGAGAACCTCCGCTACTTCCCGGCCCTGCTGCCGCTGTGCGACGAGCAGGACCCGGCGGAGACGCTGGACCGCGGTGACACCCCCGAGCTGGGCGAACTCACCCTGCACAACGGCACCATCTACCGCTGGAACCGCCCGGTCTACGCCGTCACACACGGCGTACCGCACATCCGGGTGGAGAACCGGGTGCTGCCGGCCGGACCGACCGTCGCCGACACTCTCGCCAACGGCGCCTTCTACTACGGCCTCACCCGGGCCCTGGTGGAGGAGGACCGGCCGGTGTGGTCGCGGATGTCCTTCTCTGCCGCCGAGGACAATCTGCACGCCGCCGCCCGGCACGGCATCGAGGCGCTGCTGTACTGGCCGGGGATGGGCGAGGTGCCGGTGCCGGAGCTGGTCCTGCGGCGGCTGCTGCCGCTCGCGCACCGCGGGCTGGAGCACTCCGGCATGGACGACGCGTGGCGGGAGCCGCTGCTCGGGATCATCGAGCAGCGCTGTGTGACGGCACGGAACGGGGCCGTGTGGCAGAAGGAGATGTTCCACCGCCTGGACACCGCCACGCGCGCCGGCCGGCACGAGGCGCTGCGGCGGATGGCCCAGCTGTACATCGACTACATGCACCTCAACGCGCCGGTGCACACCTGGCCGGTCGACTGAGAGCCAGGGGTCTCGTCCGGATCAGCCGGGTCCGCGACGCCGGCACGGCGCCTCGCCGCGTCGACGGACCGGCCGAGTACGCCCGGCCCTGCCGCGGGACAGCACGACCTGGGGTCTTTCGTTCGGATCAGGCCGGATCAGGGCCCGCGAGCCCGGCATGATCCGAACGAGAGGGCCTAGGTCGTGTCCGCAAAGTCAGGGCAGCCAGAGTCGTAGGCAGGCGAGGGTGACCAGCGCCTGGTAGTGGCGGGCGC
>NZ_JBIBVY010000043.1:0-16210 GCF_043080665.1 Streptomyces sp. NPDC014991
AACAACTCCGGCAGCGTCACCGCGGGCAGGGGCCGCGCCGTGTCGTTCCACCCCCTCAGGACCAGCTCCCGCTCGGCCTCGTCCAGCACGGGGAGCCGCCAGATGCGTTCGGCGGGGTCGGCGGCCGCGGCGTCGAGCAACCGCTCGAACCGGGTGACCAGGCCGTCCACCGTGCTGCGGTCGAACAGGTCGGTGCTGTACTCGACGCCGCCTTCCAGGCCGCCGGGCCGGCCGTCGGGGGTGCTCCGCTCGGCCAGCCGGAACAGCAGGTCGAACTTGGCCGACCTCGATTCCGTCTCCTCGGCCCGGTAACGCAGACCGGGCAGCTCCACCGGCAGGTCCCTGGCGTGGTGGAGGGTCAGCATCACCTGGAACAGCGGGTGCCGGGCCGTCGAGCGGGCCGGTTTGAGCACTTCCACCAAGTGCTCGAAGGGCACGTCCTGGTGGCTGTACGCGGCCAGGTCGGTCTCGCGGACCCGGTCGAGCAGATCCGCGAAGCTCGGGTGGCCCCCGGTGTCGGTGCGCAGGACCAGGGTGTTGACGAAGCATCCGACCAAGTCGTCGAGGCTGTCGTCGGTGCGCCCCGCGACCGGCGTGCCGATCGGGATGTCGGTGCCCGCGCCCTCGCGGGTGAGGAGTGCCGCGAGCACCGCCTGGACAACCATGAACAGGCTCGCGCCGTGCGCCCGTGCCAGCGCGGTGAGCCGGGCGTGGGCCTCGGGGCCGATGTGCAGCGGCACCGTTCCGCCGCGGTGGCCGGGCACGTCCGGCCGGGGCCGGTCCCGCCGCAGCTCCAGCTCGGCCGGCAGTCCCTCGAGCTGTGTCCGCCAGTAGGCCGTCTGGCGGGAGAACAGGCTGTCCGGGTCACTGTCCTCGCCGAGGAAGCGCCGCTGCCACAGGGTGTAGTCGGCGTACTGGGCGGGCAACGGCGCCCAGGCGGGGACGCGGCCCTCGCGCCGGGCGGCGTAGGCGTCGGACAGATCGCGGGCGAGCGGGCGGTTGGACCAGCCGTCGCCCGCGATGTGGTGGAGCACGAGCAACAGGACGTGCTCGTCCGGGCCGAGTGCGAACAGCTGGGCGCGCAGGGGCGGTTCGGTCGTGAGGTCGAAGCAGTGGGCGGCGGCGTCCGCGAGGGCCGCGGCGAGCCCGTCCTCGGCGACCGTCCGGACGGGCAGCGGCACGGCCGCCCGGGCAGGGTCGAGGACGTGCTGGCGCGGCGTGCCCGCGCTGTCCGGGTAGACCGTGCGCAACACCTCGTGCCGGGCCACCACGTCGTCGAGGGCGGCGCGCAGGGCCCGGGCGTCGAGGCCGCCGGTCAGGCGCAGCGCGAACGGCATGTTGTAGGTGGGGCTGGGTCCTTCCAGCTTGTGCAGGAACCACAGGCGCCGCTGGGCGAAGGACAGCGGCAGCTCGGCCGGGCGCTCACCGGCGGGCCGTAGCGGCGGCCGCCGGTGGACGTCCTCGCGCGGCATGCCGAGCCGGGCCGCGAGCCCGGCGGCGGTCGGGGCCTCGAAGACGTCCCGCACGGCGAGTTCCGCGCCGAGGGCCGCGCGGACGCGCGAGACCAGCCGGGTCGCCAGCAGGGAGTGCCCGCCGAGCGCGAAGAACCCGTCGTCGACGCCGACGCGTTCCGTGCCGAGGACCTCGGCGAACAGGCCGCACAGGATTTCCTCGACGGGGTCGCGGGGTCCCCGGCCGTCGGTTCCGCGCGGGCCGGGGGCGGGCAGGGCGCGGCGGTCCAGCTTCCCGCTGGGGGTCAGCGGGAGGGCGTCGAGCACGACGACCGCGGCGGGCATCATGAACTCCGGCAGCGTCGCGGCGCAGTGCTCCCGCAGTTCGCCCGGGTGGGCGCGGGTGCCGGGCGCGGACACCACGTAGGCGGTCAGGCGCTGGTCGCCGGGCCGGTCCTCGCGCACGACCGCGACCGCGTGCGCGACGGTGATGTGCCGGGCCAGCACCGCCTCGACCTCGCCGAGCTCGATGCGGAATCCGCGCAGCTTCACCTGGTCGTCGGCCCGCCCGGCGAACTCCAGCAGCCCGTCGGCCGTCCAGCGGGCCAGGTCGCCGGTGCGGTACATCCGGGTTCCCGGCCCGCCGAACGGGTCGGCGACGAAGCGTCCGGCGGTCAGGCCGGGTCGGCCCAGGTAGCCGCGGGCGAGCTGGACGCCGGCCAGGTAGACCTCTCCCACCACGCCGGGCGGCACCGGGCGCAGCCGCGCGTCGAGCACGTAGGCCCGCATGTTGGTGACCGGCCGGCCGATCACGGGCCGGGCGCTGTCGCGCACCCGGGCGCCGACGGCGTCCACGGTGCACTCGCTGGGCGCGTAGTAGTTGTGCACCTCGGTTGCCGGGTGGGCCCGCAGCGTCTCCCACAGCGCCGCGCCGGTGGCCTCAGCGCCGAGGAGGATCACGCCCGGCCGGTGCCCGGGGCCGTCCAGCAGGCCCAGGCCGGTCAGTTCCCGCAGCAGCGAGGGGGTGATGCCCAGGTAGTCCAGGCCCCGTTCGCGTACGTACGCCAGCAGCGCGGCGGCGTCGCGGCGGGTGTCCTCGTCCACGACGTGCAGTTCGTGGCCGGCGATCAGGCCGAGCAGTTGGCCCATGCAGGCGTCGAACGACAGCGACGCCGTGTGCGCCACGCGCAGCCGTCGTCCGGACGCCGCGGCCACGGCGGCGGCCGCCGGGCCGAACACCTGGTCGCGGTGGCTGGCGAACAGGTTCGCGAGGCCCAGGTGCGTGACCACCACGCCCTTGGGCACGCCCGTCGATCCGGACGTGTAGACGACGTAGGCCGCGTGGTCGGCGCGCAGCACCGGCGTACGGGTCCACCGGCCGGCGCTTTCCTCGCCGCCGCAGGGGCCGTCGGCGGGGTGGTCGGCGTCCAGCAGCACCAGGGACGCCGCCCGGTTCGCCCCCAGGCGTCCGGCCAGGTCCTGTTCGGCCAGTACCAGGGACACGGAGGCGTCGGCCAGCATGAATTCGAGCCGTTCCGCCGGATAGGCGGGGTCGAGCGGTACGCACACGCCGCCGGACTTCCAGACGGCCAGCACGGCGGCGATCATCTCGGCCGACCGGCGAACGCACAGCCCGACCAGCACGTCGGGTCCCGCGCCGCGGGCGGCCAGGCGTCGCGCGAGACCGTCCGCCCGGGCGTCCAGTTCGGCGAACGTCCAGGACACCCCGCCGCAGACGACGGCCACCGCGTCCGGGGTCCGCGCCGCCTGGGCCGCGAACGCCTCCGGCACCAGCACGGACGGCGTCTCCCCTGCCGTGCCGTTCCACTCCTCCAGCACCAGGGCGCGCTCGGCCGGTGCCAGGATCTCCAGCGCGCCGATCCGCCGCCCGGGGTCGGCGACCAGGATCCGCAGGGCCCGGACCACCCGGGTCATGATCGCTTCGGCGGCGTCCCGGTCGAACAGGTCGACCTGGTGGTCCAGGCGCAGCCGCAGCGGCCTGCCGGGCATCACCATGAAGTTGAGCGGGTAGTGGGTGACGCCGTGGCTCCGGCTCGCGGTCACCCGCAGTCCGCTGCCGTGCGCGGTGGCGGCGAGTTCGCTCTCGCCGGCCGGAAGGTTCTCGAACACGGTCACCGTGTCGAACAGCTCGCCCGTGCCCAGCGTGCGCTGGATGCCGGAGAGCCCCACGTGCTGGCAGGCCAGCAGGCGCGTCTGCTCCTCCTGGAGCCGGGCGAGCATCCCCGTCAGCGCCTGGGCCGGGTGCAGGCGGACCCGTACCGGCAGCGTGTTGGCGAACAGGCCGATCATTCTCTCGACGCCGGGGACCTCCGGCGGGCGTCCGGAGACCGTGGTGCCGAAGACCACGTCGTCCCTGCCGGTCAGCTGGCCGAGGACGATCGCCCAGATCCCCAGGAAGACCGTGTTCAGGGTCAGTCCCTCGCGGCGGGCGAGGGCGTCCAGCCCGGCGGCGAGATCGTCCGGCAGGTCGCGCAGGACCTGGCCGGGCAGTGCCGGCTCCCGGGAGGGGTCGGCGGGCGCGACGCGGGTGGGCTCGTCGATACCCTTCAGCATCCGGCGCCACACGTCCTCGGCGGCCGCCCTGTCCTCCCCGGCCAGCCAGGCCAGGTAGTCGCGGTACCGGGTGACGGGGGGCATCCCGTCCTCCCGGCCGCCCCGGACGTACAGCTGGAACAGCTCGCCCAGCAGCAGCTGGACGGACCACCCGTCCAGCACCAGGTGGTGGGCGGTGACGACGAACCGGTGCCGGGAGGGCCCGAGCCGCAGGAGCGTGAACCGCAGCAGCGGCGGGCGGGTCGGGTCGAACCGGCGGAGCCGGTCCTCCGCCGCCATCCGCCCCGCCTCGGCCTCCCGCTCGCCGGGGGCGACCGCGGTCAGGTCCGCCTCCAGCCACGCCGGTACCACCTCGCGCGGGACGACTTGCACCGGCTCGTCCAGACCTTCGTGCCAGAAGCCGGCGCGGAGGGCGGCGTGGCGCCGGAGCAGGGTGCGGGCGGACGCGTGCAGCACCTCGGCGTCGAGGTCGCCGTCCAGGTCGAAGGCGCACTGCACGGTGTAGAGGTCGAGGGCCGCCTCGTCGTACAGCGCGTGGAACAGCAGTCCTTCCTGCAGCGGTGCCAGGGGGAGTATGTCCTCCAGTTCCGCCTGCGGCTCGGCCTGCGTCATCGTGATCTCCTCCATGCGGCTTCCAGCTGTTCGAGCTTGTCCTGGCTGAGCCGGACCAGCGGTACGTCGGACGGGGTCCGGCCGCCGGCCTCGGGCCGGGCGGCGTGGGCGGTCAGTGCTTCCAGGGCCCGGACCCAGGTGGCCGCCAGATCCCCGAGGTCGCGCTCGGTCAGGGGCGATCGCGGGCGGCGCCAGGTCGCGGTCAGCCGCGCTCCGTCCGTTCCGTCCACGACGGCGATGTCCGCCTCCGCCCAGTACTGCGACGGGGAGCCGGCCGCGTCCGGGCCCGGGCCGGACGGGACCTGCGGCAGCCGCCCGAGGTAGTGGAAGGCGAACCGCGGGGCGGGCAGGGCCGCCAGTTCCGGGGCGGTGCCGGCGTTGAGGTGGCGCAGCAGGCCGTAGCCCAGGCCGCCGTCCGGCAGGGACCTCAGTTCCTCCTTGACCCGTTTGAGGGCCGTGCCGGCGGCGTGCCCCCCGTCCCACAGCGCGTCGCGGTCCAAGCCGCCCAGGTCCAGGCGGACCGGGTGGGTGGCCGTGAAGCGGCCCACGGTGCGGGACGGGTCGACGCCCTCGGCGACGCGTTCGCGGCCCGGCCGCCGTACGTCGGCGAGCACGCGGCCGTCCGCGGCGCCGGGGCCACGGCGGTACCGCCAGTCGGCAACCGCCAGCGCGAACGCGGTCAGCAGCACGTCCTCGGGGTCGGCGTGGAAGGCCGCGGTCACGTCGGTGAGCACCTGACCGGTGTGCTCGGCGGACAGGACGGTGGTCAGCGTGACGGTCCCGGTCTCCTCCGGCGCCCGCGCCGGCGGTCCGCCCGGGTCCTCGTCCGGCTGTCCCTCCCCGGCGAGTACACCGGTCCACCGGGGCAGTTCCCCGGCCAGCCGGGCGTCCTGCGCCCGGGCCCGCAGGTGCTGGGCCCAGCGCCGGAAGGACGTGCCGACCGGGGCGAGTGCGAGGCTCCGTCCCCCGGCGACGGCCTCGCAGGCGCCGGTGACGTCACGCAGCAGGATCCGCCAGGACTCCGGGTCGGCGACGAGGCGGTGCAGGACGAGCAGCAGCAGCCCGGGGCGGCCGGGCCCGGTGTCGAAGCCGATCGCCTGGAGCAGCACCCCGGACCCGGGCGCGAGGCGCGCCGAGGCGGCCCACTCCTCCCTGGCGAGGGCGGTCTCGTCCGGTGCGGCGTCTGTGCGGCGCAGGCAGTCAGCGGCCCGGACCGCGCCCGGAGGCATCACCTCCAGCAGCCACTCCGGCCCGTCCGCCTCCGGGGTGCCGCCGAGGCCGGGTGTCAGGCGCATCCGCAGCGCGTCGTGGTGGTCGAGGACCGCCTGTAGGACCGTCTCGAGCCCTTCCGCGCCGAGCCCGGCCGGGATCTCCACGGTCATCGCCTCGTACCCGGTGCCGGGGTATGGGTCCTGCTCCCGCAGTGCGTGCAGGGCCGGTGTCAGCGGCACCGTGCCGATGCCCGCCTGCGGCGCGTCCGTCTCCGTCGGCGCCCCGTCCGGTGTCCCGGCGGCCGCGGCCAGCGCCGCCACGGTCTTGTGGCGGAACACGTCCTGCGCGCCGATCGCCAGTCCGGCGGCCCGGGCCCGGCTGACCACCTGGATGGAGACGATGCTGTCGCCGCCGAGGTCGAAGAAGTCGTCGTCGACGCCGACGGACGGGCGGCCGAGCACGTCCGCGAAGATGTCGCACAGCAGCCGTTCCCGCGCGGTCGCCGGGGGGCGGCCGGCCGTGGCCCCGGCTGCTTCCGGCGCGGGCAGCGCCTTGCGGTCGACCTTGCCGTTCGGTGTCAGCGGCAGGGCGTCGAGCGTGACGACCACCGAGGGCACCAGGTACTCCGGCAGCTTCTCGCCCAGCCAGGCGCGCAGCGAGGGGCCCAGTGCCGCCGACGGCGCCGCGGCCGCCGGGGCGTTGGTGAAGGTCGACAGCGAGGTGCGGTCGGCAGCGCCGGAGACCACGGGCACGTACAGCCCGGAGACCGGGGTGCCGCCGTTCGCGGCGAACAGGAGGTCGAAGCAGTCGTCGCCGGCCGTGCCCGACCACGTCGCGGCCACCCAGAAGCCCAGCCGCTCCCCCAGCGCACACAGCGTCTCGGGGTCCGCGTGCCCGGCGTGCCCGGCAGCTGCCTCGCCCGCCAGCCGCGCGTTGGGGATCGCGGTGACGCGCAGCCGGTCCGGGCGGCGCTCCGCCAGCAGCGCGGCGAGCCCTTCCGTCCCGCCGCGGACCTCCCGCCAGGGCACCGTCGGCGCGTCGGTGAACGACCGGGCCGGCGCGAGAAGCGGCGAGCGGTGCAGGACGACGTCGTAGCGGTACCGGGACAGCTCGTTGTGGTAGGCCGCGCGTTTGAGGCGTACGTCGACGGCGGCGACCTCGGGCACGACGGCGGGCAGGGCCGGGAAGTAGTCCGGGTCGACCAGCAGTTCCCGTTCCGGAGCGGTGGCGCCGGCGGCCGCCCGCAGGTCCGGCAGCAGCCGCAGGTTGCGGACGTCGCCGAGGAAGAGGGCGCCGCCCGGTGCCAGGAGCCGCATCGCGGCGCCGATCACCTCGGTCAGATAACCGGCGTCGGGGAAGTACTGGGCCACCGAGTTGAGCACGACGGTGTCGAAGAAGCCTTCCGGCAGCCCGGTGAGGTCGTCCGCCGGCTGGGCCCTGAGCACCACCCGGGAGGCGATGTCCGGGCGCTCGGCGACCTGTGCCGTCAGCGCCTCGATCACGGCCGCCGACAGGTCGGTGCCCCAGTACGTGTCGCACTCCGCGGCGAGCTGCGACAGGAGCAGGCCGCGGCCGACACCGATCTCCAGGACCCGCCGGGGCCGCAGCCCGCGGATGCGCGTGACGGTGGCGTCCCGCCACTGCCGCATCTCGCCCGCGGGCAGGGGCCGCCCGTCGTAGGTGCTGTTCCAGCCGGTGAAGTCCTCACCGAACTGGGCGGGTTGCGACGTCCCGTACAGGGTGTCGTAGAGCTGCCGCCACTCGTCGAGGACCCGTTCGGACCGCTCCGGGACGCCACCCGCGGCATCCCCGGGTTCCGTGTCGTCCGCCGGCACGACGTACCCGAGCAGGCGGGTGCCGCCGGGGCCGTCGTCGCGGACCGCCGCGACGGCCTGGGCGACCTGGGGATGGGCGGCCATCACGGCCTCGACCTCGCCCAGTTCGACCCGGTGGCCCCGGATCTTGACCTGTTCGTCGGCCCGCCCGGCGAACTCCAGCTCGCCCGCGGCGTTCCACCGCGCGAGGTCCCCGGTGCGGTACATCCGGGTGCCCGGCGCGCCGAACGGGTCGGGGACGAACCGCCCCGCGGTCAGGCCGGGCCGCCCGAGGTACCCGCGGGCCAGGCCCGCGCCCGCCAGGTACACCTCGCCCGCCACGCCCGACGGCACCGGGCGCAGTGCCGCGTCCAGGACGTAGACCCGGGTGCCGGTGACGGGCGTGCCGATGGGCGCGGTGCCGCCGTCCCCGGCCAGCGGCCGGCTCATCGTGCCGCAGACCGTCGACTCCGTCGGCCCGTAGGCGTTCACCATCCGCCGGCCGCGGCCGAAGGCCGCCGCCGTCTCCGGCGGGCAGGCCTCTCCTGCGACCACCAGGCAGGTCACCGGGTCCAGTTGGTCGGGCGTCATCATCCCGAGCGCCACGGGGGGCACGGTCAGGTGCGTCACGCCGTGCTCGGCCACCACGGCGGCGAGGTCGGGCCCCGGCAGGAGCCGTTCGGCGGGCACCACCACCAGGGCCGCGCCGGCCAGCAGCGCCATGCACAGCTCCCAGAACGCCGCGTCGAAGCTCGGCGAGGCGAACTGCAGGACCCTGCTGCCCGGCCCGGCGCCGAAGGCGTCCGCCTGCGCCGCCGCCAGGGCGGCCACACCGGAGTGGGTGACGACCACGCCCTTGGGTACGCCGGTGGAGCCGGAGGTGTAGATGACGTAGGCGGCGTCGGCGGGTACCGGCGGCCGTGCGTGCCCGGCGGCGTCGGGGCCGGTGTCCGGCCGTCCGGGCAGGTCGGGGGCGGAGTGCCCGCCGGAGTCGTCCAGGTCGATCCTGGGCAGGCCGCCGGAGCCGGGCAGTTCCTGGCCGGCGGTGCCCGTCAGCAGCAGCGACGGCCGTGCGTCGCCGAGCATGAAGGCGAGGCGCTCGGCCGGGTAGCGGGTGTCGAGGGGGAGGTAGGCCGCCCCCGCCTTGAGCGTCCCGAGGACGGCCACGACCAGGCCGACCGAGCGGGGGAACGCCAGGGCGACGGTGTGCCCGGGGCCGATGCCGCGAGAGCGCAGCAGCTCCGCCAGGCGGTCGGCCCGGGCGTTCAGCTCGGCGTAGGTCAGCGTGCCGGACGCGGACAGCACCGCGGGCTCCCCGGGATGCCGTGCCGCCTGGCGCTCGAAGAGCGCGGGCAGGGTGGCGGGCGGCACCTGCGGGCCGTCGGTGCCCAGCATCCGGGCGCGTTCGGCGGGTGTGAGGATGCCGGCCTCGCCGATGGGCCGCCCCGGGTCGGCGGTCACCGCCTCCAGGAGCCGGATCCACCGCTCCGCCAGCGTCTGGACCGTCCGCCGGTCGAACAGGTCGGTGCTGTACTCGACCGTTCCGCGTACGCCCCCGGCGTCGCCGCGCTCGGTGACGCTGAAGAACAGGTCGAACCGTGAGGTACCCGAGCCGGCCGGCTCGGGCGTCACCTCGACACCGGGCAGCGCGAGCCCGGCCTCCGGGGTGTTCTGCAGTACCAGCGCCACCTGGAAGAGCGGGTGACGGTTCGGGGAGCGGACCGGGTTGAGCACCTCCACCAGGTGCTCGAAGGGTACGTCCTGGTGGGAGTAGGCGCTCAGCGCCGTCTCCCGTACGCGGCGGAGCAGTTCGTCGAACGACGGGTCGCCGGAGGTGTCGGTCCGCATGACGAGCGTGTTGACGAAGAGGCCGACCGCGTCGTCGAGCGCCTCGTCGTGACGCCCGGCGACGCCGCTGCCGATCGGCAGGTCCGTACCCGCGCCGAGCCGTGTCAGCAGGGCGGCGAGACCGGCGTGCAGCACCATGTGCAGGCTGGCCTCCGCGTCCCGGGCGAGGGCCGCCAGCCGGCGGTGCAGATCGGGGCTGAGGTCGAAGCCGAGCATCTCGCCGCGGTAGGTGGACACGGCGGGCCGGGGACGGTCCGCCGGGAGCGCGAGCTCCTGGGGCAGGTCCGCCAGGGCCTCGGTCCAGTAGGCCACCTGCCGGGCGAACAGGCTGTCCGGGTCGGCCTCGTTCCCCAGCAGCGCGCGCTGCCACAGCGTGTAGTCCGCGTACTGGACGGGCAGTGGCGTCCACGACGGCGCCTCGCCCCGGGACCGCGCGTCGTAGGCGGTGGCCAGGTCCCGTGACAGCGGGGCCATCGACCAGCCGTCGCCGGCGATGTGGTGCACCAGCAGCACCAGCAGGTGCTCCCGCTCGCCCAGGACGAACAGTTCGGCCCGCAGCGGAAGGTCGGCGGCGAGGTCGAAGGGGTAGCGCGCTGCCGTCCCGACGGCCTCGGGCAGTCCTGCCGCGTCGACGTGTCGGACGATCAGTTCGGGGCGGGCGTCCGCCGTGTCGAGGACGAGCTGGCGGGGCACCCCGTCCGTCACCGGGTACACGGTGCGCAGGCTCTCGTGCCGGGCCGCGACGTCGGCCAGTGCCGCGCGCAGCGCCGTACGGTCCAGCTCGCCGCGCAGACGCAGGGCGACCGGCATGTTGTACGTGGCGTTCGGACCCTCCAGCCGGTGCTGGAACCACAGCCGCTGCTGTGCGAACGACAGCGGCACCGTCTCGGGCCGGGGCATCGGCCGCAGCGCGGGCCGCGTGGCGTCCCGGCGTTCCTCGGTGTCGTCCAGCCGTGCGACCAGGCCGGCGACCGTCGGCGTCTCGAACACGGCGCGGACGGGCAGTTCGGCTCCCAGGGCGGTGCGGACGCGGCTGATGAGCCGGGTCGCCAGCAGCGAGTGCCCGCCGAGGTGGAAGAAGTTGTCGTCGACGCCCACGGCCGCCACGCCGAGCAGCTGCGCGAACAGGTCGCACAGCACTCGTTCACGTGGGGTGGCCGGCCGGCGGGGGCCCTCGACGGAGCCGAGGTAGGGCGCGGGCAGCGCCGCCCGGTCGAGCTTGCCGTGGACGGTCAGGGGGAGCTCGTCGAGGACCACCACGGCGGCCGGCACCATGTACCCGGGCAGCTCCTCCCGCAGCGACGCGGTGAGCGAGGCGACCAGTTCACCGCGCTGCCGGGAGGCCGCCGGGTCGTTGGCGAGCGCCCGCGGCGGTCCGGCCGCGGCGGCCGCCGCCGGGCGGTGGACGCCGCCGAGTACGGCCGCCGCCGGGTCGGTGAAGAGGACGTCGAGGAGTACGGCGTCCTCCCCCGAACGCGTGACCGCGACCCGGTAGCCCGCGCGCTCGCCCAGTTCGTGGAAGGCGTCCGGTCCGAGGTCCGGCGCCGTCGGCCGGCCGGCGGCGCCGAGGAGGGCGAGGGCTTCCGCCAGGGGCCGTCCCTCGTCCAGGGCGCGCAGGGCGCCGGCCTCGCCCGCGAGCCGCTCGTCGGGCACCCCGGTCACCCGCAGCGCGGGGACGCGCCGGCCGGCGAGGTGGCGGGCGAGGTCGCCGGGCCCCGACACGTCGTGGCTCCAGCGCAGTTCCGGGGCCTGCTCCAGGGACCGTGTCCCTGCGGCGGGACGCTTGTGCAGCACGACGTCGTACCGGTAGCGGTTGAGCTCGTTGACGTACGCGCCGCGCTTGACCCGTAGGTCGACGCCTGCGATGTCGTCGCGTCGCGCCGCGAGCGCGGTGAAGTACGCGGGGTCGAGGAGGAGTTCCTTCTCCAGCAGCACGGCCTGTTCGACGGCGCGGCGCACGGTGGCGGGGTCGGCGGACGACGTGGCACGGCGCAGCTGCACCGCCGTGTGCAGGCACCGCAGCAGCCGCAGGTCGCGCACGTCGCCGAGGAACACGGCCCCGCCGGGGGCGAGCAGTCCCAGTGCCGTGTCGAGCACGTCGGTGAGGTAGCCGGCGTCGGGGAAGTACTGGGCGACCGAGTTGATCACCACGGTGTCGAAGGAGCCGGCCGGCAGGCCGCCGGCGTCGTCGGCGGCCTGCACGCGCAGTTCCACCCGCCCGGCCAGGTCCGGCCGCCCGGCGACTTGGGCGCGCAGCCGGCCGACGGCGTCGGCGGAGATGTCGGTGCCCCAGTAGGCCGCGCAGTCCGGGGCGATCCGGGAGAGCAGCAGTCCGCTGCCCACGCCGATCTCCAGCACTCGGCGCGGCCGTAGCTCGCGGATCCGGGCGACCGTGGCGTCCCGCCAGCGGCGCATCTGCTCGACCGGCAGGAGCTGCCCGTCGTAGGAGCTGGTCCAGCCCCTGAAGTCCTCACCGAACGGGGCCGGTTCCGCGTCCTCCCGGTGGGCGCCGTACAGGGTGTCGTACACCTCCTGCCATTCGTCGAGCTGGGCCCGTGCCGCCTCGTCGCCCTGCCGCTGGCCGGCCGCCGGGACGACGTAGCCCACCAGCTGCGTGCCGGACGCCCGGTCCTCGCGGGCGACGACGGCGGCCCGGACCACGGCCGGGTGCCGGGTCAGCACGGCCTCGACCTCGCCCGGCTCGATGCGGTGGCCCCGCACCTTGACCTGTTCGTCGGCGCGGCCGGCGAAGACCAGCTCGCCCGCGGCGGTCCACCGGGCCAGGTCCCCGGTGCGGTACATGCGCCCGCCCGGTCGCCCGAAGGGGTCCGCCGTGAACCGCTCGGCGGTCGGGCCCGGCCGGTGCAGATAGCCGCGGGCGAGCTGCGCGCCCGCCAGGTACAGCTCGCCCGTCAGGCCGGGCGGCACCGGGCGCAGCCGGTCGTCGAGCACGTATGCGCGCATGCCGGGTACGGGCCGTCCGACCGGTACCGGGCCGTCGCCGGCCGCGGCGCCCGAAGGCACCCGGAAGACGATGCAGCCCACGGTGGCCTCGGTCGGCCCGTACTCGTTGACCGCGGCGGCCTGCGGCTGCGACCGCCGCCAGGGAGCGAGCTGTTCGCCGGTGAGCTGTTCGCCGCCCACGACGAGGTCCGTGACCGCCGTCCGTCGTCCCGGCGAGGTGCCGAGCAGCGCGAGGTGGCTCGGCGTCACCTTGAGGAACGTGTACGGGCCGGGGTCCGGCGCGCCGCCGGAGAGGTCCCCGACCAGCACCCGGCCGCCCGCGGTGAGCGTCGCGAACAGCGCGGTGACGGTGAGGTCGAAGGAGACCGGCGAGTGCAGCAGGGCGGTGCCGGCGGTGCCCGGGTACGCCTCGCGGGCGAACGCGAGGTAGGCCGCGAGCGCGCGGTGTTCGACGGTAACGCCCTTGGGCCGGCCGGTGGAGCCGGAGGTGTGGATGACGTACGCGGGGTGCTCCGGCCGCAGCGGCGTGGTCCGCTCGGCGTCCGGCAGGTCGTGCCCGGGCTGTTCCGCTGCGGCCCGTGTCACGTCCTCGTCGTCGACCGCGAGCCATCGCGGACCCGTCGCGGGCAGGCCGGCGGCCAGGGCTGCGGTGGTCAGTCCGTACGCGGCGCGGGCGTCGTCGAGCAGGAGGCGGAGCCGTTCGGCCGGGTGGCCCGGGTCGAGGGGCAGATAGGCGGCGCCGGTCTTGAGGACGGCCAGCAGCGCCACCACCAGGTCGACCGAGCGCGGCAGGGCGACCGCCACGATCTGCTCCGGGCCCGTGCCGCGGCGGGCGAGCAGCCGCGCGAGCCGGTTGGCCCGGGTGTTCAGTTCGGCGTAGCCGAGTGCGGTGGCGCCGTCGGTCACGGCGATGGCGTCCGGTGTGCGTCGCGCCTGCGCCTCGAACGCCTCGGGGAGCGGCACCGGCGGCGCGGTGAGGGGGGCGCCGTTCCATGTCACGAGCACGCGCTCGCGCTCGGCGGCGTCGGTGAGGTCGACGGCGCCGATAGGCCGGTCCGGGGCCGCCGCCACGGCGTCGAGCAGCCGTACGAAGCGTGCCGCGAGGGCTTCGGCTGTGCCGTGGTCGAACAGGTCCGCGCTGTACTCCAGCACTCCGTCGACCCGGTCGGGGCGGCCGTCCGCCCAGTACCGGTCGGTGAGGCTGAACAGCAGGTCGAACTTGGCCGCGGGCAGCTCGGCGACGTCCGGAGTCACCCTCAGGCCGGGCATGGTGAACTCGGGGTCGGCGTTGTTCTGCAGCGTCAGCATCACCTGGAACAGGGGGTGCCGGGCCGCCGACCGGACCGGGTTGAGCAGTTCCACGAGGTGCTCGAACGGCACGTCCTGGTGGGCGTAGGCGGCCAGGGCGGTGTCGCGGGTCCGGTCCAGCAGGGTGGTGAAGGCGGGGTCTCCGGAGGTGTCCAGGCGCAGGACGAGCGTGTTGACGAAGAAGCCGACGAGGTCGTCCAGGGCCTCGTCCGTGCGGCCGGCGACGGCGCTGCCGAGGGGGATGTCCGTGCCCGCGCCGACCCTGCTGAGCAGGGCGGCGAGTCCGGCCTGCACCACCATGAACAGGGTCGCGCCGCGCTCGCGGGCCAGCCCTGCGAGCCGGGCGTGCAATTCCGGTTCCAGGGTGAACGGCACCCTTCCGCCGCGATGGGCGGACACGGCGGGGCGGGGGCGGTCGGCGGGCAGCTCCAGCTGCTCGGGCAGGTCGCGCAGCGCGTGGGTCCAGTAGGCGACCTGGGCGGAGATCAGGCTGTCGGGGTCGTCCTCGCTGCCGAGGAGGTCGTGCTGCCACAGCGTGTAGTCGCCGTAGGTGACCGGCAGGGGCGCCCATTCCGGGGCGCGGCCGGCGCCGCGGGCCGAGTAGGCGGCCGACAGGTCCCGGGCGAACGGGACGTTGGACCAGCCGTCCCCGGCGATGTGGTGGATCACCAGCAGCAGGACGTGCTCGTCCTGGCCGAGCACGAACAGGTCCGCCCGCAGCGGCGGTTCGGCGGTCAGGTCGAAGCGGTACGCGGCCGCGTCGGCCAGCGCCCCGGTGAGCCCGGCCTCGTCGGTCCGGTGGGTGCGCAGCTCCACGGCGGCCTCGTCCGGGTCGAGCACCACCTGCACGGGGGTGTCCCCGGTGTCGGGGAAGACGGTGCGGAGGGTCTCGTGCCGGGCGACGACGTCGTCCAGGGCAGCGCGGAGGGCGGCGGCGTCCAGCGCGCCGGACAGACGCAGCGCGAAGGGCATGTTGTAGGCCGGACCACGCCCCTCCAGCCGGTGCAGGAACCACAGCCGGCGCTGGGCGAACGACAGCGGCACGGTGTCCGGCCGGTGCGCGGCCGCTCGCAGGGCGGGCCGCCGGCCGCTCCCGGCGTCGATGCGGGCGGCCAGACCGGCCACCGTGGGTGCCTCGAACACGTCCCGTACGGACAGGTCCGCCCCGAGGGCCGCCCGGACGCGTGAGACGAGCCGGGTGGCGAGCAGCGAGTGTCCGCCGAGGGCGAAGAACCCGTCGTCGATGCCGGGCCGGTCGCAGCCGAGCACGTCGGCGAAGAGTCCGCACAGGATCTCCTCCCGGGGGGTGCGGGGGGCGCGTCCGGGGGCCGGGGCGGTGGTGTCCGGGGCGGGTAGGTCATTGCGTGCCAGCTTCCCGCTCGGGGTCAGCGGCAGCGCGTCGAGCATGACGACCGACGTCGGCACCATGTAGTCGGGCAGCGCGTGGGCGGCGGCCGCGCGGAGCCGCTCCGGCTCCGGATCCGCTCCGGGTGCGGGGACCACGTAGGCCACCAGCCGCTGGTCGCCGGGGCGGTCCTCGCGGACCGCCGCCGCGACCTCGGCCACGGCCGGGTGCCGGGCCAGAACGGCCTCGACCTCGCCGAGTTCGACGCGGAAGCCGCGCAGCTTCACCTGGTCGTCGGCGCGGCCGGCGAACTCCAGCACACCCTGTCCGGTCCACCGCGCGAGGTCGCCGGTCCGGTACATCCGCTCGCCCGGCGCACCGTGGGGGTGCGCCACGAAACGCTCCGCCGTCAGGCCGGGCCGGCCGAGGTAGCCGCGGGCGAGCTGGACGCCGGACAGGTACAGCTCGCCGGTGACGCCCGGAGGTACGGGGCGCAGGGCGGCGTCGAGCACGTGGACGCGGGTGTTCCAGACGGGGCGGCCGATCGGCACCGTGCCCGACCCGTCCTGGCAGGCCCAGGAGGTGACGTCGACGGAGGCCTCGGTCGGCCCGTACAGGTTGTGCAGCTTCGGGCCCAGGACGTCCCGGGCCCGCGCGGCCAGTGCGGCGGGGAGCGCCTCGCCGCTGCACAGCACCCGTCGCAGGGTCTCCCCGGCGGCGGCCGCGTCCGGCGCGGTGAGGAACGTCCGCAGCATGGACGGCACGAAGTGCACGGTCGTCACCGCGTGTTCCCGGATCAGCGCGGACAGGTAGGCGGGGTCCCGGTGTCCGTCCGGGCGTGCGACGACCAGCCGGGCGCCGGTGGTCAGCGGCCAGAAGAACTCCCAGACGGAGACGTCGAACCCGTACGGGGTCTTCTGCAGGACGGCGTCGGAGGCGTCCAGTGCGTACTCCGCCTGTGTCCACAGCAGCCGGTTCACGATGCCCGCGTGGGGGACGACGACGCCTTTGGGTGTGCCGGTGGAGCCGGAGGTGTAGAGCACGTAGGCGGGGTGCGCCGGTGTCAGGGGGGCGGTCCGTCC
>NZ_JBIBVY010000044.1:0-16039 GCF_043080665.1 Streptomyces sp. NPDC014991
GACTCCAGCGAACGACTCGGCCGACGCAGGTGGGTCATCGAGCGCACCATGTCCTGGCTGACTGGCTACCGCCGTCTCAACCACCGCTACGAGCGGAACCCAGGCAACTCCCTGGCCTTCCTCGGACTCGCCGCCGCCCTCTGCTGCTACAAACGGCTCTTCAAACTGACCATGTAGGACACGGTCTAAGTCTCCTCGCCGGGAGAGCCCGAGACTCGTGTCGACCATGAAGCGCTTTCCCACGCTTGCTCAAACTCCTCGCGACTGATCAGTGAAGCGGAGAATTCGGGCTGACTTGCCACATCCTCGATGGTACCTACTGGAATTTCGCTCAAACCGATTTCTGAAGACTCGTGACATGCATCGGCCTTCAGCCTTCGCCCGCCCCGGTAGTACTGGATTTTACGGACCTCATATCCGTCATGGCCGATTTCACTATAGAATCTTGTCGGTTCTTCCTGGAAGTCGTGCAACCATTCAACTTTCCAATATTCCATGAACTCAGCTCTTTCCATGGCTGACGATGCGACCCGTCAAGTCGAGCGGGCCCTGGTTGTGTACCACGAAGACGTCGGGACGCTCAACCGATCGCATGACCTGAAGTCCGCGAACGTCTACCTCGATGAAGTGACTGAACTTGTGACCAGCCCAGGGAACCCGGACAAAGGCGTAGGAGAGCTGTCCAGGGGTCTTCGTTCCAGGTTGTACGTCGGAAAGGTACTGGCCATCTCCGAAGCGTGCATCCTTTGGATTGTCTGCCTTCAGGGATGCGCGCAGTTCTTTACTCTCCAGGATGCCGTTGTAGCCGGTCTCGTTTGTGTAGTGATACAGGGTGCCCAAATCTTCGTCGGGAACTGGTTCAACACGGTACGGGCACTCGTCCGGTGCCAATCCCAGAGGATCTCCCCAGGTGTGCGGGTTGTGAACGTACGTGTCGGGGTTGGGTGCTGGTGCGAGCCCGAGTGGGTCTGGGGTGACGTAGCGCGCAACTTCAGGGTCGTAGTGGCGGAAGTAGTTGTAGTGGAGGCCGGTTTCGGGGTCGTAGTACTGGCCGGGGAAGCGCAGGGGGGTGTAGGCGCTGCTGTCGGCGGCCCACGCTGTCGTTCCCCACAGGGTGCTTCGGGTGCGCCAGGCGATATCGCCCTGTTCGTCGATGAGTTCGCTGGGGGTGCCGACGAGGTCAGTGACGATGGCGAAGAAGCGAGAGTCGATTTCGGCCTGGGGCACCTCGGCTGCGGTAATGCGTTCCGTCTGAGCTACAGGGCGAACGCCCTGGTGGTCCCAGGTGAGAGTGACCGGGTTGGGGAGGTCAGGGGATGTCGTGGTCTGTTCGCAGAGGGTGGTGCCGTCCCAGGTGAAGTCGACGCGCTCGACGATGGTTTCGCCGTCCTCTGCGAGCCGGAGCTTCGCCGTGCGTCGACCTAGTGGGTCGTATGTGTAGAGCCAGCGGGTGCCGTCGGGGGTCACCACTGACGTCAAATGATCTTCGGCGTCCCATTCGTAGTGCCAGTTGTCGGGTTTGCGGGACAGGCGGGTTTTCTGACGGAGGGTTATGCGGCCGAGGACGTCGTGTTCGTATCGGACATTGCCGGCGCGTGTGATGCGGGTGCCGGCGTAGGTGCGCGTGCCCACTGCTTCCTGGCCGGGGTGGCTGGTCGGCCACTGGGCTCGGGTCTGGTTGCCTGCCTCGTCGTAGGCGTATGTTTCTGTCCAGTTGAACGCGTGGACAGCCGTGACCCGGCCTGCGGCGTCCAGGTCGAAGTGGCGGGAGCCGGATAGATCGTCGTCGATGCCGACCAGGTTGCCGTCGGCGCGGTAACTGTAGGCGCGGTGCATCGTACGCCCGTGGGCGCTTGTCACGGACTGGGTCGTCATTCGGCCCAGTGGGTCGAAGGTGTGGTTGAGGGCTAGGGCTTCGCCGACGTGACGGGTTCGTTCGCGGCCTGCTTCGTCATAGGTGAAGTCGATGGTTCGGCCCGACGTGCGCATGCTGGTGCAGCGGCCAGCGGCGTCGTAGGACCAGGTGGTGGTGGCGCCGGTGGGAGTGGTGCGGCTGCTGCGGCGGCCCAACGTGTCATAGGTGTAGGTGCACGTCCGGCCGTTGACCGTTTCGGAGCGTAGACGGCGGTGGCGGTCACGCAAGAGTGTGATCGTCGTTCCGTCCGGGCCGGTCGCGTGCGCCAGCTCGTCGGTCAGGTCGTAGGCGTATGTCGTGACCAGACCTGCGGCGTCCTTGCGGACCACCTGGCCGAGTTCATTGCGCTCGAAGGACACCGTTTCTCCGAGAGCGTTCCTGCGGGAGGTGAGGCGGTTTGCGTCGTCGTAGGCGTAGGTCAGCGTTCGGCCGTCGAAATCCGTCTCCGTCACCAGACGGCCGGCCGCGTCGTATTCGTAGGTCCATGTCAGGCCCTGCGGATGCGTGACCTCCGTCAGGCGCAGTTCGCTGTCGTGGGCGAACTCGTAGCGCACCCCGTCCGGACCCGTGCGTGCCGTGAGTAGGTCGAAATCGGTGTATTCAAAACGGGTCACGCCCCCCATAGGGTCGGTGTGGCTGGTGCAGTTGCCCTCTCCGTCGTATGTCCAGGTTTCCGAGGTGCCGTCGGGGGCGGTGCGACAGGCGAGATGACCTTCGACTGTCCATTGCAGTTGCGTCGTGGCGCCGGTTGGGTCTGTGATCGCGGTCGGGCGGCCGAAATCGTCTCTTTCGTATCGGGTGCTCGCGCCCAGCGGGTCTGTGACCATCAGCGGGAGTCCGGCGCGGTCACAGGTCAGTGTCGTCGTGTGGCCCAGGGGGTCGGTCACGGAGGTCAGGTGGCCGGCTTCGGTGTACGCGAAATGCGTTGTCTGCCCGGAGGGGTCCGTCACGGATGTGCGGTTGCCGCGTTCGTCGTAGGTCTGGCGTACGACTGTGCCGTCGAGGTTGACCACCCTCACCGGCTGGCCGAGGGCGTTGTACTCCGCTCTGGCTACCCGGCCGTCCGGCCGGACCACTCTCGTGAGGTTGCCCTTGTCGTCGTAGTCGTACGTTGTCGTGTGGCCCAGGGGGTCAGTCTGGGTGAGGAGGCGGTTGTAGCGGTCGCGGCGGTATCGGGTCGTTGCACCGAGCGCGTCGATCACCGCGACCACCTGCCAGGCGTCGTTGATGAGGTAGCGGCGCGTGTGGCCTTCACCGGTCGTGGCCGTCGTCGTCCGTAGGCCGGTGTGCGGGTCGGGCTCCTCGTAGGACAGGCGCAGGGCCATGTGCCCTGCGGATCCGCCCTGGGCGGTGCAGCGGTCGTGTTCGTCGTAGACGTAGGTGTAGCTGCGGTCGTTGGTGTCCGTCCACGAGGTGATCCGGCCGGCTTCGTCGTACGTGAAGCGAAGCGGCAGACCGGAGGAATTGATGACCTCGGTCAGGTTGCCGTCCGTGTAGGCGTAGCGCTTCAGTTCCTCGCCGGTGGCGGCCAGGTGGACGGCCGTGATGCGGCCGGAATCGGTAGTGACCTTGATGGCCTGGCCGCTGCTGGAAACGATGGTGAGCGGGGTGCCTTGCTCGTCGTACTCGAAGGTGAGCCAGTTGCCGTTGCGTTCGTCGATCTGCTCGAGGACCGCAAGGTTGTCGCCACGGTCGGTGAAGTGCCAGGTGCGTAGGGTGTGAGAGTCCGTGACGGTGTAGCCACCGTCGACCCTGTCCAGGGGCCAGCGGGGGCCGTGGCTGGGCTGGGTCGGCACACCGGGGGCGGGGTGCGGGTAGGCCAGCAGGAGGCCGTCTTCGGTGATGAAGACGACGCCCTCGGCGTCGATCTCCAGGCGCTGGTCGATCGTGGAGGCCCAAGATGGGCCGAACCAGCGGCCAAGGCGGTAGCCGGACTCCACCCGGCGCTTCAGGGACAGCGGTAGGACACCTGGCAGGGCGACGTCCGTCTGCGGCAAGTACATTTTGCCGGTGGCGAGGTCGATTGGGTCGGTGCCCTCGCTGTGCTTACCCTCGGACCGCGATTCCTCAGCGGGATGTTCGTTCACCCTCTCCCGAGCGGACTTCCCAGTGGCGTTCTCGCCTCCCTCCTCGACCGCGTTGCGAGCGGTCTTGCGTAGCCCCTGTTCCGCCACTCCTTCCGCGCCCTCCTTCAGCGCGAGTCGCAGTCCGCCGCGGGCGAGCCCCGCGCCCTTGGTGCCGATGAGTTCGGGGATGAGGCGGCCGATGAACTCCGAGGGGTCCTTCTTGAAGCCGTCCACGGCGGTCTGGACGACCCGCTCGGGGTGCGCGGCCGTGGAGACCAGGCCGGACAGCGTCATGCTGACGTTCTGCAGGTAGGCGGCCGGATGGGTGAGGTTGTACGGGTCGGTGGGGTTCAGGCCGCGGACGAAGTTCAGCAGTCCGGCCGTACCCTTCAGGGCACCACCGACCACATGGGTGAGTTCGGTGTTGACGGCCTGGTATCCGTCCACGAAGTCGTGGCCCAGGCGCTCCAGCGGCGGCGGCTCGGCGGGAGCGTGCGCGAGCGCCGCCTTCACCTTGCCCTGCGCCTGGGAGGCGGCGGTGTTGCGCTGCTTGCGGGCCTCGGCGAGCTTGTGGACGGCGGCCTTGACGTCGGCCTTGCCCGCCTCCATATCCTGCTTCGGTTTCGGTCCCGGGTCGTCGCCCGCGCGGGCCTTTGCGTTGTAGGCCTCGGCCTTGGTCTGGTAGTCGTCGGCTGCGGCCTTGGCCGCCTTCACGCCCTTCTTGTAGAGCTCCACGGCCTCCTTGGCCTGGGCTTGCGCCCACTTGACGGTGTCCGCGTACGACTCCAGGGCTCCCGCTGCTGCGGTGCACGCCTCGGCTGCCTGCGCCCACTTGGTCGGGTGCACGCCGAACTTCTCCCGGAAGGCGTCACCGCCCTCGCCCTGCCAGCCCGAGGAGTCGACCTTCCGCAGTCCCTGGCTGACCTTGTCGAAGGCACCGTGGAAGTCCTTCAGGTGTTTCGCACTCTCGCGGATCTTCTCCGGACTGCCGTGGACGAGCTCGTTCGCCTCCTCGGTCTGGCCGAGCTGCTGCTCGCCCGGGGTGGCGCCCAGGTCGGAGGCGACCTCGTCGCCCCAGTCCTCCACGCTGTCGGCCCAGTCGTGCGCACCGACGTGGTCCAGGGCCCCGCCGAGCTTGTCCGTGCCGTAGTCGACGGCCTCGCCGAGCTGCTTCTTGCCCTCGTCGTAGAGGTGTTCGGCTCCGCCCAGGAGGGAGTTGGTTATGTCTCCGAGGCCCATCAGCCTTCACCGCCCTGCTCCTCGGCCGCCTTGGCGCGGGCTTCCGGGGAGGGGCCGAAGGTGTCGTCGAGGAACTTTTTGTACTCCTTGTCGGAGACGCCGCCGGCGCCGTGCAGGTCCTGGGGGTCCAGGCCCGGCAATGGGCCGATGGTGTGGGAGGTCATGACGTCCCGGCCGGCGTCCTTCCAGCCCTGCTCGCTGTTGGCCAGCGCCTGGTCGAACGACTTCTTGCTGTAGTCGACGCTCATGCCGGACTTGGCGATGTCGCCCCAGCCCATCTTCTCCACGTCCTCCTCGGAGGCGTACGGATTACCGACGGCCGAGTTCGTGACGACCTTGAAACTGCCCTCGACGTACTTCTCGGTCTCGTAGTACGTGCCCGCCGACAGGCCTGTCTTGACCGCGAAGCCGTTGCCCTCGTTGATCAGCGAGCGCACGCCCCACTCCCATCGCTCGCAGAACGACTTGAACTCCCCCGTCAGGCCCTCGTGCCCCAACTCAAGACCGGACAGAGCGATGTCGCCGAAACCGCGCCCGGCCCCGGCCTCCCCGACCATGCCAAGTTCCTTCAGCTCGCCCAGCGCCTCGGTCAACCCCTTGGCGATCAGGGCGAGCCCGTCCGCCTTCAAGTCATTGCCGCCCGCGGTCATTGCGTGTCCCCTGTCTCGCTGCCGAGGTCCATCGCGACCTCGTCCGGCACGATCCCGCGCACCGGTGGGAACACCATCCCTGCCTCCCCGTCCGCGCAGTCCAGCGCCACCCCGCACGGCACCCCGGCCGCCGGCACCGCCACATCCAGCAGACGCGCCCCGAGAATCGTCTGGTACGACCACTCACGCGCCGCCTCACCCCGCGCGATCGCGTAGCGGGCCAGCGCCTGCTCGTCGGAGAAGGCCAGGATGAAACGGACGCCGCCCAGATCCGCAGTCAGCAGACCTCGTTCACCCTCCGGACCCGGCCCGTCTCCGAGCGGCACCAGAACCGGGGTGCGGCGGAACTCACCGAGCAGAGCGGCGAACTCCCGTCTGCGCGTCTCAGCCCCTGCATCTTCGCGATTGGATTCCTGAGTGTGTACCGGCGGCTGTTCGCCAGGTCTTTCATCTTCGACAGCGTGCTTCCCTGAAGGCGCCTGCGCCTTCCGAGCGGTTGGCGACGTCGTCATCTCCGCGTAGTCAGCGATGCGCGACCGTGGAATCTGCTGCGGCCCATTGGCCGCGCCCCCGTGCTCAGACATGCAGCCATCATCACAACTCCGCACAGCGAGCGGCAAACAACCATGGACACGGGCGGCAGCGCAGCCGTCAGCTCCACCGCAGGATTGCGGTATCGCAGGGTCAAGGCCATGCCCCGGGCAGCTTGCCGACAGCAGGGCCGACGCGGGACAAGAATTCGGGTCGCAGAGTGCAGGCCAGGTCGGGCCGACCCGGAGGGGAGCACCCGAGGTCGGGAAGCCGGCCACGCGTGCACCGACCGGCGAAGCCGGCCGTGCCGGAGTGGATCGTCGAACTCGGCATTGGGGTGGGCCGGCCGCCCGTGCAACTCCATCGCGACGACTGCTACGTGGCGGGCAAGTTGCGCCGGACGGTCGACCGGGAGGAGGCACGGCGGCTGCTCGCCGACGGCTCCAGCGCCTGCACGCACTGCCGCCCCGGCACCGTCCTCGGCATCATCGGCTCCGCGACTTCTCCCGTGGTCCGGCCCGGTGGGTGATGGGTTCCGGGCTGCGGCGGCGGGACCGCCGCCGGGGCGGACTCAGGGTGGGGGCCGTGGGTGCGGGCACGCTCCCGGGCGCCTTCCTGGACCCTGGCGAGGACGGCCTAGGCGAGCGTCCGGCGCGTCTGCTCCACCGTGTCAGCCTCGGTCGTCCGCTCCGGAACGCGGCCGCCCTTCCGGTCCGAGCGAAACGGCCGCGGGCGCGACCTCGAGGCGGCGGACACGGCGACGGTGCGCGGCTGAGTGCGGGAGCCCAGGCGGTTCGCGCGACGCACGGCCCGGACCCGTACCCTCAGCACGTCGGGCGGCGAGGCGGGCCCGCTCGTACGGAGCCTCGGACCGGTTTCGGGTCAGCGGGCGCAGCAGGGCGTGGTCCTCGGTATCGCGTGGGTGCGGGGCGCGCGGGTCGGCGGTCATCATCCGGCCCCGGCCGATGGGGCGGGTGTAGTCGTCGACGACCGCCTGCACGATCTGTTCGTCCAGGCCCGCGGTGGAGCCGGTTCAAGCGCCACCACCTGCTCGCCGAAGCCCGCCGCCACCCCTCCTACATCCTGCGCGGCCGTGGCGGCCGGGGCAGCGGGTGGGACCGAGGCCCCGGTCAGCGTCCTGCACTTTCGGATGTGGGCGCGCGGGACATGAGTTCACGCACGGCCTCATGGGGCGCCCGGCCGCCGTGGATCATGTCGACCACGGTGCGAGTGATCGGCATTTCCACGTCGTGATGCTCGGCCAGACCCTGGACGGCCTGGCAGGAGGCAACGCCCTCCGCCGTCTGCGTGGTGGCGGCCCTGGCCTCCTCCACGGTCAGCCCGCGGCCGAGGTGGTGGCCGAACGTGTGGTTCCTGGAGAGCCTGGAGGAGCACGTGGCGACGAGGTCGCCCATGCCCGCCAGTCCGGCCAGGGTGAGCGGACTCGCGCCCATGGCGACGCCGAGCCGGGTGGCCTCCGCCAGGCCTCGTGTGATGAGCGACGCTTTCGCGTTGTCGCCCAGCCGCATTCCGTCGGTGACGCCGACGGCCAGCGCGATGACGTTCTTGATCGCTCCGCCCAGCTCACAGCCGATTACGTCGTGGTTCGTGTACGGCCGGAAGTACGGGGTGTGACACGCCGCCTGGATCCGCGCGGCGGTCTCCTCCGCGGAGGAGGCCACGACACTGGCCGCCGGCATCCGGGCGACGATCTCCCCGGCCAGGTTGGGCCCCGACAGGACGGCGATCCGGTCCGGTCCGGCCCCCGTCGTCTCCGCCAGGACCTCACTCATCAGCCGGCCGGTGCCCAGCTCGATCCCCTTCATGAGCGACACGAACACCGTGCCCGGCTCCCACAGCTTCAGCTCCCGCCACTCCTCAAGCAGCGGGCGGACCTTCTGCGCGGACACGGCGAGGACCGCGATGTCCGCGCCGCCGGCGGCCTCCCCGGGGTCGGTCGTCGCCCGCACGGTGCCCGGCAGCTTCACCTGGGGCAGGTAGTCCGGGTTGCTGTGCGTGGCGTTGATGGCGTCCACCAGCTTCGGCCGCCGCCCCCACAGGGTGACGTCGCAACCGGCGTCGGCCAGGACCATGGAGAACGCGGTCCCCCAGGACCCGGCTCCGTAGACGGCAACGCGACGAGACATACGGTTGACTCCTTCAGTCCTCGGGGCGCCTCAATGTAACGGTGACCGCCAGCCGCTCCGCGAGCGCCGGCCCGCGCGTCCTCGCCTCCGTCAACATGCTGTCGACCTGCACGTCCCCGAGCTGCTCGCGCAACGCCGCCTCGTGCTCGATCCACAGGCGGTAGACGCGCTGCCACATCGCGGGCTCGTGCGGCCTCTCCTCCTCCGCGTCGAGGATCAGGCCGGTCTCGGCCGCCTGCTCGTTCCAGAGCGGCAGCGTCGGGGTCACGCGGGACCGGCCGGACGTGACGATCGCGCGGGCGCCCGGCTTGAGGACGCGCCGGATCTCCTGAAGCGCCCTTCTGCGGTCCGACTCGAAACCGAGCGCGTCCACACAGATCAGCCCGTCCGCATACCGCGCGGGCAGGCCGGTCGTCGCGATCGAGCCGACATGGAACTCCGCCCGCTCCGGCGGCAGCCAGAACTCCGGCACCCGGCCGTACGCCAGCGTGACCGCCGTGGTGGAGACGTCGACGCCGGTCACGTAGGCCGCCAGCGCCCGGGCCAGCCACAGGCCGACACCGCCCGTCCCGCACCCGAGGTCGACCAGCCGCTGCCCCGGCTGCAACCGCAGATTCGCCACCATCGTGCCGAGCAGCGGCCAGTCACAGGAACTGGACGCGTCCACGTCCTCCGGGTAGACGTCGCCCATCGCCGCGGCGTACAGGTCGCTCACGATCGTGCTGCCGACGCGGGCCGTGTGCATCGCGTCGTACACCAGGCCCAACTGCCGGTCTGAGGAGGTCAGCAGCGGCTCAGCCATGCCGCTCCCTCGTCCGCGGGATCGAGCGGGTGATGCGCATCTCCATGCCGGGGCTGATGACCTTCACCGCTGCGTACGCCTCCGCCTCCCGCAGGGTCACGGCGATCGGCTCGTGCCCGGTGATCCCGGTAACCCGCGTCACCGTCTGCTGGAGGAGGCGGGTCACGTCGGGTTCGAGGTCGAGGTCGAGGTCGAGGTCGAGGGCCGGGCCGGTGCAGTCCGCCCAGGTGCCGGCGGGCAGTTCGGCCAGCTCCGGCCGTCCGGGCTGCGCGGCGAAGGCGGCTTCGTGGGAGTCGAGGTCGTCACGGGTGCCCGCGATGCAGGTGAGGCGGGACTGCGCGGCCTCCGTCAGCGCACGGGACAGGGCGATCTCCGGCAGGCCGTGGCAGCCGGACCCGGCGAACACGATGGGGTAGTCCTCCGACCAGATGTAGGCGGCGAACACCGGGATGGCGTACGGGTTGTCGACATGGACGATCTCCAGCCACATGCCGGCGTCGAGGAACCTCCGGATCAGGTCGGCACAGTACGGGTCGGTGACGGAGGCCGGGTCGACCAGCGTGCGCCGCCGGCCACCGGACTCCCAGTCACGGTGGAGGACATCGCGCTCCACGGTCTCCAGCAGTGCGTGCAGCGTCGCCTCGTGCCGATTGTTGCCGCATGCGAGGCCGTTGCTGGTGACGGCGAACACCTCCGGCCGCACCGGGCCGTGGTGCATCTCGCGGCGGAGGAGGTCCGCCGGCACCAGGACCTCCGCCATGGTGTGGAGGCCGCGGCCGGTCACCCAGTCCAGGGGGATGTCGGCAAGGGCCGGGTGCGCGACCTTCACCGGCAGGGCGGCCATCGGATACGGCAGGCGCAGCTCCCGGTGCGTGGCCCGCGTCGCCACCGTGACCGGCCGCTCCGCGTGCCACAGCTCCGCGGCCTCCAGCACCGCCGAGATCTTCGCGAGGAGGTCGTCGGCGCCCTTGCCCTGGGAGGTGACCAGCGTGTGCGCGGCTGGCCGTACGGCCGTCCAGACGGGGATGCCGAGGTGATCGAGGCCGGTGAGCCGGGCGACCCGGCTGATACCGAGGTGCGGGATCTCCGGCGCCAGCGCTTCCCAGGTGTCCTCCGGAGTGCGGGTGCGCAGAGTGCCGGGCGTACTCGCGTTCATCGGGCCGCCTCCTGGTCCTGGAGGAAGCCGAGCAGGAACGGGCGCGCCGCGTCGACGGCCTCCCGGACGCCCTGCAACCCGCGCAGCCACGCCTCCTCCTCCAGCCTGTCCGCGCCGGTCCCCCACACCGCGGCCAGCATGTCCCGCACCACCTGCTCCTTGATCGCTTCCGGGAAGAAACCGTGATGCGTCCGGCCGGCCTGCGCGGTGACGGCCGCGTACCGGGCGACGTCGGCCCGGTCCTCCTCCGTCTCGTGCACGAGCAGGCGCGCCGTCACGGTTGGGTCCGTGAGGTCCGTACGCGGCTGTGTGACTGCGCAGGCGAGTGCCGGCGGTAGCTCCGGCACGCCGTAGCTGCTCAGGTGCTCCCACCACACCTGCGGGAACTGCGAGTCGAAGATCTGCTGAAAGTGGATGCGCAGCAGGGTCGGCAGCCGCCCGTGTTCCGTGTCCTGGGCGGCGGCCCGGTTGGCCCACTGCCGGAAGCACCGCGTCTGCCAGGTAAGGCCGTCCACAGGCTCCACCGGCGTCGATACCAGGTCGCGCGCCAGGGCGACGGCAGACAGGGCGTCCGTCCGCTTCACGTCCCCGAAGTGTCGGTCTGCGGCCAGTGCTTCCCTCAGCCACTGGGCGAACTCCGGGGCTTCCCGGCGGCTCACCAGCCGCACGGCGTCCCAGGACCGGTGCGCGTAGTAGACGCCGGCCAGGACATGGATGAGCCGGTCGGCCTGGCTCTTGTCCAGGATGCGCTGAGACAGGCCCATGGCGACGACCTGCCGCACGCGCACCAGCGGCCAGGTGCAGGCGCTCCGGTCGGCGTCGGTGGACTGCGCCACGGCCACCTCGTCGTCGCCGACCAGCAGGCCGGTCGCGTAGGCGTGCCAGACGGAGCCGGCGCCGATCATGCCGCAGTCGCCCAGCTCCGCGGCCCGCAGGGCGCCGATGCTCGCCGCGCCGATGACGCGGACGCCCCGGCTCAATGTCCAGATGATCTCCTTGTGCCGCACGGCCGGAGAGTGGTGGTAGACGCCGTCGATGATCACGACGGTGTCGCCGGGCTTGATCTCCGGGTCGAACAGGTCACCGTGTGCGATGGGTGGCCGGACTCGCAGGGCCCGGACTTGTAGGGCGGGGTCGTCCGGGCTCAGCGTGGGTCCGGTGAAGACGTGAATCACGATGGTCTCCAGGGGTGCGCATGGGACGGGCGCCCGGCCACCTGGTGACCGGGCGCCCATAGAGCCGGTCAGAACGTGAAGCACTCCTGTTGCTCGACGTCCTCACTGCGGACGACGGCGGCGGTGTCGACGAGGTCCTCCGCAGAGGTCGCCTCGGCGACCTGCTCCGTGGTCTCCGCGGCTTCCTTGGCCTTCGACATGACTCGATCCCTTCACTCGGTGATGACCCGTGAGGCGGGGTGCCTCCCGGGGGTCTGAGGGGCCCCGACCGCACGGGCGGCCGGGGCCCTGGTCCCGGCGACGGTCTCCCCCAGGAGACGCCGGGACGATGGCCCGCCCCGGGCCGGGACCTTCCGCGGGGAGGAGGCGGGAGGTCGGGTGCCGGACTTTCTTTCGCGCCGTGCCGGCCGGGGGCGGGGGTTCAGAGGCGGGTCACAACAGGCGCACCACGGCCGCCGCAGTCGGGCCGCCCAGCATGAGGGCGTAGGCCCCGGCGGCCAGCGCCAGGCGCGGGTGCCGTTCGCGGATGAGCCGCCACGCCTCGCGACCGGTCCGGCCGTCGGCGCGGGCCCGGACACCCAAGCCGGTGAACGACAGGGACACGACCTGTACGGGGGTGGCCGGCTTACCGTGCTGGTGGTGCATGGTGCTCCTCGCTACGTGGGGGCGGCCGACGTTGTACCCGCAGCCGGGGGCAGAGGTGGGTCGGGGGCGGCGGCCCATCACGTACTGCCAGAACCTGCGCTCCACGGCGTCCAGGCAGGGGGCGCACAGGTTGAGGGGGGCGTGCTGGCCCTCCGCCTGAATCGGGCCGACCCACACCACGGGCACGTCAGCGGCCTCGCAACGCCAACAGTCGCCGGTGAACCACGCTGTCACGGCGTGTCGCAGACGACGGCCAGGGCGAGCAGCACGCCGAGCGCGATCACTAAGGACACGTACAGCGCTTGGGCCTGAGGGGTGGCGTATACCGGGACGGTGGGGGTCGGCTGTCCGGCCGGCGATTGCTCGGGCTCTAGGTCGGCCCAGACGCGTTTGCCCCACGGCAGCAGGTCAGTGCCCCACTTGGTCGAGACGGCGTCGATGATGGCCAGTCCCCGGCCATCCACGGCATCCTCTGTGGACGGCAGCAGCACCGGCATGGCACGGCTCATGTCAACGACGGCCACCTGCACCATTCCGGCGGCCAGGCGACGGACCGTCACCCGGATCGTCGTGGATCGGGCGTGCCGCACGGAGTTGGTCACCAGCTCCGTGACGACCAGCTCGGCCACGTCGAACAGGCCGGTCAGCTGCCAGTCGGCCAGAGCCTGCCGCACGAGGCGACGGGTGACGGGTACGGACTCCGGCAGGCGTGGCAGGCTACGGGTCGCGGTAGGCACCTCGGCCAGGGGCGCAATGTCGCGGAGCACCAGATCACCTATGGCGCGGTGTCTCACCGGCGAGCCGGTAGCGGCCCGTGTGGACGAGCTGTGAAACGGCGTCCGAAGCGGCCAGGTCTGCGGCGCTGTCCATCTCCACGCACCAGTAGTGGCCGTGGTCCGGGCTGGTGGCGTCCAACGCCGGCACGCCCAGGAAGTGGCCGCGCCCCATGAACTCCGCGTCGTCCCGGGGGTCGTCAGATCCGCGAAGACGGGGCCGCCGAGCAGGGCCCGGTACAGGTACGCGTCCACGTCCTGGGGGACGTCCGTACCGGCCACCACGTGCACCAGGGCGGCCCTGATACGGACAGCGCCGAAGATGCCCCCGCAGCGCAGGAGCGCCACCCCGTCCGTCTTCCACTCCCGCCGGGCCCGGTCCCGGTCCTCGGTCGCCGTGAGGAGCCAGTGGTCGACGGCCAGGCGACGCTCGGCGCCACTCACAACGTCTCTTCTGCCATCTGGTGGTGACACCGACGGGTGGTGAACCTGCTGAACGGAACCCATGTCTCGCGGCCTCCCAAGTAGCCTGATTCAGGGATAGCCACGACCGTACGTAGTCGCGCGCTACCCCTGAAGTGACTACGAGTACAGGTGGTTACGGGCAAACCACCAGGATTGGACTGCTCATGCAGCCAAGTTCTCGACAAACCCTGACCAGGAGTACGGGTCAGGCTGCGCGGCCTCGGACGGGCCTGCTCAGCGGGTACGTCCTGCGGGTGATCCGCGAGCAGCAGGGTTACACCCAGGACGAGACGGCCGAACGGCTCAGGGTGTCCACGGACACGATCGCCGGGTGGGAGACCGGCCGCCGTCCCCTCACGGCCGTGCCTATCGGCCAGATGCTCGGCTTACGCCACCAGCTCATGCAGATGGGCACCTCCCCCGTCCTGCTCCAGGCGCTGGAGCGGGCCCTGGAGGCGGACGTGCTGCTGGCCAGCGTCCTGCACGAGGACATCCCCGTCGAGGAGAGCCCGCTGGGCGCCATGGTCATGCAGCGGGAGCTCGCGGAAGTCCTGGTGTGGCCGCTCAACGGCATTGCCCCCGGCCCCGTCCGCGCCCTACCCCGGCCGGCCCGCGCCCGCCGAGGCCCCGCCCCGACCGGGCCCCAGCTCACCGCGACCGAACGGCAAGCCTTCTTCAAGACCATGCGGGCTACGGCGGAACAGGCGCGCGGGCCCGGGCAGTTCCTGCTGGCCCGCCAGGCCCTCTACCTGTCCGGGTACGACCGGGAGGCGGACACCGCCGACTGGCTGGCCCACCAGCAGCGCACCGAACGCCCCGACGACTGGCTGACGGCCTGGCTCAACAATCGCTCCGTGGCCGCGGTCGCCGCTCGCCACGGCGACCGTGACCGCATGGCCCACTTCATCGACACCGCCCTGCAGGACGATGACCCCGGCGAGGCCGCCAACCTGGCGTACTGGGCGTACTGGGTGGGAGAGGCACCCGTGCCCCAGCTTTCGGACGACTTCATCGCGGACGGAACCCTGGGCCACTGGCACGGTGACAGGCTCCTCGCCCACCTCGTGGCAGGCATCGCCCCTCAGCACGGTTACGTGGACCTCAACATCCACAGCGTGTGGGCCCTGCTCCAGGTCCGCCCCAACCTGCTCCGGTCCGGCCAGGCCGCCCGCGCCCTACGCGAGAGGCTTCCGATCATGTTGGATAGCGGGGACCTCTCGTCGCGCGCGCGGCGGGAGCTGGAGAGCATCCGGTACGCGATCCGCCTCGCCGAGGCGTGAGAGGAGCCCGACCGTGTCCAACGACCAGGACCTGACGGCGGTAGCGCGCTTCCTGTACGAGGCGGGGACGCTCAAGAACACCAAGCGCTCCGGGTGGTGGATGGCCGGCGTCAAGGACCCGGAGACAGTGGCGGATCACTCCTGGCGCACCGCCCTCATCGCAACGATCATCGCCCAACTGGAGGGCGCCGACCCAGCCCGGGCCGCGTTCCTCGCCGTGTGGCACGACTCCCAGGAGACCCGCACCGGCGACGTCAACCACCTGGGCAAGAAGTACACGCAGGGCGAGGTGGACCCGCGCGCCATCACCGCCGACCAGGTCGCCGGCATGCCCGAGGGCCTAGCCGACGCCATCCGCGCCCTCGTCGGCGAGTACGAAGCCAAGGAGAGCCCCGAGGCCACCTGCGCCAGGGACGCGGACAAGCTGGAGTGCATGATCCAGGGCATCGAGTACCGCGATCAGGGATACGTCAACGCGCAACGGTGGATCGACAACAGCCGCGGCCGGATCACCACCAAGAGCGGCCGGGCCCTGGCGGACGCCGTATTCGAAACCGGCTCCCTTGACTGGCTGCGGACCGCGCTCGGCGAGACACCGCGCTGAACCACCAGGCCCGGGCGAGTGTCAGACCTGACCCATAACCTGGTGGTATGCCCACCCGTCCCCCGCGCGGCGGGCTCGCCTGCACGTCCGCAGACGACATCAACGAGGCGATCCGGAACCTGATGAGCCAGCCAGCCAGCCCCGAGCGCAGCGAGCAGTGGGCGCGGCTGCTGGAGCGGTGGGCGGACGCATGGCCAACGGGCGGCAGCTCCTGGGCGACCGCCGCCTGACCAACCACATGGGTGCGCCCCGTCCCGGTATTCCACGCCGGGACGAAGCCTGCGCGGACCTCGACTACCGGCTGCCATGGAGGCGTACCACGTACTGGCCGACGGGCCGGCCCTCGTCGCCCTCGGCGAAACGGAGCCACTACCCGGAGTGGGTTGCGCGGCGGGCCTTGGCGGCGGCCGGACGAGACGCGTCCGGTGCTCGCGCGGGACTTCCTGCCGCGCCGGCCACCTCTGGCGCATGCCGTCGAGGGACACGTTCATCGCTAACTGGCCCTAACAGAAGTCGTTGATCATGTGACTATCGGCGAGACTGCTCGTTGGTCTGGTCGTGGGAAAGCGTCAGTCGCGGCCGTGGGTCGTC
>NZ_JBIBVY010000045.1:0-14499 GCF_043080665.1 Streptomyces sp. NPDC014991
AGCGTGAGGGAAACGCCCGGTTACATATCGAACCCGGAAGCTAAGCCTCACAGCGCCGATGGTACTGCAGGGGGGACCCTGTGGGAGAGTAGGACGCCGCCGAACAATATTTGGAGGACCCCTGGTCCCAGCGTTCAGCTGGGACCAGGGGTCCTTTTGCTTTTACCATGCTTGTGTACCGAAGAAGGAGTCACCATGCCCACCAACTCTCCCGACGACCGACCGGAGCGCGACCAGCGGCGACGGGACAGTGGTGACCGGAGCGACCGCGGGGGCTTCCGCGGCGACCGAGGTGACCGCGGCGACCGAGGTGACCGCGGCGACCGTGGTGGCTTCCGCCGGGACAACGACCGTCGTGACAGCGGCCGTCGTGACAACGACCGTGCGGGCTCCGGCCGGCGCGACGACGACCGCGGTGGCTTCCGCCGCGACGACCGTCGTGACGACAGCCGTGGCGAGCGCGGTGGCTTCCGTCGTGACGACCGTCGTGACGACAGCCGTGGCGGCGGTTATCGCCGTGAGGGCGACCGGGGTTCGCGTCCGGCGTTCCAGCGCGATGACCGGCGTGAGGGTGAGCGGGGTTCACGTCCGGCGTTCCAGCGGGACGATCGTGACCGTGGGCCGCGTCGGGACGACCGTGGGGACCGCGGCTTCCGCCGGGACGACCGCGGTGGCGACCGCCCGTCGTACCGCCGTGACGACGACCGTGGCGGGGACCGGGGCGGCGACCGTCCCTCGTTCCGCCGGGACGACAACCGCGGCGGCTTCCGCCGGGACGACAACCGGGGTGGCTTCCGCCGCGACGACCGTCGTGACGACCGCCGTGGTGGCGGCCACGGCGAGCGTGGCGACCGTGGCGGCTTCGCCGGCCGGCGTGATGACCGCCGTGACGGCGACCGGACCTCGCGTCCGGCGTTCCAGCGCGATGACCGCCGTGACGGTGACCGGACTTCGCGTCCGGCGTTCCAGCGCGATGACCGCCGTGACGGTGACCGGACTTCGCGTCCGGCGTTCCAGCGTGATGACCGGCGTGAGCGTCCGGCGTTCCAGCGGGACGATCGTGACCGTGGGCCGCGTCGGGACGACCGTGGGGACCGCGGCTTCCGCCGGGACGACCGCGGTGGCGACCGCCCGTCGTACCGCCGTGACGACGACCGTGGCGGGGACCGGGGCGGCGACCGTCCCTCGTTCCGCCGGGACGACAACCGCGGCGGCTTCCGCCGCGACGACCGTCGTGACGAGCGCCGCGACGACAACCGCGGCGGCTTCCGTCGTGACGACAGCCGTGTCGAGCGCCGTGACGACCGTCGCGGTGAGGACCGGGGCGGCTTCCGGAGTCGCGACGACCGCGGTGAGCGCGGTGGTTTCCGTCGTGACGACCGCCGGGACGACCGCGGTGGCCGCGCGCCGCACCGGGACGACCGCGGTGGTCGACCCGGTGGCTTCCGGGGTCGTGACGGGCGGGACGACCGCCGTGACGATCGCCGGGACGACCACCGTGGTGGCAGCCGGTTCCGGGACGAGCGGGACCGGGACCGGGAGCCGATCAAGCGGCTGCCGATCCCGGAGGATGTCACGGGCGACGAGATCGACAAGGACGTCCGGCAGGAGCTTCAGAGTCTGCCCAAGACGCTCGCGGAGGATGTCGCCAAGAACCTGGTGATGGTCGCCCGGCTCCTCGACGAGGACCCGGAGGGCGCGTACGCCTACTCCAAGGTGGCCCTGCGCCTGGCGTCCCGCGTGGCCGCCGTACGGGAGGCCGCCGGGTTCGCCGCGTACGCCACCCAGAAGTACGCCGAGGCCCTCGGGGAGTTCCGGGCCGCCCGGCGGATGACCGGCACCGTGGAACTGTGGCCGGTGATGGCCGACTGCGAGCGCGGGCTCGGACGGCCGGAGAAGGCGCTGGACATGGCCGGCGCGCCGGAGGTGCACAAGCTGGACAAGGCCGGCCAGGTCGAGATGCGGCTCGTCGCCGCCGGTGCCCGGCGTGACATGGGGCAGCTGGACGCGGCCATCGTGACCCTCCAGAGCCCCGAGCTGGCCTCCCAGTCGGTGCAGCCGTGGACCGCTCGCCTGCGCTACGCGTACGCCGACGCGCTGCTGGCCGCCGACCGGGAGCGCGAGGCGCGCGAGTGGTTCGCCAAGGCGGTCGAGGCCGACCGGGACGGCAGCACGGACGCGTCGGACCGGCTGGCAGAGCTGGACGGCGTGGAGTTCGTCGACGCCCTGGCCGAGGATGAGTCCGAGGAGTCCGGCGAGGAGTCCGGCAAGCCCGTCGAGGCAGTCGAGCACGCCGAGTCCGAGGAGCACGCCGAGTCCGGCGAGGTCGAGGAGCTCACCGAGTCCGAGGCGCCGGGCGAGCCCGTCGAGGCCGGGGAGCCCGCCGAGGCCGTCGAGCCCCGGGATGTCGCCTCCCCGGAGGCCGGTGACAAGGACTGACGCAGGTCGGTGACGAAGAGGGCGGGCTCCCCGGGGAGCCTGCCCTCTTTTTCGTGCCGTCCGGTGCCGTCGCTTCTGTCCGGTCAGATGTCCAGCGCGCGCAGCACCAGCCCCGAGGCCGGTTTCGGACCGAACGACGTCGACTTGCGGGGCATCGTGACGCCCTGCCGGGCCAGATCGCGGACGACCTCCTCGCGGACCGGGTGCATCAGGACGGCCGTGCCGCCGTCGCGTTCCGCCTTATCGACCGTCGCGGCCGTGTCGTGGATGTAGGCGATGTGGGCCGGGGAGTCCTCCGGGATCCGCCAGACGTGCTCCAGCAGTGTGGTGTGCAGGACCGTGGCGTCCAGGGAACGCCAGGCGGCCGGGCGGTCCGCCGGGATCGTCCGGGCCAGCAGGTCCGGGTCCGGACGGTCGAGGAGGTGGAAGACGCCGTCGCCGGCCAGCAGGAAGGCGTTGCCCTCGCAGGAGGCGTCGGCGAGCGCCTCCAGGGCCTGGGGCAGCCGCATGTCGAGTCGCTGTGTCCGGAACAGGCCCGCCACGGCCGTCAGGGCGTCGGCGACCGGCAGGCCGTGCAGCAGCCGGTGGATGGCGCGGACCCGCAGCGGGTAGCGGGCCGTGTCCACCAGGAGTACCAGGCCGTGGTCCCAGGGGCTGGGCGAGGGGTGTTCGGCGTGCAGCCGCAGGTAGGTGGCCCAGCGGTGGTGGCCGTCGGCGATCAGGGCCTGCCGGCCGGCGAGGTCGGACCGGACGCGCGTGACGTCGCCGGGGTCGGTGACGGACCACAGGCGGTGGTGGAAGCCGTCCTCGGTGGTCGTGGCCAGTAGCGGCGGGCTGCCGGCCGTGCGTTCGACGACCTCGGCGGCGGTGCCGTCGCCCCGGTACGTCAGCAGCAACGGCTCGAGGTTCGCGCGTGTGGCGCGCATCAGGGCCGCGCGGTCGGCGACCACGGGAGGCATGACGTCCTCGTGCGGCAGCACCACGCCCTCGGCGGGATCCGTGACGCGCAGGGTGCCGATGACCCCGCGCTGGAGTATGCCCTCGGTGTCCTGCTGCTCGTACACGTAGAGACCGGGTTCCGGGTCCGCGATGAGGATGCCCTCGTCCAGCCAGCGGCGGAGGGTGTCGGCCGCCTGCTCGGTGCGGGCGCTCGGGGTGCCGGCCTGGGGCAGGATCAGCCGGACGATGTTGTGGGGATCGGCGGACTGGAGGTGGTGCAGGCCGTCGGGGCGCACGACGACGTCGTAGGGAGGGGACGTGACGGAGGCGAGGCTGCCGACCCGGTCGGGGTCGTAACGGAGGCCTCGGAACGGGGTGAGTTCCAGGCCTCGGCGCGCAGTTGCCTCCGAGTGACCTGCTGTCTTCATCCCGGCATCGTACGTGGGGCCGGCGGCGTGCGGGATGATCGGGGGAAAGGCCAGCGAACGAGGAGCGATGCGACATGAGCCAGGGTGTCAGGACGAGGCCCGAGGGCAGTGGGCGGCCCCTGAGCGAGGCGTACGACACGGCGCTGCTCGATCTGGACGGGGTGGTGTACGCGGGCGGGAACGCGATCGCGCACGCGGTCGACTCGCTGGACGTGGCGCGCGAGGGGGGTATGCGTCTCGCCTACGTCACCAACAACGCGCTGCGGACCCCGGACGCCGTGGCCGGGCACCTCACGGAGCTGGGGATACCGACGGGTGCCGGTGATGTCATCACCTCCGCGCAGGCCGTCGCACGGCTGATCGCCGATCAGGTGCCGGCCGGGGCGCGGGTGCTGGTGATCGGCGGGGAGGGGCTGCGGGTGGCGCTGCGTGAGCGCGGCCTGGTGCCGGTGGAGTCGGCGGACGACGACCCGGCGGCGGTCGTGCAGGGGTACGGCGGGCCCGATCTGCCGTGGGGGCGGTTCGCGGAGGCGTCGTACGCGGTCAGGCGCGGGGTGCCGTGGTTCGCGTCCAACACCGATCTGACGATCCCGAGCGGGCGGGGCATCGCACCGGGCAACGGGGCGGCCGTGGAGGTCGTGCGCATCGCGACCGGTGCCGAGCCGCAGGTGGCGGGCAAACCGCTGCCCCCGATGCACCGGGAGACGATCATCAGGACCGGCGCCGAACGCCCGCTGGTGGTCGGGGACCGGCTGGACACGGACATCGAGGGCGCGTTCCACGGAGAGGTCGACTCGCTGCTGGTGCTGACCGGCGTCACCGACGCGGCGCAGCTGCTCTCCGCCCCGCCGCGGCACCGGCCGACGTATGTGGACGCCGATCTGCGCGGGCTGCTCACCGGGCAGCCGGAGGTCACCGCAGAGGGTGACGGATTCCGCTGCGGTGGCTGGACGGCGACGGCCGGGTCCGGCCGGCTGGCGCTGGAGGGTGACGGGGAGGCGCTGGACGGGCTGCGGGCACTGTGCGCGGCGGCGTGGACGGCGGCCGGGGACGGCTCGTGCGAGCTGGACGGGGGCAAGGCGCTGGCCCGGCTGGGACTCTGAGGCAGTCTCCCGGCGGGATGTGCGGGCACCGGGGATCGTGATCGCGTGCAGGGTAGGCTACCCTAACCTGGTGTTGGTCGACAGTCCTCCGGAACAGCGCGCGGGAGCCGCGGCCGCGCCCCCGATGCGATGGGCGGCAAGGGCTGTTGGGCTCCTGCTCTCGGTCGTGCTCCTGGCGTTCGTCACCCTGGCGAGCATCGCGATCGGGGCCAAGGCGCTGTCGCTGGACCAGGTCTGGCACGGCCTGTTCCACGCCTCGGGGACGTACGGCGACGTCGTCGTGGACGACCGGCTCGCGCGCACGGTCCTCGGGCTGCTGGTCGGTGCCGCGCTCGGTCTGTCGGGCGCGGTGCTCCAGGCGCTGACCCGCAATCCGCTGGCCGACCCCGGGCTGCTCGGCATCAACGCGGGCGCCTCCGCCGCCGTCGTCACGGCCATGACCTATTGCGGCGTCACCAGCCTGACGGGCTATGTGTGGTTCGCGTTCTTCGGTGCGGCGGCGGTCGGCGCGCTGGTGTGGTTCCTCGGCGGCAGCCGGGGCGCCACCCCGGTGCGGCTCGCGCTCGCCGGTACGGCGATCAGTGCGGCCCTCTACGGCTATCTCCAGGCCGTGATGATCACGGATGGCGCGGCCCTGGGCAAGATGCGCTTCTGGACGGTGGGTTCACTGGCCTCGGCCACCGACTCGACCATCCTCCAGGTGCTGCCCTTCCTCGCGGTCGGCACCGTCCTCGCGCTCGCCCTGGCCCGGCCGCTGAACGCCGTGGAGATGGGCGACGACACCGCCCGGGCCCTCGGCGCGAACCTCGGCCGGACCCGCGCGCTGGCCATGCTGGCCGCCGTGGTGCTGTGCGGTGCGGCGACCGCCGCCTGCGGCCCGATCGTCTTCGTCGGCCTGATGGTCCCGCACGTGGTCCGTTCCTTCACCGGCCCCGACCTGCGCTGGATCCTGCCGTACGCCACGGTGCTGGCGCCCGTGCTGCTGCTCGGCGCCGATGTCCTCGGGAGGGTCGTGGCCCGGCCCTCCGAGGTGCAGGTCGGCATCGTGACCGCGGTCATCGGCGGCCCGGTCTTCATCTTTCTCGTACGACGGCGGAGGACGGCCCAGCTGTGAAGACCCACACCAGGAGCCGTGCCGTCCGCATGCCCGGCGGGCTGTCCCTGCGGCTGGACCCGCGTGTCCTGACCGTCGTCGTGCTGGTGCTGGCCGCCGCGCTCGCCGCCGGGATCGCGCTGATCGGCACCGGTGAGGCGGGGATCCCGGCGGCCGACGTGCTCAGGACCCTCGCCGGGAACGGCACCGCCTACCAGGACTTCATCGTCAACGAGCTGCGGCTGCCGCGGGTGCTCGTCGGCCTGCTGGTCGGTGCGTCGCTGGGGCTCGGCGGTGCCCTGTTCCAGGCCGTCTCCCGCAACCCGCTCGGCAGTCCGGACGTGCTCGGCCTGTCGCAGGGATCGACGGCCGGCGCGCTCGTGGTGATCGTGCTGGTGTCCGGCAGCGCCGCCCAGGTCACCGTCGGCGCGCTGATCGGCGGACTGGTGACCGGCCTCGCCATCTACCTGCTCGCCTGGAAGCAGGGTGTGCACGGATACCGGCTGGTCCTGGTCGGTATCGGCGTCAACGCGATCGTCACCGCGGTCAACGGCTACCTGCTCACCAAGGCCGACCTGGTCGACGCGGCCCGCGCGGTGGTGTGGATGACCGGCTCGCTCGACGGCCGCGACTGGGACCAGGTCCGCCCGCTCCTGGCCCTGTGCGCCGTCCTCGTCCCGCTGGTCCTCGTCAACGCGCGCGGCCTGCGGATGATGGAGATGGGCGACGACGTCGCGAACGCGCTCGGTGTGCGCGTGCAGCGCGTCCGGCTCCTGCTGATGGTCTGCGCCGTCCTGCTCACCGCCACCGCCACCGCCGCCGCGGGCCCCGTCAGCTTCGTCGCGCTCACCGCGCCGCAGCTCGCCCGGCGCCTGACCCGATCGCCGGGGCCGAACCTGGTGCCCTCCCTCTGCATGGGTGCCGCCCTGCTGGTCGCCGCCGACTGGGTCTCCCAGCGCCTCTTCGGCGCCGACCAGCTGCCCGTCGGCGTCGTCACCGGCGTCCTCGGCGGGGGCTACCTGCTGTGGCTGCTGGTCGCCGAGCGCCGGGCGGGCCGGATATGAGCGACGCGTCCCCGAACACCCCTAGGAGCACTGTGAACCGCCTGTCCGCCGAGAACGTCACCCTCGCCTACGACGGGCGCGTCATCGCGGACCAGCTGTCCGTGGAGATCCCCGACCACTCGTTCACGGTGATCGTCGGCCCGAACGCGTGCGGCAAGTCGACGCTGCTGCGGGCGCTGTCCCGGATGCTCCGGCCGACCCGGGGCCGGGTGCTGCTGGACGGGCAGGCCATCCGTTCGATGCCCGCGAAGAAGGTGGCGCGGACCCTCGGTCTGCTGCCGCAGTCGTCCGTCGCCCCCGACGGGATCACCGTCGCCGACCTCGTCGGCCGGGGCCGCTACCCGCACCAGGGCCTGCTGCGCCAGTGGTCCGCGCGGGACGAGCGGGTCGTCCGGGAGTCGATGCGGCAGACCGGGGTCGCCGAGCTGGCCGACCGGTACGTGGACGAGCTGTCCGGCGGTCAGCGCCAGCGCGTGTGGATCGCCATGGCGCTGGCCCAGGAGACCCCGTTGCTGCTGCTGGACGAGCCGACCACCTACCTGGACATCCAGCACCAGATCGACGTCCTCGACCTGTGCGCCGAGCTGCACGAGACCCAGAACCGCACCCTGGTCGCCGTCCTGCACGACCTGAACCACGCCGCCCGCTACGCCACCCATCTGATCGCCCTGCGCGACGGCGAGGTGGTCGCCGAGGGCGCCCCGCAGGACATCGTCACGGCGGAGCTGGTCGAGGAGGTCTTCGGGCTGCGTTGTCAGGTCATCGACGACCCCGAGACCGGCACCCCGCTGGTGGTGCCGGCCGCCCGGAAGGCGCGGGCGCGGCGGGTCACAGCAGCTTCCTGAGCCGGAACAGGTCCAGCAGGCTCGCCTCCAGCCGGACCCGGCCCGAGCCCCAGGCGGTCGCGAAGTTCAGCCCGCCGCTCACCAGGGCCACCAGGTCGTCGCCGGCCATGGCGAGCCGGATCTGCGCCCGCTCGCGAGGTTCCCCCGGACGGGTCGCGTCGATCTCGATCCGGCCGCCGGTCAGCCGGCCCGCGAAGGTGACGTCGAGGTCGGTGATGTGGCAGCTGACCGAGCGGTCCAGGGCGGCGGCGGCCTGCACCTCGCCCCCGGCCCCCTGCATGTTGTCCGAAAGCTTCCCCAGTGCGGCGCGGCACTCCTCGATCGTGGCCATCGCCACCGACGGTACCCCAGCGGTTCGGGGTAGCGTCTGGGCATGAGCGAGTCCGTGTCCGAGGCCGGGACCTCCGCCGCGACGGAGCCCGCGTACGAGCCCGCCGCCCCGGCCCCCCTGAACATCCCGATCACCCCCACCGGCGACGCCGGGATCGACGCCCTGCTGGAGCGGCTGGCCGACGCCGGCCACCTCGCCACCGACGGGCACACCGAGGTGTACGAGGATGTACACCGGGGGCTGCGCGACGCGCTCACCGCGCTCGACGCCCGCCCGGGACCCCCGGTTCCGGACCGTCGCCCGACCGCCGGTCCCCGATGAGACCCTCCGGGTCGCACCCCGTGACCGCCGTACGAAGAGCAGGAGCTGAACCGAACGTGGCAGGAGTCGCACGCCGCCGTCTCGACGCGGAGCTGGTCCGCCGGAAGCTCGCCCGCTCGCGCGAGCACGCCGGCCAGCTGATCGCCGCCGGCCGGGTCACCGTCGGCAGGACCGTGGCGAGCAAGCCGGCCACCCAGGTGGAGGCCGCTGCGGCGATCGTGGTCCGGGCCGACGACAGCGACCCGGACTACGTGTCCCGGGGCGGGCACAAGCTCGCCGGCGCGCTCGCCGCCTTCCTGCCGCAGGGCCTCGCCGTCGAGGGCCGGCGCGCGCTGGACGCCGGCGCGTCCACCGGCGGCTTCACCGATGTCCTGCTGCGCGCGGGCGCCGCCCACGTCGTCGCGGTGGACGTCGGCTACGGGCAGCTCGCCTGGAGTCTGCGCAACGATGAACGCGTCACCGTCAAGGACCGTACGAACGTACGCGAGTTGACGCTTGAGGCGATCGATGGGGAGCCGGTGGATCTAGTCGTGGGCGATCTGTCCTTCATCCCGCTCGGGCTGGTGCTGCCCGCCCTGAAGCGGTGCGTGACGCCGGACGCCGACCTGGTGATGATGGTCAAGCCGCAGTTCGAGGTGGGCAAGGAGCGGCTCGGCAGCGGGGGTGTCGTACGGAGTCCGCAGCTGCGGGCGGAGGCCGTGCGGGGAGTGGCCCGGAAGGCCTGGGAGCTGGGGCTCGGGGTGCGTGGCGTCACCGCGAGTCCGCTGCCCGGGCCCTCGGGGAACGTGGAGTACTTTCTCTGGCTGCGGGCGGGAGCACCCCAGGTGGACCCGGCCGACGTCGACCGTGCAGTGGCGGAGGGGCCCCGGTGACACAGAACCTGGCGCGTACTGTCTTCCTGCTCGCCCACACCGGGCGGCCCGCGGCGATCCGCAGCGCGGAACTCGTCGTCAAGGGCCTGCTCCGGCACGGCATCGGGGTGCGGGTGCTGGAGGAGGAGGCCCGCGACCTGCCGCTGCCCGACGAGGTGGGGCTCGTCAAGGAGGCCACCCCGCAGTGCCTCGACGGGTGCGAGCTGCTGATCGTGCTCGGTGGTGACGGGACGCTGCTGCGGGGCGCCGAGTTCGCGCGGGCCTCCGGGGTGCCGATGCTCGGCGTCAACCTCGGCCGCGTGGGGTTCCTCGCGGAGGCCGAGCGGGACGACCTGGACCGGGTGGTGGACCGGGTGGTGGCACGGTCGTACGAGGTCGAGGAGCGGATGACCGTCGACGTCGTCGTGCACCGCAACGGGGACATCGTGCACACCGACTGGGCGCTGAACGAGGCGGCCGTGCAGAAGGCCGGCGCCGAGAAGCTGCTGGAAGTCGTGCTGGAGATCGACGGGCGGCCGGTGACGGGGTTCGGGTGCGACGGGGTCGTGCTGTCCACGCCGACCGGCTCCACCGCGTACGCGTTCTCCGCCGGGGGACCGGTGGTGTGGCCCGAGGTGGAGGCGCTGCTGATGGTGCCGATCAGCGCGCACGCGTTGTTCGCCAAGCCGCTGGTCACCTCGCCGGACTCGGTGCTGGCGGTGGAGGTCCTGCCGCATGTCCCGCCCGGGGTCCTGTGGTGCGACGGGCGGCGGACCGTCGAGCTGCCGCCGGGGGCGCGGGTGGAGGTGCGGCGGGGGGCCGTACCGGTGCGGCTGGCCCGCCTGCACCACTCGTCGTTCACCGACCGGATCGTGGCGAAGTTCGCGCTGCCGACGACCGGGTGGCGGGGAGCGCCGCACTAGCGGATCGGGGGGCCGACCGCGGTTCGCCGGCGGGTGCGGGTGCTTCGTCGCTCGTCGCGGCCGCACCACTCGGCGCACCGGCACGGGCGGGCCATGTGCACTCCCCGCCCCGGACCTCGTATGGTCTGTTCCGTGTTGGAGGAGATGCGGATACGGTCACTCGGGGTCATCGACGACGCTGTCGTCGAGCTGTCACCGGGGTTCACCGCTGTCACCGGTGAGACGGGTGCGGGCAAGACCATGGTGGTCACCAGCCTGGGGCTGCTGCTCGGCGGCCGGGCGGACCCGGCGCTCGTGCGGATCGGCGCCGACAAGGCCGTCGTCGAGGGGCGGATCGCCGTACCCGCCGACGCCACCGCCGTCGTCCGCGCCGAGGAGGCCGGCGCCGAGCTGGACGACGGGGCCCTGCTGATCACCAGGACCGTCTCCGCCGAGGGCCGCTCCCGGGCGCATCTGGGCGGGCGCAGCGTGCCCGTCGGGCTGCTCGCCGAACTGGCCGACGACCTGGTGGCCGTGCACGGGCAGACCGACCAGCAGGGGCTGCTGAAGTCGTCCCGGCAGCGGCAGGCCCTGGACCGGTACGCGGGCGACGCCGTCGCCGTGCCGCTCGCCGCCTACTCGGAGGCGTACCGGCGGCTGCGGGCCGTCTCCGCCGAACTGGAGGAGATCACCACACGCGCCCGTGAGCGGGCGCAGGAAGCCGACCTGCTGCGGTACGGGCTGGACGAGATCGCCGCCGTGGAGCCGCGGCCCGGGGAGGACGCGGAGCTGGCCGAGGAGGCGGAGCGGCTCGGGCACGCCGAGGCGCTGGCGTCCGCCGCGACAGCCGCGCACGCCGCTCTCGCGGGCATTCCGGAGGACCCGGAGGGGATCGACGCCTCGACCCTCGTCGCGGGCGCCCACCGGGCGCTGGAGGCCGTACGCTCCCACGACCCGGCGCTGGGCGCGCTCGCCGACCGGGCCGGGGAGATCGGGATCCTGCTCGGCGACGTGGCGGGCGAACTGGCCGGATACGCCGACGACCTGGACGCCGATCCGCTGAGACTGGCCGCCGTGGAGGAGCGACGGGCCGCGCTCACGGCACTGACCCGCAAGTACGGCGAGGACGTCGACGCCGTCCTCGCCTGGGCCGAGCAGAGCGCCGCGCGCCTCACCGAGCTGGACGGCGACGACGAGCGGACCGGGGAGCTGACCGCCGAGCGGGACGCCCTGCGCGCCGAGCTGGGCGGCCTGGCGCAGGCGCTGACCGACGCGCGCGCCGAGGCCGCCGAGCGGTTCGCCGCCGCGGTGACCGCCGAGCTGGCCTCGCTGGCGATGCCCCACGCGCGCGTGTCCTTCGACATCCGGCAGACCGAGGACCCCGAAGGCGTGGAGGTCGGCGGCCGTACGGTCGCCTACGGGCCGTCGGGCGTGGACGAGGTCGAACTGCTTCTCGCCCCGCACCCCGGCGCCCCGCCCCGGCCCATCGCCAAGGGCGCGTCCGGCGGTGAGCTGTCCCGGGTGATGCTGGCCGTGGAGGTCGTGTTCGCGGGCACCGACCCGGTGCCGACGTACCTCTTCGACGAGGTCGACGCCGGGGTCGGCGGCAAGGCCGCGGTCGAGATCGGCCGGCGCCTGGCGAAGCTCGCCCGGACCGCGCAGGTCGTCGTGGTCACCCACCTGCCGCAGGTCGCCGCGTTCGCCGACCGGCAGCTGCTGGTGGAGAAGACCGACGACGGATCGGTCACCCGCTCCGGCGTGAAGGTCCTGGAGGGCGAGGACCGCATCCGCGAGCTGTCCCGCATGCTGGCGGGCCAGGAGGACTCCGAGACGGCCCGGGCACACGCGGAGGAACTCCTGGCGACGGCCAGGGCCGACCTCTGAGACCGCACCTCTGCGACGACCGGGGTGACCGGATGATCAGCACGACGCGACCGTCCCGCACCTTCCTCCTCGCCGCCGCACTCACCCGGGCCGGGCAGGCTCTGCTGCGCGCCCGGGCCCCCGGCGGACGGGAGCGCTGGGAGCGGACGAACCACGCCGGGCGCGCCGTCGGGCTGTACGCCGGGCCCGCCGCGGCACTCGGTGCGGCCCTCGCCGCGGCCCGGGTGCGTCCCGGGGCCGGGCTCGCGGTCCTCGCCGCCGGGGCGTGCGGGGCGTACGACGACGTGGCCGGGGACCACCGGCGCGGTTTCCGCGCGCATCTGGGGGCGCTGCGCGACGGCGAGGTCACCAGCGGGGCCGTGAAGCTGTTCGGGATCTCGGCCGCGGCGCTGGCCGCGGGGGCACTGCTGAAGGAACACCCGTTCGACCGACTGCTCGCCGGGGCCGCCATCGCGGGCACCGCCCATCTGGTCAACCTCGTCGACGTACGGCCCGGACGGGCCGCCGGCGTGGTGCTCCTGCTCGGCGCGCCGGCGGCGGCGCGAGCGGGGGCCGCCGGGCAGCTGGCCGCCGGTGCGCTGGGGGCGGCCGCGGCCGTGCTGCCGGAGGACCTGGCGGAACGGACGATGCTCGGGGACACGGGGGCGCACGCCCTCGGCGCCGCGCTGGGGGCGGCCGTGGTGGCGGGGAACCGGCGCTCGGGACTGCTCGCCCACGCGGTCGCGGTGGTGGTGGCGGCCCGGTACGGGGACCGGGTGAGCGCCTGGGCGCGCGCCGTGCGCGTCTGACCTCACCGTATGTCGGGGCCGCGTTCGGCCATGGCGAGATTCCCCTCCTCCGTGTGGGTGATGTGCTCCGGCGCATTGCCCCGGCCCGCCGCGCGGTGCGCCCTCCCGGCTGTCCCTGAACGGCCGTACGCCCTGGCATGCTTGGCAGCGGACGGGGGGCGGGCGTCGGGTCCGGACCGTCCGCCCGGGAGGCGCGCGGGGTGCGCCCTTCCGGCCCCCTGAGCCCGCTACCTTCTGTACGTTTCCTCGTACCGCCCACGCGAACCAGGAGCCCGGCCACGTGACCCCCGTGAGCAGCAACGCACCGCACGGCCAGTCGCCGCTGCGCACCGTGCAGGTGCTCGGCGGAGGCAACGCCGGCAGCAGCGCGCACGTGCGTTCCCTGGCCGAGGGTCTCGTGGCACGGGGCGTGCGGGTTACCGTGTGCGCCCCCGTCGAGGCCGAACGCGCCTACGACTTCACCGGAGCCGGCGCCGAACACGTGCACGTGCCGCGCAGCAGCGACCCGGTCTCCGTGGCCGCGCTCCGGACGGCCTGCGCCTACGCCGACCTGGTGCACGCGCACGGTCTGCACGCCTCCTTCCGGACCGTGCTCGCGCTCAGCGGGCGCGACACCCCGCTGGTGGTCACCTGGCACGGCCGCACCCGCGCGGAGGGCCCGCGGGCACAGTTGCTGCGGGTGCTCGAGCGTCGGGTCGTGCGGACCGCGGCCGTGGTCCTCGGCACCAGCTCCGACCTGGTCGACCTGGCCCGGCGGAGCGGTGCGCGCGACGCCCGGCTCGCGGCCGTCACCCTGCCGGGCCGGCGCCGGCCCGGTCACCTGGCGGACCCGGACGACCCCGACCTGCTGCGGCCCAAGATCCGGGCCGAACTCGGCGCCACCGGACGCCCGTTGCTCATCGCCGTCGGCTCCCTGGACCGGCAGCGCGGCTACGGCGTCCTGCTCGACGCGGCGCGGGCCTGGCGCGACCTCGACCCCGTGCCGCTGGTGGTGGTCGCGGGCGAGGGGCCGCTGCGCCCGGTGCTCCAGCGGCGCATCGAGGACGAGGAGCTGCCGGTACGGCTCATCGGACGCCGGGACGACGTGCCCGAACTGCTCGCCGCCGCCGATCTGGCGCTGCTGACCAGCAGTTGGGAGTCACGGTCCGTTCTCGCCCAGGAGGCGCTGCACGCGCGCGTGCCGCTCGTCGCGACCCGCGTCGGCGGCATCCCCGACCTCGTCGGCGACGCGGCGGCCCTCGTCCCCTACGGTGACGCGGACGCCCTGGCCGGCACCGTCGTACGGCTGCTGGCGGATCCCGGATGGTGCGCGCGGCTGCGCGAGCGCGGGGTGCGGCAGGCCTCGACCTGGCCGACGGAGGACGAGACCGTCGCCCAGGTCCTCAGCGTGTACGACGAGTTGACCCAGCCCAGGCCGCTGGCCTAGGTCGTGTCCGCAAAGTGTCGGCGTCGTTGGTCTGTGCGTGGTGCGTCGTCATGAGCTGACCGATGAGTCGTGGGCGTTGATCGAG
>NZ_JBIBVY010000046.1:0-9064 GCF_043080665.1 Streptomyces sp. NPDC014991
GACTCCAGCGAACGACTCGGCCGACGCAGGTGGGTCATCGAGCGCACCATGTCCTGGCTGACTGGCTACCGCCGTCTCAACCACCGCTACGAGCGCAACCCAGGCAACTCCCTGGCCTTCCTCGGACTCGCCGCCGCCCTCTGCTGCTACAAACGGCTCCTCAAACTGACCATGTAGGACACGGTCTTAGGGCTTTTTCATCTTCGCCCCGCACACTGGCCGTGTAGGCACCATGCGCGGTTGGACGGTGCGCGTTCGCAGTCTTGGCAGCCCGCCGGGGCCCGGACGGCTGTCACGGCGTAGCGGCCTTGCCTTGACCGGCAAGGCCCGCGATGGACTGACGCCTGAGGGGGAGACTCAAATGAAGGATGCGTTGCGGCGTATGAGCCTGCGGTTACGGCTTGGACTGGCTGCTGCCGCAGCCGTAGCCGTGGCTGTCAGTGCAGTCGCCATGGCGTCATGGCTCATCACTAGACAGCAGTTGACTGATCAACTGGATAGGAATTTGCGGAACGTTGCGGCTTCGCCTCGCTACGTACAACAACTGTTGATCGCGTGTAGTGCAGAGTCAACTGCAAGCGGACAGCGAAATGAGACACCTACCCCGTACATGGTGCAGGTTGTTACCCCGGATGGAACGATCTGTGCCGCTCCCGACAATCAGACGTTCGAGGTCTCCGGAAGCGACATCGCTGTTGCTCGCGGCGTTTTAGGGTCAGCCGTTCATGACGCCACTACCCAAGATGGGAGAAAGGTACGGGTTTCGACCACTCGCCCCGATATGCCTCCAGGGATGCCGGGTCAGTACGCGGTCTCAATCGCGCAATCACTCAATGTCGTAGAAAAGCCACTGAATAACTTGGCGTTTCTCCTTCTGATGATTGCAGGGATTGGTGTCGCAGGTGCGGCCACGGCTGGTATCGCAATCAGTCGAGCCGGCTTGCGCCCAGTACAGGATCTCACGGATGTCGCGGAGCGCATCGCGCACACTCAAGACCTGACAGTCCGCATTCCTGTCCACGGAAAAGACGAGATTGCCAGACTCTCCAGGACCTTCAATACCATGACCGAGACTCTTGCTGTGTCACGTGATCGACAGCAACAACTCATTGCTGATGCCGGACACGAATTGCGCACTCCCCTGACGTCACTCCGAGCGAACATACAGCTTCTACTCCGGAGTCATACTTCAGGTCGGAAGATTCCTGAACAGGTCATGAGAGAGCTACTGCATTCCGTTGAATCCCAGGTGAGCGAGCTGGCCACGCTAATCGCCGACTTGCAGGAGCTGTCTAGGCCAGATGCCAATCTGGGCAAAGAACCGGTTCCCGTCGTCGCACTCCACGAGGTGGCCAGCCGTGCACTGAAGCGTGTGAAGCATCGTGCGAGTGGGCTGGATTTTACCAGCGAGCTAGATGAGTGGTACGTGTCTTCAGATCCCGCCGCTCTCGAAAGAGCCGTAGTAAACCTGCTGGACAACGCTGTGAAATTTTCACCTCCCGGAGCTGCTGTAAGTCTCCAGCTCCGCGACGGCCGACTGACCGTGAAGGACCAAGGACCGGGCATCTCTGCCGACGAGTTGCCCCGCGTATTTGACCGCTTCTGGCGCTCGCCAACCGCCCGCAGCTTGCCAGGCAGTGGCCTAGGATTGGCCATCGTGGCGAAGGCCGTTCAACAAGCTGGCGGGACGGTAACGCTCCAAGCGGCCAAGCCACAGGGAACTGAGGCGATAATAAGCATTCCTGGCACTCGTACATCTCCTCCGCCGATATGCCGGGAAGGTTAAACTTGCATCCGGAGCCGCAACGCGCCCACTCCAGCAAGCCAGGGAATACTGAACCTGCTGGAGCAGCTTGCGAGCAGCGTCACGCAGGCCATTGCTGAGCCCCCCGCTTGCGGAGGCGCTCAGCAGTTCCGACAGCTTGTTAAGGTCAAGAAACGACGAGTTGCGTATCGGAGCAGGACGACCAATTGCCGTTAACGGCGCACACCCAGAATTGGTACGAGTGGTTCTCCGGGAGGTCGCGCTTGTCTGCGTCAGTATACGGAGCGCTGTGGCCTCGCGTAGAGGCGATCTTCGGCGGGCTGCTTTTCAGATGTGCCTCGATCCCATAGCCGTCTGCGCCCGAGTCGTGGGCCACGACTATGTCACCGTCGGCTATAAAGTCGGCATAGCCGGCCGGTATCCCCTTGGTGCGGTTGGTCACCAATATCTCGACGTCCGTGACTCCCGGTGGATAGTAGAAAGAGAAACTGAAATGATCCTCCGTGGATGCGGCATTTGCCGGATTGGCGCCAGTCATGACCAGTCCGGCCATGAGCGCTAGGCCCCCTACGCTCGCCGCAAATCGCTTCCTTAACCGCGCCATATGCGTTCCTCCCTGTCCTTCAGGCGTGTGATCGCTTGATCAGCGTGGGACAGGATGGTCCGGGCTTGTCGAAATACACAACAGCTCTTGTTCTGTTTCATGTATTTCTGGTCAGATTGTCGATGTCTCGAACGGGGGTGTCGGGTAGTGCCGCGGGTGGTGTACGGCTATTGAGGTCGCACTCGTGATGTCGTGCCGGATCAGGCGGGTCTGATGGTCAGGCCGGTCTCGGCGAGGCAGCCGGGCATGAGGTCACTGCGGTACTGAATCTGCCGCAGGCCGCGTCGGATGCGCTGGACGAGGTGTTCGGGGTTGCTGAGGGCGACGTTGGAGAGCTAGCCGCGTCGCAGGAGGGACCAGATCCCTTCGACAGGGTTGAGGTCGGGTGCATAGGGCGGCGGGTAGTAGATGGTCAGCCAGTCCCGGGCATCGACGAACTGCCGGAGGTCGGCGGCCCTGTGGACGTTCAGGTTGTCCCAGACGAGCACGATTGGGCAGTCGAGCTGCTGGTGGGCAGCGATCAGCAGGTCTGACAAACAGGCGGGCAGCAGGGCACGTCGTGGCTCTACAGACGTCGAGTAGCAGCGTTCCTACCGCAGTTCGGGGAGCACTTCGGAAGTCGGCCCCGAGCTGTTGGTCACGACGATGGACAGGACCGCTCAGCGCTGAGGAAGCGGCCCGCCGTCTGATCCCCACCGAAGCCTGGAAGGCGGCGGGCATAGGTGGCGGCTCCGTCGATGGCCGGCCGGAATCAGACCGGGTCGGCCCGCTCGGAGATCGTGTGCGGGATGCCGCGGCGCCGCCGTCAGGACCGGTCCGGCTCCCACTCGGACGTACTTCCTTGTGACGGTGCCGCGACCGCGGGATCGAGCCGTGCCCGGGCGAGGGCGGTCGGTCGGTCCGTCGGTCGGCGGGACGGTCAGCCCCTACCCGCCGCATATCGGGCGGCAAGCCCTGCTTGCCAGGCGGCCGTTGGGGAGGCCAGCATGGCGGCCTGTGCCGGCAGGCGCCGAAGGGTGGGGGATGACCGCGACTGGAGTTGGCGACGACTCGGCGGCCCGTCGGCGAGCGAGCCGAAAAGCGGTCCGCCCATCTCAATGGATGGCGGCCTCGCTGGTGGTCCTCGCCGCAGGCGCGGCCGTCGTCCTGTTCTTCACGGCCGAGGTGTGCGACCAGCAGTTGGCCTCGAACGGCACCGTCGTCAGGGTGTGCCGTCATCCCCAGATGACAGATCCGCCCATGGTCGTCACCGGTCTCGTGATCCTGGTGCTCCTGGGTGTCTTCTTCTCCGAGGTCTCCGGATTCGGAATCACTCTGAAGAGGCAGGTGGAAGAGGCCCAAAGTACAGCGCAGGACGCCATCCGAGAGGCAAGACAGAGCGACGCGAGACACCAGGAGACCGCCGAGGACCTGGCCGACGGGGTGAGAGAGGCGCTCAGCAGGGCGCAGCCCACCGGTAGGCCCGCCGAGCCGCCGCCGGGCGACCCCGTCGATCGGCTGGCGGCGCGGTACAACGAGATCCGGTGGACCATGTCCAGCGGACGCGCGCGGACGCAGGCGATGAGCGACCTGGTGGACGAGATGGTCCGGCTGCTCCGGGGCGCCCGGGATTTCGACGTCGATCGGCATCTCCACAGCGGTGACCGCGGGTTGCGGCTGGCCGCCGCCGCTTACCTGTACGCCAACCCGGATCCGGTGTGGGGACCCGCGCTCGCCGAGGCAGCGGTGACCGAGGACAAGCCGTTCAACGAATACTGGGCGCTGAAGGCACTGCGCGAGGTGTTCAGGGGGCACTGCGAGCAGCTGGACGACGCGACGAGGGCGCTGCTGCAGCGCCGTATGCACGAGCTCGGACCGGGGGTCGACCGTTCCGAGCAGATCCGGAAGCTGCTGCGGGACTGCCCGGCGCGGCACGACGGTCGGACCGTGGTCTGAGGGACAGCCTCAGACGAGGACGGCTGCCAGGCGGCGCCATTCCTCTCGAGGCAGCGAGTCGGGCCACCCGTCACCACCTGGATCGCCACATGGTCCGCGCCCGCCTCGTGGAACGCGTTGAGGCGGGTGTGATTGCGGGGCTCGTCGCCCCATGCGTACAGGGCGTCGACCAGGCGGTCGCTGCCGCCGTCGGTCAGGTCGTCCCTCGTCCAGGCCGTCGCCGTCCTGGCCGAGCCCATCAGGACGCGATCTGGAACAAGATCCAGATGGTCAACAGGCTCCGCTCCCACTTGCGCGAGTACTACCCAGCCGCTCTCCAGGCGTTTCACGGCGCCGGTGCGCTGGACCTGGACTCCAAGCACGCCCGTGCGGTCCTGGCCGCGGCACCGATCTCGGCGGCAGCGGCCCGGCTCACCCGCAGCCAGCTGCGTGCTCTGCTCAATCGCGCCGGTCGGCTTCGGCGCGGGACCGACGCCGAGGTCGAACGACTCAGGGATATCTTCCGCGGAGACTGCGAAGGGCCTGCCGCGACCCGGGAGAGTGGGCCGCTCCCAGGTCGTGCACCCTCCCCCGCCACCACACCTACCTCCACCAGCGAACCGCCGGCCGTATCGGATCCCTCACCCAACTCATCCGCCAAGCCGCCATCACCGCCTTCCACGGCAGCGCCGTGAGCGCTGCATCGCTGATGGTCTGGGGTACGGAGGACAGGTCGCGTGCCTGCTTGAGCCAGGTAAGGACGGCCTGACGGAGCTGGGAAGTGTCTTCCATGCGGCATCAACGTGGCGGACGTTCACTGAGGGTTTTCAACGTGGCCTCTGTCGGGTGACGTCGGCGGTGTGGGTGAGGGGGTGCGCAACGCACAGGGCTCCCGTGCCGTTGAGGGAGGTGTTCGAAGTCTCAACCCATCGGCGCAGGAGCCCTGTTGGTTTTCTATCCTGCCGCACTCGACCTGCCGCATGCGCTGGTCGAGTGGGTCACGATGCTCATCGTCACCCGTGAGGGTGACCGACGGTGCAAAGTCCCGCCGCACCAGCGTGCCCTGGTCGCTCTTGTGTACCTGCGCCGCCACGACAGCCTGGCGCGGATCGCGCACGGCTTCGGGATTTCCGTCGGCACCGCCCACGCCTGCGTCACTGCCGTCGTCGAACTGCTCGCCGACCGGGCCCCCGGCCTGCTGAAGACACTTCGCGCGGAAGAACCTGACTTCGTCCTGCTGGACGGGACCCTCGCCGAGTGCGACCGGGTCGGCGACAGCCGCGCCGACTACTCGGCCAAGCACCGCCGCCACGGGGTGAACGTCCAGGTCGTCACCGACCCGGCCGGCGAGGTGCTGTGGATCTCGCCCACGCTACCGGGACGCACCCACGACCTGACCGCGGCCCGCACCCACCGCATCATCCGGATCTGCGAACGCCAGGGCGTGCCCGTCCTCGCAGACCGCGCCTATACCGGCGCAGGCCCCCACGTCACCACTGGCCTACGACGTCCACCCGGCGGGGAGCTCACCCTCACCCAGCAAACCGTCAACCGAGCACTCGCCCAGGCCCGGGCTCCCGTCGAACGCGGCATGGCGAGGCTGAAGTCCTGGCAGATCTTCCGCAGATCCCGCATCAGCCCCAACCGCATGACCGTCATCGCCAAAGCCGTCCTCACCCTGGAGAGGCAACGCTGAAAACGCTCACTGGCCGCAAGCCCCAACCGCCAGACGTGCCTTCCAGACCGAGGCCGCTTGCTCTGCCGTTGCACGGGCGCACCCACCTGAGACGTGCCGATACCGCGCTGAAGGTCCGGTCGCCGCAGCTGTCGGCTGCCGGGTGCCACCGGTCTCCGGTCTGATTGCCAGTGCCCCCATCTACTCTCTTTTCGGACCTATAGGTCTCGGTTGGGAGGTGTTTGTGGGTACCGCGATTCCGGAGGTCTTCGCGAGTGACGGTGAGACGGACTGGGTGGTCGAGGGCTGGGCTGACGCGGGCATGGCCGCGGGAGACCCGGCGCGGGTGGTGGGCTATCTACTCAGTCCGCTGCGCGGGCAGTACCTGGCGATCATGGATGTGCTTGAGCAGTCGGTGGACCATCTGACCCCGGCGGAGGTGCGTGCCGCGCTCGCCGTCGCGGGGATGGAGCTGGCGCTGACCGTCGTGACCGCGCGGTTGCGCGCGCTCAGTGACACGTTCCTCGCCGTCTCCGGGCACCCGGACTCGCACGTCGAGCGGTAGCACGAGCTGAACGGGGCACGCTGGCGGTACAGCGCGACACCGCGAGGACGCCTGGTGCAGCGGCTGTGGGCGCAGATGGCCAGTGACGGCCTCGTGCCCCGGGAGATCCCCATCGACGGGCTGTCCAGGATCCACCGGGCCCTGGCCGCCCTGAACGGCGATGAGGCCTTGGACGCCAGTCTGTCGGACCTATCGGGGCAGGTGTTCGTCGAGCACGATCACCTCGACGGAGCGATGGTGGGCCAGGCGGACATGCTGGCGCAGCTGGCCGACCGGTTCGACCTGGATCTGCGGGCGACCGGTGAGCTGAAGCAACTGATCCTGGAGTACGCCATACATGTGGTGGTCCAGCTCGATGCGGCCGTGGTCCGCATCCATGCGGAGCTTGTCAGGCTGCGGCTGCGGCCGCGTTTCGCCGAGCTCGCGGCAGCGCGGCGTCGGCAGTCTCCCGCTGGGGTGCTGTTGACGCGGGGGGACTGGCACCTGCGCGGGGGCTGCGGGCGGCGGACTGGGAGCAGCTGCTGGGGTGGTTCTCGCCCGGGAGCGGCAAGGCGGCACGGTTCGGGCTGCAGCTGGTGCGGGCGATTCCGATGTTGCATGCCAATCTGCTGCGGCACCAGAGTGTGGCCGCTCCGGCGACGTTGCGGGCGCGGGCGCTGTCACTGGCGGTTGCCTGCCGGGATCCCCGCTATGGGCGGGCAGTGCTGCACCAGGTCGTGGCACGAGGGTCCTCGGGTGGCCGCGCTGGCGATGCTGCGTGCCAGCGGACAGAGCTCCCCTAGCCTCCCCGTTTCAGTTGGGTTGGCTGAGCTGGGCTGACTGTGGTGGCCTGTGGCTGTGGGCGGGTGGGCATGGCTGGGGTCCGGCGCTCGGCCGGGTGCTCCAGGGTTCCTCGGGTGAAGACCCGCTCCCAGGTACCGTCGACCACCCACATCCGCAACCGGCAAGCCGCTGCGGCAACACGTCATGCACGTCAAGCAGTTGAGCGGGGCCAAGCAGAGGCGGGCCGTCGAGGTGTCGGGGCTCCGGCTCCAGGACCCGCACTGCAGGATCCTCGGCATGGCGGTGTCCACGGTCGACGTCACCGACCAGGAGCGGACCCGTGACTGCGGGTGCATCCTGGGCCGTGGCGGACGGCGTTGGTGATCAGCTCGCCGACGATCAACTCCGCGCTGAGAGCTGTCTCTTCACCGTTGGGGTTGTCCCGTGAGGGCCATGTTGTGGAGGCGGGCAACGCCGAGCATGGCCTGAGAAGGCTCAGCCACCGGACGGCAGGCAGATCATCGCACCTCCGAGGCCCCGATGAAGCTGGGATCGCTGCGCACCGGCCGCGCTCGGATGGGTGAGCGCCGGGCCAGCAGCCATCCCATCAGCGCGGCGGCGAGGTGGCGAAGGCCGCGGTCAGGCCGGTGGCATCGGCCAGTTCGGCCAGTAGACGGGAGCCGGCATGGCTGACCACCCCGTGGCCGTCGGCCGAGACGACGAGTTTGGGGCGCGACCCGGTAGTGTGCACGCAGAAAGTGCCTTCCTGCTGTGATGACAGAGACCTTCGACAAGCCTCATCTTCCCAGTTCAGGAGGCACTTTCGCTTTCCCGCTCAAGATCCGGACGCCGCAGCAAGTGAAACGGCGAGGCTAGGGGCAGGGCGTCGGGGCGCAAACCACGCGATGAGAGTGCGGCGGCACAGCGGCAGGCGGAGCGGCAGGCGGAGCATGCCGGGGCGGTGGCGGAGGTTCTGTCGGGAGCGGGCCCTTTGTCGGAGCGTGCCTGCCGGTTGGCGCTTCGGGCGGTCATGGCTGCCGCGCGGGCGCCGGAGGATGCCGCGGGGCACGTCGGTCAGGCTGAGGGCGTGGGGTGCACGCTGACGGCCGTGGAGGGGGTGGTGGGGCGGGTCGGCGGTGTGCGGTGGTCGGCGCTGGTGCCCGGTCGGCGCATCCTGTTTCAACCGCCGAACCGGGCGGTCGCCGCACGGCGGGTTCCGGCGGGCTGGCCAGCTGGCGGTCGTGTGAGGACGAGCAGGAGGCCGTCGCGTCGCTGGTGCGCCGGCTGAGGGCACAGACCTGGCTGGTCGGCGGGCGGGACGACGAGGTCATCGAAGCGGTGCACCGTCATGCCGCGGCGGTGCGGTCGGCCCTGGAGGCGGTGGGCTGCGCCGTGACGGTCGAGCCGGATCTGGTGCGGGTGCACACGCCCGTGGAGCCGGCCGGTCTGATGCTTGACGGGGCGGCCCACGGCGCCGAGTCTGTGCGGCCTTCGCCGATAGTTCGCCGGCAGAAGGTGCCACCGGGACCGGCACGTCCATGAGCGCGAGTTCGGCCGGGTCGGCCACGGCGGTGAAGGTCAGAAGGGAAGGCAGGATGCCCTGCTCACTTCAGGAGATGAGGCAGCTCCAGATGTACACAGCAAGGTGCTCCTCTCCGAGGCGGCCGGAGAGGAGCACCTTTGTCTAACTGGCCCTAACAGAAGTCGTTGATCATGTGACTATCGGCGAGACTGCTCGTTGGTCTGGTCGTGGGAAAGCGTCAGTCGCGGCCGTGGGTC
>NZ_JBIBVY010000047.1:0-8742 GCF_043080665.1 Streptomyces sp. NPDC014991
GGCAGCAACGGCCTTGCCAACTCCCACAAGCCGTCCGGAACGATCCATCCCCACCGTCCACTCCCCATGCCCAACACAACCGTCAACTGACCATGCAGGACACGGTCTTAGCACTCACGAATCCTTGACCACCACCAGCCGCCCACCGTGAAGGCGTTCACCGGCCCAGGGTTCGGCAGAGTGCGACGCTCGAACTCATCGTCGATACGAGCAATCAGCCGGCCGAGATCGCTCCGGGCACCGCGAGGGAGGCGCAGCATGACCTCTTCCAGATCATCGCGGGCATACTCCACCTCCAGTCCGGGCTGCCAGACCTCGGACGCGTTCGGCCGGGCTGCTTGAACGCGTCTTCGAAACAGGCGAGTGCTCGAGCAACGGCGTCGGGCCACATCCGCTCGTCCTCGACACGGCGGACAGCTGCGCGAGTCCTCGGGGTGACGCCAGGGATCCGTCGAACTACAACGTGTCTGCGAGGCCGCCATCGCTCGGCGCGGACGCCCTTTGGGCGCCTACGAGGCATCGCCCTTTCTGATCAACATGCCGCCATCCTGCCACGAACGGGGCTGGCTCCGCACGCATGATCGAGCCCTCGTCATCCGGGGGTGCTCCTACTTCTCCCCAACATTCACGCGCTCTTCGTTCACGTCGTGATGCCGAAACCCACCGACAAGTGCTCTCGCTTGAAAGCTACGCAGCCAGCATGTCGAGCCGGTAGCGCCCGTGCGGCGTCTGCAGCGGGTACTGCTGCTCTCCGCCTGTGACGAGCTGGAGTTCGGCGAACAGTTCCCTCTCCTGCCGGGAGACGCCTATCCGCTTCCGGCAGCGTGGGCAGCCCTGCCTGCCCATGAAGACGTGCGCCACCTGGGCGGACCAGCGTTTCGTGTCCGGCGGGGCACAGCCACCAGACCGGCACGTTGGCCCCGGCGGTCACCTCCGCCGGGGTGAGGGGCTCGTTCAGGGATGGGTGCCATAACGCCGCGATTTCGGGGCTCTCGCTCGACAGCGCCTGGTAGCGCACCCGGCCGGAGCAGGAGGGGCACGCGGCCAAGCCGCGGACGCGATGGAACACTTTGGCCCGGAACTCGCCGGCGCACACGGTGCACTCGACCAGACCAGGCGGTGCGAACCGGTGGTGACAGCTTCGGCCGTCAGCCCGTCGTTGCGCGCGGGGTGCCACTGCGCCGCCGTCTGCTGCTTCTGTCCGTACGGCTGTGGTGGCACCCCTACTGGCAGACCCACGTGCGGCCTCGCAGGCGAAGACGCGCCAGGCCGCACGTCGAGTCGGGGTGGCAGGGTTTCGGCACGCCGGTGGCCGGCCGGCGTGCGGCTGTGGCGGCCCGCGGAGGGCTATCGGGTCCTGAACCGGCGGTAGAGGTTTCGGGCTACGTACACGCCCTGGGACGACAGGTCCTGGGTGGACGTGCTCACCTCGCCCGCGCCCCCTGCCGACCGGCTCCGGCAGCTTGTCCACCTCGTCCATGCGCATCTGGAGGAGTGGTGGGACACCAAGGGGCACAACCGGCGGTCGGCGAAGATCGGGCGGCGGCTCACTTGACCCGCTGCAGGTCCACGCTCCAGGGCCCGGCCACGGTCACCGCCGGCCTCACTCAGGTAGACGCCGTAACGGGCCGGGCTGAGCCAGGTAGCCACCCACGGCCCGGCACCGGGAGCCGGAGAGGTGTCGCTCACCGTGCAGCAGCAGGCTCTGCTGCGCCGCTCCGACCTGGTCGCCCGCTATGAGTCCTGGGCCGCCGCGAACAACACCTCGTTCCGCGTCGTCGGCAGCGCCGACAAGGCCCTCGAAATCGACGTCCTGCGAGCTCCGTTCATGTTCTGGCAGCGCAATACCGCCGCGGATGGCGCCGCCATACCCGGCCGGACTGTAGTGCCGACGAGCTGTACGCGTGGCTGGACGACATCACGGGCTTGGCCCTCTACGCCGGCACGGCCCTGCAGCGCTACATCCCTTACTTCTACCAACTGGGCACCCAGCTGGGGTACGTCAGTTTCCCCACCCGGCACTTGTCCGGACTCCTGCGCTACCCGGACGCCGGCGAGCCCCGTAGGTTCGTCCCGCGTGACATCCCTATGCGCTTCGATCGTGACGCCATGCCGGACATCGACCGCTGGGTGCACCGCCACGGCAGCCGGCTGCTGTTCGTCAACGGCGCCCAGGACCCCTCGGTCGCCGAGCCCTTCCGGCCCGGCGTCAGGGACTCCCGCCTCCTATGGGCGCCCGGCGCCAACCACAGCACCGCGATCGCGGAACTGTCCCCCGCCGACCGTGCAGAGGCCATCGGCATGCTGACTCGCTGGGCAGGGGGCACGTCACCCTCGGAGTGAGAGAAGAAGGGCGCCGGGGTCGTCGACGTTCTCGCGACGGTCATCGCAACACTTTCGGCTCCGTGACCGCCGACCGGGCGCCGTGCGTCCGGCTGCCGCGACCTATCGGTGCGCAGACTCGAGCGCCGGCGTAACCGACCGCGCGGTGGCACGGCAGCGCGCTCACGGCGCGACGGGCTATCTCGGCGGCTATCTCGGCCGGGAGCTCCTGGCCGCCGGCGCCCACGTGTGGTGCCCCGTCCAGGGCCCCGACGCGGCCGTCCGCCTCCGCGAACGCCTGAGCACCCTCGGCGTGCCGCCCGGCGTCGCCCGGCTGGCGGCCATCGAGGCTAACCTGGCCGCCCGCTCCCTAGGCAGTTTCGTTTGGATCGGTCGGTCGTTGGTACGGGTGTGCCGTTGACTGATGCGCAGTGGGCGCGGATTGAGCCGTTGCTCCCGGACCGAACGCCGAAGCGGGGTGGCCGCTGGAGGGACCACCGCGAGGTGATCGACGCGATCGCCCACAAGTTCCAGACCGGAACGCATTGGGTTCACCTGCCGGAGAAATACGGCAACTGGCGAGGCGTCTACAACCGGCTGCGGATGTGGGCCGTGGACGGCACCTGGGAGCGGGTGTTCACCGCTTTGGTGGCCGACGCGGACGAGGACGTGAGCTGGGCCGTGTCAGTGGATTCCACGATCGTGCGGGCTCACCAGCATGCGGCCGGGTCCCGTGAAAGGGGGCCCCGGCCGGCGAACCTGCCGACCGCGCCATCGGCCGGTCCCGCGGCGGACTGACCACGAAGATCCACCTCGCTGCTGACGGCCACTGTCGGCCTCTGGTGTTCGTTCTCACCGCCGGACAGGCCGGCGACGCACCCGCGTTCACCGAGGTCATGGCCCGCCTGTGCGTTTCGGGGCCGGCGAGGACGGCCCCGCACCAGGCCGGACCTGGTCCTGGCCGACAAGGCGTACTCCTCCCGAGCGATCCGCGAGCACCTGCGCAAGCGCGGCATCCGGGCAGTGATCCCCGTCCCGGCGGACCAGCGCGCTCACCGGTTACGTTGGGGTAGCCGAGGCGGCAGGCCGCCGGCCTTCGACCGCGAGACCTACAAGCGACGCAACACCGTCGAGTGGTGCATCAACCGCCTCAAGCAGTGGCGAGGCATCGCCACCCGCTACGAGAAGACCGCCACCATCTACCTGGCCGGACTCCACATCGCGGGCATCTTCCTCTGGTCCGCCCGGTGATCCCAACGAAACCCCCTAGTGATGGCCTCCTCTTACGGCACCGTTTTTTGGTGGCTATTCTTGCCACCATGTCTGTGACTACGATGACCTTGCGTATCCCCGATGACCTTGCGCCGTCGATCAAGGCGGCCGCCTCGGAGGCCGGCTTGAGTGTGAACGCCTATGTGGTGCGCGCCGCGCGCCGGGCCGCCACCCTGGACGCCGCGCAGCAGCTCGCCGCGCTCGGCCTGGGTGACGATCTGGCGGGCGAGGGCGACACCCTGTGAAGCGCGGTGAGGTCTGGACGCTGCCCGACGGCCGCAATGTCCTGGTTATCAGTCTGACGGGCTTGGAGGAGGCCTATGGCGCGGTTCTGGTGATCGTGCTCCACGAGAGCGGCCGGTTCCCGGACACGGCCATGTCGGTGGTGATCGACACCCCGCTCCCGTGTACCGCCGTCGCGGTCAACATCGTCCAGCTGCGGGCCGGCCGGTTCGACGGCGCCAAACTCCTCGGACCCGTCGACGCCGCGGTCATGGCCCGCGTCGACCAGGCCTTGCGCGCAGTCCAAGACCTCTGACCTCCCGAGACGGCCCCCGGTGCCCTCGGCGACTGTCAGGGTGGTGTCGTGCTCCCCGCGCCTGCGGGGATGCTCACCGCAGCGACAGCAACGCAAGGCCGGCCATCCGTGCTGCCCGCGGCCGCAGGGATGGGCCCCTGGCCGTGGACCTGGGCATCCACTATCCCCACCGCCCGCGGAGATGGTCCCGCCGCCGCTCGAACTCCGCGGCCTTACGGGCGGCGGTTCGTGTGTTCGTCAGCCAGATGCCCACCGCCGCTGCCTGGTAGGTGGCGTCCAGCGGGCGCTGGCACGGCGGTGACGCGGCCTGACGCAGTAACGCGCAGCGGGCTGACGTGGCCAAACTCGGCTACCTCGACTTCATCGACCTGGTTCTGTCCGAAGAACTCGCTGTCCGCGAGGACCGCCGATTCCGCACGGGGCTTCGAACCTCGAAGCTGCCGCACCACAAAACCCTTGGAATACGACTTCTCGTTCCAGCTCGAGCTCGACCCGCGCAAGGTCAAAGACCTCGCCACCCTTTCTTTCGTCGAGGCCCAGGCGAATGCGGCTCTGCTGCGCCCGCCCGGGGTCGGCAAGACCCATATCACTGTCGCCCTGGCGGTCGCGGCCTGCCGGGCCAGCTACTCGATCTACGTCACCAGCCTTGACGACATGGTCCGCAACCTCAAAGCCGCCGAGGCGGCCGGGCGGCTGACCAGCAAGCTCGGCAGCTACCTGCGGCCGGCTGTCCTGGTTCTGGACGAGGTGGGCTACCAGCCCCTCGAACGCGCCGAGGCGAACCTGGTCTTCCAGGTGATCTCCAAGCGCTATGAGAGGGGCTCGATCATCCTCACCTCCAACAAGACATTCGCTAAAGCAAACATGTTCCGGCGAACCCGTGCAAGGTGCTGCCGAAGTGCGACAGGTTCGACGGGGCACAGCAGGAGCTCTCGTAGTCAGACGTCTTGTGGCCATCCGCCCAGGGCCCGCGCCAGATGCTCGTGAAGCTCGGGATCATCTGACGTTGCGGCGAGGCGATAGGCAGTCGGCCCGACGCGCCAACCCGAATCATGATCGAAAGGCGGTCGCTGTCCCGCTGCGTTATGCGCGAGCTTGGCCACCAGTTCCGCTAGTGCAAAGTACAGAACGTGTTCCTCAGCCAGCGGGTCTTCTCTGCTCAGACTCCGTCGCCGGATTCGGTCGAAGACTTCGCGGCCCCGCGGCCACTGGTCTTCGCGTTCTGCCAGGATCAGAGCCTCGTCGATCTCTGGTAACCGCCTCATCTTCCCGGCCGCAGCAGCAAGAACGCTGCCTGCCCAGACGACGGGTTCTTGCTGTTGCTGGAACAAGTTCCGCCCCCAGATATAGAGACGCTCATTCGTCGGTAGGTCAGCCATGATCGCTGCAATTCTCGTGGAGGAAGTGGCGGAGATCGGCGGCGAGAGCGGACATTCACTCATCAGCTGAACAGTAGGTCAGATGTTCGCCCGCCGTCACCGTGATTCTGGACCGGGCAAGCGGCCTGGATCGACGCGGTCGGCGAGGTAGATCATGGTGGCTTCGGGGTCCATGCCGAAGGCGCCGGCGACGAGTTTGGGGTCCATGGTGTTGACCAGGTCCAGCAGTCGAGTGCAGCGGATCATGCGGGGCGGGAAGCCGCAGGCATCCAGAACGTGGCTGACATAGGCGGTGGAGGCGGGTCCCCGGCCGGACTTCGTCTGGCGGGTGACCATCATGTGAGGATTGTCGGTCCGCTGAGCTTCGCGGTGAGCCAGACAACGTTCCAGCACTGTCCATGAAGCCGGGTCCAAGGGGACCGGATGCGGGCGGTCGCCGAGCCGGGCGGTCCTCGCCTGCGGGTCCAGATCGTTGCTCTGCAGCGTCTTGACCTCGCGACTCGAGGCGCCGTGCAACAGCGCGAGCATGCCCAGCAGCGCCTCGTGGGGGTGGACGGCCGGATCGGTGGTCCAGCGACGGAACAGGACGCGTTGCTGATCAAGTGTCAGCGTCGCCCCAGTGAAGCCGCTCGGTCCTTGGCAGGACAGACCGCGGGCGGGATCAACCAGCACGATCTTCCGCGAGCGAGGGAAGCGGAAGAACTGCCCTAACGAGCTCGTGCACGGTAGGCGGTGAGGCGTCAAGCTTCTGATCGTCGATCATGGTCATGTGGTGGGGAACGTATCTCGTGCAGCGATCATCAGCGACCGGAGGATCACGGGGCTGTCGGCCAACGTGATCGCTGAACTCGTCGCAGAGCTGGGCCCGGTGTGGCACGAACGACACCAGGCCGAGCTTGCGTCCCGGCCGCGGAAGCGTGCTGTGGGCGCGGGGGCTAAGCACCGGTTGGTGTTCGTCGACCGGCTCCTGGCCACGCTCGTGCACCTCCGGCATGCCACCACGCACGACGTGCTCGCCTGCTGGTTCGGGGTCGACCGCTCCACCATCACTCGGGCCATCGGAGAGATGCGGCCCATGCTCGCCGAGCGAGGGTGCACCGTCAGCCCGGGGGTGCGGCTGCGGACTCTGGCCGAGGTCATCGACCACCTCGGTGCTGACAGGAAGACCGGCATCATCGACGGCACCGAGATCCGGGTCCGCCGGCCGGCCGCCGGACGCAAGGACCGGGACAAGTTCATCTCCGGCAAGAACAAGCGGAACGCGGTCAAGACCATGGTCGTCACGGACGGGGGCGGCCGCGTGCTCTTCTGCAGTGCGACCAAGCCCGGCAGCTGCGCGGACATTACCCACGCCCGCCAGTTAGGGCTGGTCAAGCTCCTGGCCGACGGACCCGCGGTGGAGATCCTCGCCGACGCCGGCTACCAAGGCTTGGGCGCCCAGACCGGCGGCCGGGTAATCACACCACCGCACCGCAAGTTCAAGAAGAATGCCCCGGACTGGTACGAGGAGATACACGCACGACAGCGCAAAGCCCACTCCTCACGCCGCATCCGCGTCGAGCACGGCATCGCCCACCTGAAAAACTGGCGGGCCCTGGCCCGCCACCTCGGCCGCCGCGAGCACATGAGCGACACCGTTCAGGCCGTCGCCGGACTGCTGTCCCACCAACAGACCGCGGACCTGACATCGGCACGGCAGGAACACCAAGCCCCGCCGACATCCTCGACACCTTCCTGCCTACCGTGCACGAGCTCGTCACACCAACTTCGAAACACCCTCACGGCTCCGGAGCCGTGTACTTCAGAGGCTTGATTTCCGCGCTGGAGCGCCTCAGCTCCTGGTCAGGGTGCGTTCGAGAAGGGGCAGCAGGCGGTCCCAGTGGCACTGCAGTGCGGCGGGGTTGAAGGCATCGGTGTCAGGCATGGTGAAGCCATGAACGGTGCCGGGATAGATCTCGGAGGTGTAGCGGACACCCGCCGCATCCAGGGCCTTGTTGAGCTCGCCGAGAGCCTCGGGCGTCAAGTCGCTCTCGGCATGGCCGAAGTGGACCTCGGCGGAGAGTTTGGAAAGGCTGTCGGGGCCGTCGACTCCCACCGGGCTGTGGAATGCGGCGAGGGCGGCTATCTGGCCGGGGTGGGCCGCAGCGGTGCGCGTCGCCAAGAGGCCACCGATGCAATAGCCGGTCACCGCGACCGGTCCGGCGCTGACCTCGGGCTGAGCAGTGAGGAACCTGAGGTATGCGTCAGCGTCTCGCAGGACACGGTCGGCGGTGTGCGCCTCGATCAGGGGCATCAGCTGAGCGAAGACTGCTGGCCGGGCCTCTTCTCCGATGTGCTCGGGAAGTTCAATCACCGGTGCCGTGCCGTGCCGGTAGAAGACGTTGGGGACGAGCACGTAGTACCCGTGCCCGGCCAGTTCGCGGGCCATTTCTCGCAGCACGGGCCGGATGCCGAAGCCGTCCGCGTACATCAGCACCCCTGGGTGCTGCTCGCCGTGGACTGGGAAGGCGGCAAAAGCATCGGCCTGGCCGTCCGCGGTGGGAATCTGCAGCGTCTTGGTGGGCATGAATTCTCCTGTCGTGGTTGATGTGTCGAGCCTGTGATCAACACGACGGAGGCGGAGCCCGCGCGGCAGCGCACGCCCCTCGATCAAACAGGGGGCCCGCACTGGCCCGTACGGCGCTCAGAAGAGCACCGGGTCACCAATCCGTGTGTGGCGCAATGCCGTCCCGGTAGTCATGCCTGCAACATAGCCCACCCAACGAAGCTGCCGCCAACACCGCCGAACCACAATGCAGTTCGGGATTCTCGGCCAACACCTCGCTCCCGAACCCGCTCGACGCGCTGTCCTGGCACCCATACCGATCTTGAAGCTGCACGGTCCTCACTGCACTGTGAAACACCTCCTCGCCTCAACACGCAGGACTTGACAGAGAAAGCGCCGGCTGGGGCTCACGCGAGAGCCTGCACGTCACCCTCGTGGCACCGGAGTTGGTGGCGGAGGTCGGCGTCGACGTCGCCCGCGACAGTGCAGGCCGGGACACAGACTTGGCCAAGCCACCCGAGGAGCAGCTCGCGCCCGCTCCTGAAGCGGGCATCTGGCGTACCAACCCCGCACAGCGGGCATCGCCCTGTTAGAGGTCCTAACAAAGACGTTGGACGTGGCGGTGCGTGATGAGGCAGGTGGCGAGGCCGAGGAAGGCTTCGTGGATGTCGTCTCGTCGTTCCCAG
>NZ_JBIBVY010000048.1:0-7856 GCF_043080665.1 Streptomyces sp. NPDC014991
GTGCAGCACCGCCCGGTCCTCGGTGACGTTGATCCTCTCACCCGCGAACATGGCATCACGCAGACCGAACACATCCGTCGCCGCGGCCAGCTCCCTCAACAGCCCCAGCGTCTCATCCGTCACCAGATGCTTGCTGTAGTCGATATACAGATCACCCACCCGAAGCGTGTACCGCTCCGCGCGGCCGGGTCCCGCGGCGAAGAGGTCCCTCAGATGGGTGTCTGCCAGCTCCTCGCGGTGCCTGGCGAGCGCCGCCCATTCGGGCGTGCGGTTGAGCCTCGTACGGCCGTCTGCGTTCATTTCCGACCTCCGCCTCATGTCGTGCCTGTCCCAGCCGTTCCAACCTAGTTGATCAGCATGGGACGTGAGCCGGCACGACGACGGCAGGCCGGTACGGCGCGCCGTACACGGCTCCGGCCAGGCACCCATGGGTACCCGGCCGGTCGGTGTCGCTAGATCTCGCCCCGCAGTTTGGCGAGCGCCTCGGCGAGGATCGCCTCGCCGTCCGCGTCGCTGCGCCGCTCCCGTACGTACGCGAGATGCGTCTTGTAGGGCTCGGTGCGCGGCGGGTCCGGCGGGTTGTCCCGGTCCTGGCCGGCCGGGAAGCCGCAACGCGGGCAGTCCCAGGTCTCGGGAACCTGCGCGTCGCTGGCGAAGCTCGGCTGCGTCTCATGCCCGTTGGAGCACCAGAAGGAGATGCGCAGACGCGGCGCGGACTCGCCGCGCTCGGCCTCGCCCATCGGCCCCGCCCCGACCCGGCTTCCTCGGATCGCGTTGCCACTTGCCACGGTCGTAACTCCCTGCGTGATGGTGCCGCGAAAGCGAGTCGGCGTTTCGCTTCGCCGCGAGCGCCTCAGTCTACGTAAGGCCCAACGCGCGTCCAGTGATTGGAGTTACCGGCCCCCACATCAAGACGCAAGCCCCATGATAGGCCGCGCTCAGGATCGCGTACCGAACATGGGGCTTTACGTGCGGAACGGGCGGAACGTGCTGTTCGCGTGTCAGCTGTTCGACTTCATCAGAAGGCCGAGGACGATGATGCACGCGAACCACAGCAGAGCGATCACGATGGTGATCCGGTCGAGGTTGCGCTCGGCGACCGAGGAACCGCCGACGGAGGACTGCATGCCGCCGCCGAACATGTCGGAGAGGCCGCCGCCCTTCCCCTTGTGCATCAGCACCAGCAGCATCAGCAGCAGGCTGAAGACGATCAGGGCGATCGAGAACCCCAAAACCACGGCTGGACCAACTTCCTCGGATTCTGATGGACGACGGGGCCGACGCTCCCCCGGGAGCTGGCAGCTCCCATGACAGTTTCGGCCCCGCAAGGGTACGACGTATCGCCGCTACCGCCTACTCATGGCCGCGTCACTGGTCGCGGAACCGCACGATCCTGACGAACTCGTCGGCGTCCAGCGAGGCGCCGCCGACCAGGGCGCCGTCGATGTCGGCCTGGGCCATGATCTCGGCGACGTTGCCCGACTTCACGGAGCCGCCGTACTGGATGCGGATCTTGTCGGCCACGTCCTGCGAGTACAGCTCGGCGAGCCTGGCGCGGATGGCGGCGCAGACCTCCTGGGCGTCCTCGGCGCCGCAGACCTTGCCGGTGCCGATGGCCCACACGGGCTCGTAGGCGATCACGACGGTCTCGGCCTGCTCGGCCGGCAGGTCCTTCAGACCGCCGTCGACCTGGGCGAGGGTGTGGGCGACGTGCTCGCCCGCCTCGCGGACGTCCAGCTCCTCGCCGACGCACAGGATCGGGGTCAGGCCGTGCTTGTAGGCGGCCTTGACCTTGGCGTTGACCAGCTCGTCGGTCTCGTTGTGGTACTGGCGGCGCTCGGAGTGGCCGATCACCACGAAGGTGCACTTCAGCTTGGCCAGCATCGGGCCGGAGATCTCGCCGGTGTAGGCACCGGAGTCGTGCTGCGAGATGTCCTGGGCGCCGTACTTGATCCGGAGCTTGTCGCCGTCGACCAGGGTCTGCACGGAGCGCAGGTCGGTGAAGGGCGGCAGGACGGCGACCTCGACGGCCTCGTAGTCCTTGTCGGCCAGGGCGAAGGCGAGCTTCTGGACGTGCGCGATGGCCTCGAGGTGGTTGAGGTTCATCTTCCAGTTGCCCGCCATGATCGGCGTGCGGGTGCTCAAGGGTCAGTCCTCCAGTGCGGCGAGGCCGGGGAGCGTCTTGCCCTCGAGGTATTCGAGGGAGGCGCCGCCACCGGTCGAGATGTGGCCGAATGCGTTCTCGTCGAAGCCGAGCGTACGCACGGCAGCGGCGGAGTCACCGCCGCCGACGACGGTGAAACCGCCGGCGCCGACGAGGGCCTGGGCGACCGCTTTGGTGCCCTCGGCGTAGTCGGGGTGCTCGAAGACGCCCATGGGACCGTTCCAGAACACGGTCTCGGCGTCGGCGAGCTTCGAGGCGTACAGCTCCCGGGTCTTCGGGCCGATGTCCAGGCCCTCCTGGTCGGCGGGGATCTCGTCCGCGTCGACCACGCTGTGCTCGGTCGGGGCCTTGGCCTTCAGGTCCGGGAACTCCCGGGAGATCACGACGTCGACGGGGAGCAGCAGCTCCACGCCCTGCTCCTCGGCGCGCCGGATGTACTCCTGGACGACCGGGACCTGGTCCTCCTGGAGCAGGGAGATGCCGACCTCGTAGCCCTTGGCCTTGAGGAAGGTGTAGGCCATGCCGCCGCCGACGAGGATGCGGTCGGCCTTGCCGAGGAGCTGGTCGATGACGGCCAGCTTGTCGGAGACCTTGGCGCCGCCGAGCGCGACGACGTAGGGGCGCTTGACGTCGTCGGTGAGCTTCCTCAGGACGCCGACCTCGGTGGCGATGAGGTAGCCGGCGTAGTGGGGCAGGCGGGCCGGGAGGTCGTAGACGGAGGCGTGCCGCCGGTGCACGGCGCCGAAGCCGTCACCGACGTAGACGTCCGCGAGGGCGGCGAGCCGGTCGGCGAAGGCGCCGCGCTCGGTGTCGTCCTTGGCGGTCTCGCCGGTGTTGAAGCGCAGGTTCTCCAGGACGGCGACCTGGCCGTCGCTGAGCCCCGCGACCGTGTCCTGGGCGGACCTGCCGACGGTGTCGGTCGCGAAGGCCACGCCGGAGCCGAGGAGTTCACCCAGGCGGGAGGCGGCCGGCGCGAGGGAGAAGGCGGGGTCCGGGGCGCCCTTGGGGCGGCCCAGGTGGGAGGCGACGACCACCTTGGCGCCCGCGTCGGCGAGGGCCCTGACGGTGGGCAGGACGGCGCGGATGCGGCCGTCGTCGGTGATCGTCCCGTCGGCCAGCGGCACGTTGAGGTCGGCGCGGACGAAGACCCGCTTGCCGCGCACGCCGTCGGCGAGAAGTTCGTCGATCGTCTTCATTGAGTGGACTCCTGAGGAGGGCTCGTGGTGCACCTGATCGTAAGAGGACGTCGTCAGTACGCGGGACAGGGCCCGGACAGCGCGGCGGTGCGCTGCCCGGGCCCTGCGCCCACTTCGGGGTCCTGCTTCAGCGATCAGAGCTGGTTGCCGACGAAGACCGTGAGGTCCACGAGGCGGTTGGAGTAGCCCCACTCGTTGTCGTACCAGCCGATGACCTTCACGCTGTTGCCCTCCTGGACCATGGTCAGGGAGGAGTCGAAGGTGCAGGACGCCGGGGCGTTGACGATGTCCGAGGAGACGATCGGGTCCTCGGTGTAGTCGATGAGGCCCTTCAGCTCGCCCTCGGCGGCCTTCTGGAAGGCGGCGTTGACCTCTTCCTTGGTGACCTCGCGGCCGAGTTCCACGACGAGGTCGGTGACCGAGCCGGTCGGGACCGGGACGCGCATGGCCATGCCGTCCAGCTTGCCCTTGAGCTGCGGCAGCACCAGGGCGGTGGCCTTGGCGGCGCCGGTGGTGGTCGGGATGATGTTCTCGGCGGCGGCACGGGCGCGGCGCAGGTCCTTGTGCGGGAAGTCGAGGATGCGCTGGTCGTTCGTGTACGCGTGCACCGTCGTCATCAGGCCCCGGACGATGCCGAAGTTCTCGTCGAGGACCTTGGCCATCGGCGCCACACAGTTGGTGGTGCAGGACGCGTTGGAGATGACGTGGTGGTTCGCCGGGTCGTACTTGTCCTGGTTGACGCCCATCACGATCGTGATGTCCTCGTCCTTGGCCGGAGCCGAGATGAGGACCTTCTTGGCGCCGCCGGCGATGTGCTTGGCGGCGTCGTCCTTCTTGGTGAAGATGCCGGTCGACTCGATGACGATGTCGACGCCCAGCTCGCCCCACGGGATGTCCGAGGGGTTGCGCTCGGAGAGCACCTTGATGGTGTGACCGTCGACCGTGATCGTGTCGGCGGTGTGGGAGACCTCCTGCTTGAGGCGGCCCAGGATCGTGTCGTACTTGAGCAGGTGGGCGGTGGTCGCGGTGTCACCCAGGTCGTTGACAGCCACGACCTCGATGTCCGCGCCCTGCTCCAGCAGTGCGCGGAAGTAGTTACGCCCGATACGGCCGAAGCCGTTGATGCCTACGCGGATCGTCACGAACCGATCTCCTCGTTGGTACGCCGGCCATGCGGTGCCGGCGAGCTCTGTTTGGGATGTCCCCGACCACCACCGACCCTACCTCTCCGAGGGCCCCGGGGTGACATCGAGATGGCGCATACACGGGCAGGCGGTCCGTACTGGTCAGTAGGGGTACGGACCGTCCCGGATCGGCAGTGGGTTCATCCGGATGTGCGACGAAATGCGGGGCGCTTTTGACGCCGTTGTCACTCGTTCGTGAGCGGGTCGGCTCACATGATGAGTACCCCGTTCGCGCACCCCTGAGAGGGGGGTCCGCTCACCTGTCGAGCGAGTCGAACGCCTTCCTCAGGAGAGCCGCCCGGTCGGCCGCCGACGTCATCTGTTCGAGGCCGAAACCGAGCAGCACGGTGTCGTCCGTGGCGACCGCTCCGTACGTCCGGAACAGCGTCCCGGTACGCGCCCAGTCCTTGAGCACCGCCGGACTGCCCGCGGGCGGTCCGGCCGCCCTCCAGGCGCCCAGGGACGACTCGAAGCCCTCGGTCTCCCTCGCCGTGCCGCCCACCACCAGGGAGGCGTCGTCGGCCAGGACACCGTGGCCGCCGCTGCCCGGGTCGGTGACGTAACCGACCGACACCTCGACGGACTTCCCGGCGTAGCCGCTCAGGTCGAAACTCACCTGCCGCCAGCCGCCGGAGCTGCCGGTGAGGCTGTTCCAGGAGCCGGTGGTACCGGTCGCCGTGCAGGTGTTGCCCGTGAGGGTCAGGTAGTGCTTCAGCCACGGGTGCTCGGCGATCAGGAAGCCGTCCCCGCAGTCGGACGGCAAGGCCGTGCTCGTGGCCCCGCCGGCCTCGGGCAGCGTCGTCCAGTCGGCGGCGCCCGTGGTGTGCACCTCGACCACCGCGTGGTCGTAGCCGGGCTCGGTGTCCCACAGCAGCCGCATGCTCAGGGCCGGCTTGTCGGCGGCGCTGACACCGGTGAGGTCGATGGTGCGGGTGAGACGCTTGTAGGCGTCGTCGGTGTGCACCGCGGCGGCCATGGCGGCACCCGCGTACGGCCCGTACGGGTTGACCGTCCCGGGGAACGCTCCCGCGCCCGCGCTCCTGAACTGGGGGTACGTGGCGACCGGCAGCTCGTCGGAGGTGACGCCGTAGGTGCCCGCCCTGTCCAGCGGGTTGCCGGGCGCGTCGCCGAGGGTCCCGGTGACACCGTCGAGTGCGCCGGAGCCCGTGAAGCCGGTGGCCCCCTTGGTCGACGTCCGGCTGAAGGCCCCCAGGTAGTACTGGCTGAAGTCGTCCGACGGGGTGCCGCCGCCGAGGTCGACGCTGCCGCCGGCCAGTTCACCGGCCTCGATCAGCCTGCCGCCCTCGTTGAGGTAGGCGCGCAGCTGGAGCTGGGTGGGGTTGGCCGGGCCCTTCGCCCCCGAGTAGTGCACGACCGTCCGGAAGTGCCGCAGCACGCCGAGCGCGTCCGGGGCGCCCTGGGTGGCCACGTCCCACACGATCGCCCTGTGCCCGGCCGCCTTCAGCGCGTCCACGTACGTCCGTGCCTGCGTGGCGGCGGTCCCCTCCTCGGCGACGACGAGGGTGTCCGCCTTCGGCCGCTCGGCGACGGTGTAGGTGAAGTGGGAGCTGGAGACCTTCCTGCCGTCCCTGGTCTCGCCGGTGAACCACACCTCGACCGTGTCGCCCGGCTCGCCGTCCCGCACCCTGGCCCGGTACTCGTCGAAGTAGAGGTCGTCCTCGCCGCCGTAGGTCTGCCCGCCCTTCCAGGGCCGCAGCGCCTGGTCGAGCGTACGGCCGCCGTTGACGCGGTACTTCAGCTCCTTGTCCCGGACCGCCTTGCGGACGACGGCCGAGACCTCCTGGTCCGCGCCCCGGGCGTACGACGTGGAGAACGCGGCCGGAGTGAAGTCGGCGGCGCTCAGGCCGACCGAGGAGACCGGCTTGTCGGGGTGCACGGCGGACTCGGCGACGGAGAGCGCGAACGGGACGTTCTTCTCGAACTCCTGCCGGATCAGCCTCTCGTCGTCCGGGAAGTCGAAGACCGACCGGCAGTCCTGGGCCTTCCAGGCGTCGTCCGGATCGAGGTCCGACGCCGTCTGGCAGGTCGACATCTCCGGGGTGAACATCCCCATCCCGTTGACGTTCGACGCGTGGCCGTCCGCCTCGCCGTTGGTGGTGTACAGCTCCGAGGAGAGCTGCGAACGGTAGCCGGGAACGGCCGGCTTGTCGGGGGTGCCCGCCAGCGCCCGGTAGAGGACGTCGTCGGGCGTGGGGGTGGCCACCTGCCAGCCGACGCCGTACAGGAGGAGTTCGGCGGCGGAGTGGTAGTTGATGCCGTACGTGAAGCCGACGCGCTTCTCGAAGGCGTCCAGCGCCCGGGTCTCGGGCTCGGACGCCGGGCTCGCGCCGCGGTAGGTCTGGCTGGTCGGGTCGGGCGACGAACCCTCGTCGTCGTAACCCCACTTGTAGGCGAAATTGCGGTTGAGGTCGACGCCGTCACCCGTGCTGATGACGCCGTCGCCGTTGACGTCCCGCAGGTTCTTGCGCCACAGGCGGGTACCGGCGTCCCGGAAGGTGTAGTCGTAGCCGTCCGGGTTGGCCGACAGGACGAACCACAGCTCGGTCGAGTCGACGATTCTCTTGACCCGCCGGTCGGTCTTGTAGTGGTCCAGGTAGTAGTGCATCAGACGCCGGGTCATCTCCGGGGTGATCCACTCACGCGCGTGCTGGTTGGACATGTACAGCACGGGCGGCCTGGAGCCGTCGTGCGACCTCTTGGCGTTCCTGGTGACCTTGACCGCGAGGATGTCCTGGCCGCCGACGGTCCGGCCGATGGACTCCACCTTGGTGAGACCGGGGTGGTCCCGGGCGGTGCGCAGGATCTCCTCCTTGAGCCCGCCGCTGCCGCTGTAGGGACGGAACACGCCCTGCGCGGCGCCCTTGACCCGCGCCTGCGCGCGGGCGGACAGGGTGTGCTCGGTGAGCTCGACGCCCTGCTCGCGCAGCTGCGCGGCCTGCCTGCCGGTGAGGTAGACCTCGACCTCGATCCGGCCCTTCCCGGTCACCTGCTCGCTGAGTTCGCGGCCGTCCTGGCCCGCCGTCAGGAGCAGGGGCACCTGCTGCCGGGTGACATCGGCCCGGAAGACCCTGACCTCGTCCGGCCGGGGTGTGGCCGGATGTCCGCTCTGTGCCTGGGCGATGGGCGCGAGGCTCGCTCCGCCGAGCAGAAGCGCGCCGACAGCGAGGATCGATCTCGCTCTGTGTCTCATGAACCCCCCTAGGTCGTGTCCGCAAAGTCAGGGCAGCCAGAGTCGTAGGCAGGCGAGGGTGACCAGCGCCTGGTAGTGGCGGGCGCGTTTGTCGTAGCGGG
>NZ_JBIBVY010000049.1:0-6481 GCF_043080665.1 Streptomyces sp. NPDC014991
GCCCCACGGGTACGGGCGTCGACCACCGTCACCGCCGGCACCTCACCGGAACCCGGCACAGACGGCAACTCACTCCACTCCACCCGGAACAGCGCGTCCGAACCGGAAGCGCCGGCCGCCGCGTCGAGCTGCTCCGCGGAGACCGCCCGCGAGACCAGGGAGTCCAGCGTCAGCACGAGGTCGCCGGAGTCATCGACGGCTTCCAGGGACAGCGTGTCCGGATCGGGCCGCAGGAGCCGTACCCGGATCGACGCGGCGCCGGAGGCGTGCAGCGTCAGCCCGTTCCAGGCGAACGGCAGCCGTACCACCGGGTCGTCCTCCACCACGGCTCCGTCGGCCACCTCGGCAGCCGCGTCCAGGATGCTGACGTGCAGCGCCGCGTCGAGCAGCGCCGGGTGGATGCCGAACCCGGCGGCGTTCTCCCGCTGTTGCGGGGGGACGACGACCTCCGCGAACAGCTCGGTGTCACGTCGCCAGACCTTGCGCACGCACTGGAACGCCGGGCCGTACGCGTAACCCGCGCGCGTCAGCCTCTCGTAGCCGTCGGAGATGTCGACCTGCCGGGCGCCGGGTGGGGGCCAGGCGGCGAAGTCAGGGGTCTCGGTGGGGGCGGTCGCGATGCTCAGGGTGCCGCTGGCGTGCCGGGTCCAGGCATCCGGCCCGCTCTCCGCACCGACGTCCTGGCGGGTGGAGTAGACCTCGACGCTGCGCGTCCCGCTCTGGTCCGGCCCACCGACGGCGACCTGGAGTCGTACGGCGCCCTGTTCGGGAACGACCAGGGGTGCCTCGACGACCAGTTCGTCCAGCACTCCGCAGCCGACCTCGTCACCGGCGCGCACGGCCAGCTCGACCAGCCCGGTGCCGGGCACGAGAACCACTCCCCCGATGGCGTGGTCGGCGAGCCAGGGGTGAGTGCGCAGGGACAGCCGGGAAGTGAGGACCAGCCCGTCCGACTGCGGCAACTGGACCACCGCACCCAGCAGCGGGTGGTCCGCCGTGCTCTGGCCCAGGGCGGTGGCGTCCATGAGGGGCCGGGGGGCGGGAAGCCAGTAGTGCTGGTGGTCGAAGGCGTACGTCGGCAGGTCCACGTGGGTGTCGGTGGCCCCCTCGGGAAGCACCGCCGCCCAGTCCACCTTCTTACCGCGCACGAACAACTCCGCGACGGACCGCAGAAGCGTCCGCTCCTCACCCCGCTCGTCGCGCAGGGCGGCCACGCTCACCGCGTCCTCACCCGCCGACTCCGTGATGGCACCGCTCAACGCCCCACCAGGACCGAGCTCCAGGAACACCGACCCACCCGACGCGGCAACACCCTCGGCGAACCGCACCGGACGACGGACGTGGTCGACCCAGTAGGCGGGATCGGTCAACTGGCCCGGCTCGGCCAACCGTCCGGTCACATTCGACACCACCGGAATCACCGGCTCGTGCCACGTCAGCCCCGACAGCACCTCACCGAACTCGCCCAGCATCGGCTCCATCAACACCGAGTGGAAAGCGTGCGAGACAGTCAACCGCTTCACCCGACGCCCCTGCTCCCCCAACCTCTCCGCCACCGCCACCACGGCGTCCACTTCACCCGACAGAACGACCGAACCCGGAGCGTTCACCGCCGCCACATCCACACCCGCGCCCAGGTGTTCGGCTACCTCCGACTCGCTCGCGGCCACCGCGACCATCGCCCCACCCGGCGGCAGAGCCTGCATCAACCGGCCCCGCGCCGCGACCAACACCGCCGCATCCGCCAGCGACAACACCCCGGCGACATGCGCGGCCACCACCTCACCGATCGAATGCCCCACCACCACATCCGGCCGCACACCCCACGACTCCACAAGCCGGAACAAAGCCGACTCCACCGCGAACAACCCGGCCTGCGTGAACACCGTCCGATCCAGCAGACCCTCACCCGCACCGAAGACCACATCCCGCACCGAATGCTCCACCGCACCCGCCAGCTGCACATCCAACGCCGCACACGCCTCGTCCAACGCCCGCGCGAACACCGGAAACCGCTCATACAACTCAGCGCCCATACCAACCCGTTGGGAGCCCTGCCCCGGGAACACGAACACCGTCTTCCCACCGGTGACCGAGCCCGTCACCACGAGCGGAGAGGATCCGCCCACGGCCAGCGTCTCCAGTCCGGCCACCGCTTCCTCCGGCGATCCGGCGACCACCACGGCCCGCTCGGACAGCGTCGCCCGTCGGGACACCGACGCACCCGCGACGGCGGGCAGCGGTGTGCCGGTCCGGCGGACGAACTCCGCCAGCCGGTCCGCCTGTCCGGCGAGGGCACCGGCACTGCGTGCGGAGACGACGACCGGCACCACACCATCGGCCGGAGCGACCACCGGCCCGGTGACATCCTCCTCCGGCGCCTGCTCCAGGATGACGTGCGCGTTCGTACCGCTCACACCGAACCCGGACACGCCTACCCGGCGCGGTCGGTTCACCTCCGGCCACGTACGGGCCTCCGTGAGTAGTTCGACCGCGCCGTCCGCCCAGTCGACCTGGGAGGTCGGGGTGTCGACGTGCAGCGTGGCCGGGAGCACGCCGTGCCGCATGGCCTGCACCATCTTGACCACGCCGGCCACGCCCGCGGCCATCTGGGTGTGCCCGATGTTGGACTTCAACGAGCCGAGCCACAGCGGTTCTTCGCGCTCCTGGCCGTAGGTGGCGAGGAGGGCCTGTGCCTCGATCGGGTCGCCCAGGACCGTGCCGGTGCCGTGGCCTTCGACCGCGTCCACGTCCGCCGGGGTCAGCCCCGCGTTCGCGAGCGCCTTGCGGATGACCCGCTGCTGTGAGGGACCGTTGGGGGCGGTCAGCCCGTTGGACGCGCCGTCCTGGTTCACCGCGCTGCCCCGGATCACCGCCAGCACCCGGTGCCCCCTGCGCCGCGCCTCCGACAGCCGTTCCAGCACGACCACGCCCGCGCCCTCGGCCCAGCCCGTGCCGTCGGCGGCGTCGGCGTACGACTTGCAGCGGCCGTCCGAGGCCAGACCCCGCTGCCGCGAGAACTCGACGAAGGTGCCCGGGGTCGCCATGACGGTGGCGCCGCCGGCGAGGGCCATGGAGCACTCGCCGTTGCGCAGGGCCTGGGCCGCGAGGTGGATGGCGACCAGGGACGAGGAACACGCCGTGTCCACGGTCACCGCGGGCCCCTCGAAGCCGAACACGTAGGCGACGCGCCCGGAGGCCACGCTGCCCATGCCTCCGGTACCGGTGAAGCCCTCCAGCTCGGGCGGTACCGGTCCCGACGTGCCGTAACCCTGGCCCATCAGGCCGGAGAACACGCCGACGTCGGTGCCCTTGAGGGAGGTCGGATCGAGGCCGGCCCGCTCCAGTGCCTCCCAGGAGGTCTCCAGGAGCAGGCGCTGCTGCGGGTCCATCGCCAGCGCCTCACGCGGCGAGATACCGAAGAAGGCGGCGTCGAACAGTGCGGCGTCGTAGAGGAATCCGCCCTGGCTCACGTAGGACGTGCCGGCCTGGTCCGGGTCGTCGCTGAAGAAACCGCTCAGGTCCCAGCCGCGGTCGTCGGGGAAGCCGGACATCGCGTCCCGGCCCTCGGACACCAGCTGCCACAGTGCGTCGGGGGTGTCTACGCCGCCGGGCAGCCGGCACGCCATGCCGACGATCGCGATCGGCTCATCGGGGTCGGCGGGCGCGCCGAGCGTTGCGGCGGGCGGAACCACCACCGCCTCCCCCAGCTCCCCGTGCAGGTGCCGGGCGAGGGAGAGCGGGTTCGGGTGGTCGAAGACGACCGTGGCGGCCAGTTTGAGGCCGGTCGCCTCGCGCAGCCGGTTGCGCAGCTCGACCGAGGTGAGCGAGTCGAACCCGGAGTCACGGAACGCGGTGTCCGGCTTGATGCCCTCCGGACCGGCGTGCCCGAGCACGACCGCCGCGTGCGAGCGGACCAGGTCCAGCAGCATCGCCTCCTGCTCCACCGTGCCCAGCCCGGCCAGCCGGTCCGCCAGGCCGCCGCCGCTGTCCCCGGCCGCGGCCCGCACGGTCTGCCGTCCGGTGCGCACCAGGGCGCGCAGGAGAGTGGGGACGGCGCGGCCGGCGCCGGCGTCGGTGCGCAGCTGCCGCAGGTCGAGTTTGGCCGGGACGAGCAGGGCCTCGCCGGTGCCCAGGGCAGCGTCGAAGAGGTCCATGCCCTCCTCGGGCGTCATGGGGAGCACACCGCCTCGCCGGTTCATCCGGCTGCGGGTGAGGTCGTCCATGCCGGCCGCCATACCGCCGGTCGCCTGGTCCCACAGGCCCCAGGCGAGCGAGGTTGCGGGGAGGCCCGCGGCCCGGCGCTGGTGGGCCACGGCGTCCAGGAAGGCGTTGGCCGCCGCGTAGCTGCCGGTACCCGCGCCGAGGAAGACGGAGGAGACGGAGGAGAAGACGACGAACGCCGCCAGTTCCGGTACGAGTTCGCGGGTCAGCTCGTCCAGGTGCCGTACCGCCGTCACCTTCGGCGCGAAGACCTGTGCCACCTGCTCGGGACGGATCGTGCCGATCACGCCGGCGTCGGCGATGCCCGCCGTGTGCACGACCCCGGTCAGCGGGCGGCCGGCCCGGCGCGTCTCGGCGAGCAGTGTGGCGACCGCGTCACGGTCGGTGACGTCGCAGGAGACGACCGTGACCTTGGCTGCGCCGAGTCCGGTCAGCTCGGCCACCAACTCGGTGGCGCCCTCGGCCGCTTCGCCCCGCCTGCTGGCCAGCACGAGATGCCGTACCCCATGGCGGGCGACCAGGTGCCGGGCCAGCAGTCCGCCGAGCGAGCCCGTGCCGCCGGTGATCAGGACCGTGCCCTCCGGATCCAGCGCCACGGGGGCCTTGGCCGCAGGTGCCGCCGGTGCGGAGCGGTCGAGCCCCGCCGCGGTGGCACGGGTGAGCCGGGGGATGTACAACGTCTCACCGCGCACCGCGAGTTCGGGCTCCGTGTCGGACAGCAGCCGGTGCACGACACGGTCGAGGGTGCCGTCGGCCGCCAGGCCCGGGGTGGTGCCGGGCCGCAGCCCGGGGTCGAGGTCGAACAGCACGATCCGGTCGGGGTTCTCGGACTGGGCGGCCCGTATGAGGCCCCAGACCGCGCCGCCCGCCGGATCGGTCACCGCGCCGTCCGCGCCGGCCGGGACCGCGCCCCGTGTGGCCACGACCAGCCGGGTCGGCTCCAGGGCGGGGGCGGCCAGCCAGGCCTGCACGGCCGCCAGCACCCGGTTCGTCAGGGCCAGCGCCGGGTCGCCCTGGCCCTCGCCCTCATGCTCGGCCTGGTACTGGTTCTCGGCCTGCCCCTGGTCCACCATGGCGTCCAGCACGATCAGTGCGGGAAGCTCCTCCGCCGTGTCCGCACTGTCCGCCAGGGCGGTGACGTCGTCGGCGGACCACACCCCGGCCCAGGACGGCGGCTCGACGGACACCGCGTCGGCCTGGGGTAGTTCGGTCCAGTCGACGCGGAACAGCGAGTCGTCGCTCGCCGTGCCCACGGCGGCCTCCAGCTGTTCGGCGGACAGCGGCCGAAGTTCCGCCGACTCCGCCCGCAGCACCAGCCCGCCGGCCTGGTCGACCGCCTCCAGGGCCAGGGCGTCCCGGCCGTGCGGCATGATCCGCACCCGCAGAGCCGTGGCCCCGACGGCGTGCAACGCGAGCCCGCGCCAGGTCAGGTACTGCCACACCCGCGGACCGCCGTCAGCCACGGCCGCGTCCAGCAACGCCGGGTGCAGGGCGGCGTCCAGCAGCGCCGGGTGCAGCCCGAACCGGCCGGCCTCCTCACGCTCGTCGTCCGGCACGGCGACCTCGGCGAGCATCTCCTCACCGTGCCGCCAGAACCCCCGTACGGCCTGGAAGAGGGACCCGTGCTCGTAACCGCGCCGGACCAGACCGCCGTACAACGCCTCCACGTCGACGCGCTGGGCACCGGGCGGCGGCCAGGTGCCGAAATCGCCCTGCGGGCTCGCACCGGGTTCGGGCGTCGCCGTCAGCACACCGGTGGCGTGCCGGACCCAGGCCTCCACCCCGCCGACCTCACCGGCGTCCTCGCGTGTCGAGTACACGGTGACCGTACGGCAGCCGCTCTCGTCCACACCACCGACGGCGACCTGGAGACGTACCCCGCCCTGTTCCGGCAGCACCAGCGGTGCGACGACGGTGAGTTCGTCCACGGTCCCGCAGCCGACCTCGTCACCGGCCCTTACGGCCAGCTCCACCAGCGCCGCCGCGGGGACCAGGGTCAGTCCGCCGACGACGTGGTCCGCCAGCCAGGGATGCGTGCGCAGGGACAGCCGCGAGGTGCACAACACACCGCCGGTCTCGGGCACTTCCACCACCGCCCCGAGCAGGGGGTGGTCCGTGGGGGCCTGTCCGAGAGCGGTGGCGTCCGTCGCTCCGTTCAGCCGCAGCCAGTAGTGCCGGTGCTCGAAGGCATACGTCGGCAGGTCCACGTGCGTCTCACCGGCGCCCGCGGGCAGCACACCGGTCCAGTCGACCGCCA
>NZ_JBIBVY010000050.1:0-5698 GCF_043080665.1 Streptomyces sp. NPDC014991
GCTGCTCACCAAGCCCCACCCGTGGCCCGCGGCCGACGAAAGGACCCGGCGGGCCGGCGTGTCGTCGTTCGGGATCAGCGGCACCAACGCGCACGCCATCCTCGAAGAAGCACCCACCGAGACGCCCGTGCCCGAGGCCGGTGCCGGTGCCGGGCAGGACGACTCCGCTCCTCCGTGGGTGCTGTCCGGCCGGACAGCACCGGCTCTGCGCGCCCAGGCCACCGTGCTTCTCGACGCCTTGGACTCCCTGGAGGGTGTGCCCGCGCGGGACATCGGCCGCGCCCTGGCCACCACCCGCAGCACCCTCGACCACCGTGCGGCCGTCACCGCCGCCACCCGCGCCGAGGCCCGGGCGGCGCTGGTCGCGCTCGGCAGTGGCGAACCGCACTCCGCCCTGACCGTCGGCACGGCTCGCCCCGACGACGGGCTCGCCTACCTCTTCACCGGGCAGGGCAGCCAGCGTGTCGGCATGGGCCGCGAGTTGTACGAGGCCGAGCCGGTCTTCACCGCCGCCCTGGACGAGGTGTGCGGGGAACTCGACGCCTGCCGCGGGGTCGGGTCCGGCACCCCGCCGATCCGCGAGGTGATGTTCCACGACGCCCAGGCGCTCGACCGGACCGAGAACACCCAGAGTGCCCTCTTCGCCCTCCAGGTGGCGCTGTTCCGGCTGCTGGAGCACCAGGGGCTGGCACCGGACGCCGTACTGGGACACTCCATCGGCGAGTTCGCCGCCGCGCACGTCGCCGGCATCCTCACCCTTCCCGACGCCTGCGCCCTGGTCGCGGCGCGCGGCCGGCTCATGCAGGCGCTGCCGGCCGGCGGCACGATGATGGCCGTCCAGGCGTCACCGGACGAGGTCCGCGCACTGCTGGAAGGCCGCGAGCACGAGGTGAGCATCGCCGCCGTCAACGGCCCCGCCGCCGTCGTCATCTCCGGTGACGTCGAGGCCGTCGATCAGGTCGCCGCCGTGTTCGCCGCCGACGGCCGCAAGACACGCCGGCTCGTCGTGAGCCACGCCTTCCACTCGCACCGCATGGACGGGATGCTCGACGCGTTCGGCGCGGCCACGGCGGGAGTCAGGTACGCCGCGCCGCGCATCACCATGGTGTCCACCGTCACCGGGCGGCCCGTCGACATCACCGCCGACTACTGGGTCCAGCAGGTGCGCCGGGAGGTACGACTGGCCGACGCGCTGGCCGCGCTGCGCGATCTCGGGGTGCGGACCTTCCTCGAACTCGGCCCGGACGGAGTGCTTTCGGCACTCGGCCAGGACTGCCTGGACGACGACGCGACGGCGTTCGTGCCGGTGCTGCGCCGTGGCCGCTCCGACCGTGTGACGTCGGCCGCCGCGCTCGGCGCCCTGCACGTCCGTGGCCGAAGCCCTGACTGGCACGCCGTGTTCGGCCCGGGACGGAAGCCGGACCTGCCCACGTACGCCTTCCAGCGGGAGCGCTACTGGCTGACCGCGAACGGCGGTCGCGGCCCGGCCGGCCACCCGCTGCTCGGGCCCGTCGTGGAACTCGCCGCGTCCGGGCAGGCCGTGCTGACCGCTCGACTCGGTCACCGCACGCACCCCTGGCTCGCCGACCACACCGTCCTCGGCTCGGTCCTGCTGCCCGGTACCGCCTTCCTGGAACTCGCCGCCCGGGCGGGTGAGCAGACCGGCGCCCCGAGGGTCGCCGAACTCACCCTGACGGCGCCGCTGGTGCTCCCCGAGGACGGCAGCACGGAAGTGCAACTCGTCGTCGCCGCGCCCGACGACGAGGGGCAGCGCGCCCTGACCGTGCATGCCCGCGCCGTGACACCGGACGGCACCACCGTGCCGTGGACCCTGCACGCCACCGGCCTCCTCGCCCCGCACGCCGGGGTCCCCACGGCTACCGCCGGCTGGCCCGCCGCCGCGTCCGAAGCGCTGTCCCTCGACGGTTGTTACGACGAACTGGCCGCCGCCGGCTACACCTACGGCCCGGTCTTCCGAGGCCTGCGCGGCGCGTGGCGGCACGGTGCGGACCTGCTCGCCGAGGTCGCCCTGCCGCAGTCCGTGACCGACGCGTCCTCGTACGGACTGCACCCGGCGCTGCTCGACGCGGCCCTGCACCCGGTCGTCACGACCGCGCTGCGCGGCGCCGGCCGTCGTCTGCTGCCCTTCTCCTGGCGCGGTGTGTCCGTCCACCAGCCGGGCGCACGCACCGCTCGCGTCCTGATCACCGCGGGTGGGCCGGACGCGGTGGCGCTGACCCTGCTGGACGAGGCGGGAGCGGTGATCGCCGAGGTCGAGGAACTGCTCCTCCGCCCCGCCGGTGACGACCCCGTCGTACCACGGTCGCTCCACCGCCTGGAGTGGAAGCCGGCCGCCGCGGACCGGCAGCCTCCGCCGGACGCCGCCGTACTCGGCACCGCCGACCTGGACATCGGCCCGCGCTATGCCGACCTCGCGGCACTGGGCGAGGCGCTCGACGCGGGGCTGCCCGCCCCCTCGGTGGTCTTCGCACCACTCGTGGATCTGGCACCAGCCGGGGACCGGTCCTCCGCCGTGGACCTCGCGCACGGGCCGGTGGACGGCACCCGGCCCGTGGCGCATCGCGCGCTCGCTCTGCTTCAGGTGGGGCTGGCCGACGACCGGCTCGCGGATTCCCGGCTGGTACTGGTCACCCGGGGTGCCGTGGCCACGGCACCGGACGCGGACGTGACGGACCCCGCCGACGCGGCCGTATGGGGTCTGGCGCGGTCAGCGCAGACCGAACACCCCGGGCGCATCGGACTCCTGGACGTGGAGTGGCCGGCCGACTGCCGCACCGCGCTGCCGCTGATCGGCTCGGAGCCACAACTAGCCGTCCGCGACCGGGCGTTGCTGGTGCCCAGGCTCGTCCCCGCGACGGCCGACGGCACCCTCGTCCCCCCGGCCGGGGCGGCGGCCTGGCGGCTGACGGTTCGCGAACGCGGGACGCTGGACCACCTGGCGCTCGAACCCTGCCCGAAATCCCTGGCCCCGCTCGGCCACGGTGAGCTGCGCATCGCGGTGCGCGCCGCGGGCGTCAACTTCCGCGACGTACTGAACGCGCTCGGTCTCTATCCCGGCGATCCCGGCCTGCTCGGCCTCGAAGGGGCCGGTACGGTCACCGAGGTGGGGCCGGGCGTCACCGGCTTCCAGGTCGGTGACCGGGTGATGGGCCTGTTCTCCGGAGCGTTCGGACCGGTGGCCGTAGCCGACCACCGGCGGGTCGCCGCCATGCCCGCGACCTGGACGTACGCCCAGGCGGCGTCCGCGCCCATCGTGTTCCTCACCGCCTACCACGGCCTGGTCGACCTCGCCGCTCTGAGCGCGGGCGAACGCGTTCTGATCCACGCGGCGGCTGGTGGTGTCGGCATGGCCGCCGTCCAGCTGGCCCGGCACCTGGGGGCGGAGGTCTACGGCACGGCGAGCCCCGGCAAGTGGGGCGCGCTGCGCGCCCTCGGCCTGGACGACGCACATCTGGCGTCGTCGCGCACCGTGGATTTCGAGACCGCGTTCACCGCGGCCACCGAAGGCCGCGGTATGGACGTCGTACTGGACTCCCTCGCCGGTGAGTTCGTGGACGCCTCGCTGAGGCTGCTGCCCCGCGGTGGCCGTTTCGTCGAGATGGGCAAGACCGATCTGCGCGATCCACGAGAGGTCGCGGCCAAGTATCCCGGGGTCGACTACCAGTCCTTCGACCTGCTCCAGGCGCCGATCGAGCGGATCACCGAACTGCTCACCGAGGTACTGCGGTTGCTGTCGTCAGGGGCGCTGTCTCCGCTGCCGGTCAGCGAGTGGGACGTACGCCGGGCACCGGAGGCGTTCCGCCACGTCAGCCAGGCCCGGCACGTCGGCAAGGTGGTCCTCACCCTGCCGGTGGCCCTCGATCCGGCCGGCACTGTCCTGATCACCGGCGCCACCGGCGCCCTCGGCGGACTCGTCGCCCGGCACCTGGTCACCGAGCACGGGGCCCGGCGTCTGCTGCTGGTCAGCCGCCGTGGCCCCGACGCACCCGGAGCGACGGAACTCGTCGCGGAGCTGACGGGGTCGGGTGCCGAGGTCACCCTCGCCGCCTGTGACACCGCCGACCGCGAAGCCCTCGCGCACCTGCTGACCGGCGTACCGCTCACCGCCGTCGTACACGCAGCGGGGGTGCTCGACGACGGCGTGATCACCGCGCTCACCCCCGAACGCCTCGACACCGTCCTCGCGGCCAAGGCCACCGCGGCGTGGAACCTGCACGAACTGACCACGGGCCGGGATCTCGCGGCCTTCGTCCTCTTCTCCTCCGTCATGGGCGTCACCGGCGGCGCGGGGCAGGGCAACTACGCGGCTGCCAACGCTTGTCTGGACGCCCTCGCCCAGCACCGCAGGGCCCGTCGGCTCCCGGCGCTGTCCCTGGCCTGGGGACTGTGGGCGGACGGGGCGGGCGCCGGCGGAGGGGCCGGCGCTGCCGGGATGACCGGTGCTGCCGGAATGGCGGGCGCCCTGACTCAGGCGGACCGGGGGCGGCTCGCCAGGAGCGGCCTCGCCCCCATCGACCCGGCGGAAGGTCTGGCCCTGTTCGACGCAGCCCTCGGCATGGACAGCGCCGCACTCGTGCCCGCCCGCATCGACCGGGCCGCGCTCGGTGCGCTGGGCGCTCAACTCCCGCCCGTGCTGCGGGACCTGGCGCCGGCCGCGCCGCGCCCCGCCGACCTGCCGGTCACCGTCGCCGCGGCGAAGTCCGCGACGCTCCGCGACCGGCTTGCCGCACTGAGCCGAGCCGAGCAGGACGAGATGCTGCTGGATCTCGTCCGGGTGCAGACCGCCGCCGTACTCGGCCGGACAGAAGCGGCCGGTATTCCGGCCGACCGGCCCTTCAAGGACCTGGGCTGCGACTCGCTCACCCTGGTGGAGCTGCGCAACAGGCTTCAGACCGGCGCCGGCCTCCGGCTGCCCGCCACCTTCCTCTTCAACTGCCCGACACCCAGGGCGGTCGTCGCCCACCTGCACGCCGAACTGGCGCCGGCCGAAGCCGGAACCACCGGTGGCCTGACCGCCTCTTCGACCACGCCCGGCCTGGCCGAACTCGACCGGCTCGAAGCGGCACTCGCCGAACTCGCGGACGGCTCCGACGACGACACCAGGGCCGAGATCATCAAACGGCTTCAGGCGCTGCTGGTCCGTGTACCGGCCCAGCGGTCCCGGACCAACCACAACGATCTGACCACACGGGTCCAGTCAGCGTCGGTCGACGAACTCCTCGCGTTCATCGACTCCGAACTCTGACCGCACTCCACACCACACAGCACCGCATCGCATCGCATCGCATCGCAGCCGGGCGGCTCGTCGCGCTCCGTGGCGTCCCGCCCGCCCCTCACCCTGCTCACTCGGTTCGCTCCGCCCGGCCCGCCCGGGCACGGCTCGACAACAGCGTCGCAGGGTCCACGCACACAACGCACAGCGTCACGACGTCTACGGGGGCACCACCATCATGAGCACGAAGGACTACGACAAGCTGGTCGACTACCTCAAGCGCCTCACCGTCGACCTCCACGAGTCCCGCCGGCGGGTCCGCGAACTGGAGGACGGCACCAACGATCCGATAGCCATCGTCGGCATGGGTTGCCGCTTCCCCGGCGGGGTGGACTCGCCGGAGGGGCTGTGGCAGGTCGTCGCCCAGCAGCGTGACGTGATCTCCGGCTTCCCGGCCGACCGGGG
>NZ_JBIBVY010000051.1:0-5022 GCF_043080665.1 Streptomyces sp. NPDC014991
GACACCCCGATCATCACGACGGACGCCCGCCACCGCGCGGACGCCAAGAGCGCGCTGATCACGCTCGTGGAACACGCCCTCATGGCGCGCCTGCGATAGCACTCGGACACGAGGAGCGACAGAGCAGTTGTCGTAAAGGTTTCGGAGCCGGCTGTGGCCTTGGACACGGTCGGCTCCGGCGTTCATAACAGTTCGGCAGAGGAATCCTCCGGTCCCGCCACGCGACGCGGTCGCGTGGTGCCGCTGTGCTCATGAACGCCCCGCCTTTTGACGGGCCTCGCTCTTTATGACCGTTTTATCTCGCGTTTACAACTGCACCACCGCCAAGTTTGCAGTGTTTGGATGTGCACTGGTCCACGTGCTGGAATGCCTGAACTGCCCAATGGTCAAAGACGTACTGAGTGCGTACTGAGTGGTCGATGACGAACCGGGCTCTGAGAGACTGCGGCACGACGAAGGTGCCGACCGCCGGAAGGTTGTTGGTCGAGTGAGGCGAAGCAAGAACGGTCCCGAGCCGTCGGCGCGGGGCAACTTCACCCCGCCGCCGCGCGCTGCGGCGCCCACCCCCGCGCCCGGAGCGGAGCCGTCGGCCACTCCCGTGTCCAGCGGCGGCCGTCTCTCCCCGCGCAACTGGCGGGTACCCACCCGTCTGAACGCGATCCTGCTCATACCCGTGATGGTCGGCCTCGTCATGGGCGGCTTCCAGGTGAAGAGCTCGATCGACACCTGGCAGCAGGCCCGCGACGCCGAGAACACCGCCCGTCTGGTGCGTGCGGCCCTCGGTTACGCCGACGCCCTCGAGAACGAGCGTGACGTCACCGCGGCCCCGCTGCTGCGGAACAAGAAGGACGCCGCCGACAAGCAGACCGTCGAAGCGGCCCGCAAGGCCACGGACCAGGCCGCGGACACGTTCGCCGAGGCGACCAAGAGCATGCCGCGCACGACGGGCCTGGTACGCCGGCTGAAGCTGTTCGGTGAGGCCGAGCCCAAGCTGGCGACGCTGCGCCAGGCCGCGTACACCTCCAAGGTCCACGGTGTGGAGACGGAGGAGGGGTACGTCACCATCTCGCACCCCCTGATGGAGTTCGCCAACGAACTCGGCCTGGGCACCGGCAACATCACCTCCTACGGCCGCACCGTCTACGCCATGTCGCTGACCAAGGCGGCCCTGTCGCTGGAGCGGTCGATCGGCACCCATCTGCTGGTCAACCCCGGCCCCGACGCGCCGAACCTGGCGACCCAGCGGGTCTCCCTGTCCTCGTACGCCTACCTGGAGCGCATCGCCCGGGAGGAGTACATCGGTGGTGGCACCGAGGCCGACGCGCAGAAGCTGTCCGACGCCGAGTCGAAGATCAAGTCGGACGCCGCCGCCCTGGCCGAGGAGGCCAAGGCGCGCAACCCGAGGTACGTCGCCCCGCCGTCCGACCCGTCCAAGTTCGTCGGCGCGCTGGCCACCATGAAGGACACCAGCGACGTCACCCGTCAGGGGCTCGCCCAGGGCGGCATCACCGCCGAGAACTGGTGGGCGCTGAACACCCTGAAGTACAAGGCCTACCGCCAGATCGAGTCCGACATGGCGGACCGGGCCGTGAACGAGGCGTCGGGCATCGCCGACGACGCCAAGACCTCGGCGTTCATCACGGGTGCCGTGGTCGTCATCGCCCTGCTGGCCGCGTTCATCCTGGCCGGCCTGGTGGCCCGCCAGATGAGCCGCGCGATGCGCCAGCTGCGCAACGCCGCCTTCGGCATCGCCGAGCAGCGTCTGCCGATGCTGGTCGACCAGCTGTCCCGCACCGATCCCGGCCGGGTGGACACCCGGGTGGTGCCGATCCCCATCACCACCAAGGACGAGATCGGCGAGGTCGCCCGCGCCTTCGACCAGGTCCACCGCGAGGCGGTGCGGCTCGCCTCCGAGCAGGCGCTGCTGCGGGGCAACATCAACGCGATCTTCACCAACCTGTCGCGCCGCAACCAGTCGCTGATCGAGGGCCAGTTGACCCTGATCACCGACCTGGAGAACAACGAGGCCGACCCGGACCAGCTGGAGAACCTCTTCCGGCTGGACCACCTCGCGACCCGTATGCGCCGCAACGGCGAGAACCTCCTGGTGCTCGCCGGCGAGGAGCCCGGCCGCCGCTGGGACCAGCCGGTCCCGCTGGTCGACGTGCTGCGCGCCGCCTCCTCCGAGGTGGAGCAGTACGAGCGCATCGAGCTGTCGGGCGTGCCGGAGGCCGAGATCCACGGCCGCGCGGTCACCGACCTCGTGCACCTGCTGGCCGAGCTGCTGGAGAACGCCACCACGTTCTCCTCCCCGCAGACCAAGGTCCGCGTCACGGCGACCCGGCTGCCCGACGGCCGCGTCATGGTCGAGATCCACGACAAGGGCATCGGCCTGACGGCCGAGGACTTCGCGGACATCAACCACAAGCTGGCCAACCCGCCGACCGTGGATGTCGCGATCTCCCAGCGCATGGGTCTGTTCGTGGTCGGCCGGCTGTCCGACCGGCACGGCATCCGGGTCCAGCTGCGCCCCTCCGGCGAGCAGGCCGGTACGACCTCCCTGGTCATGCTGCCGGACGCGATCACGCACGGCGGTGGCGGCGAGGCCCCGCTGGACCGCGAGGAGTTCACCGTCTCGCAGATCATCCCGGAGCAGCAGTTCCAGGGTGAGAGCTTCGGCCAGCAGCAGCAACAGCAGCCGCCGCTGCGGACCGCCGCCGAACTCGGCTTCGACGACAGCCGGTACACCGAGGTCCCCGACGACCCCCGTGACCTGGACCCCGTCGGCCGCTCCCTGATGCGGGAGGGGCGCCGCGCCGCCCTGGAGACCCAGTCCCACGACGAGCGCCCCGCCGAACCGCAGCAGGACGCGGCCGGTTACGGGGACCCGCGCTTCGAGGGGCAGCAGCAGTCCTACCGGGAGCAGCCGCAGCAGTCGCCGTACGAGGAGCCCGCGTACGAGGAGCGGCAGCAGGCCTCCTACCAGGAGCAGCCGTACCAGGACCAGCAGTCGTACCCGGGACAGCAGTCGTACCAGGAGCAGCAGTCCTACCAGGAGCAGCCGTACCAGGAGATGTACTCGGGGTCGTACGAGAAGCCGTACGACGAGCAGTACTTCGCCCCGGACGGTGAGCAGCAGCCCAGTGGCGGCTTCTCCCCGAACGGTGGCTACGGGGAGCCCGAGTCCGCGTATGCGGAACCGGCTCAGGCCCCGTCCTACCAGGACGACTGGCCCCAGCAGGACGGCTACCAGAACGGTCATCCGGCCCAGTACGCTCCGGAAGCGGAAGCTCCGCAGGCCGCTGACACGAGTGAGCGCGACCGCGTAGGCTTCGACCGTCCGGATCCGGCTCCTTCCGCCGCGCCCCGGCTGACCGACGCCGGGCTGCCCCGCCGCGGTTCACCCGCGGGCGGTCCCCAGGGCGCCGGCGCCGCGAACGGCACGGCGCGGGTGCGGCAGGACACGCCGGCTCCCGCACCGGGTGACGCTCCGGGGGCGCCGGCCGCGGGCGGCGACGGCGACTGGCGCTCGGCGAACGACGCGCGCTGGCAGCAGGCCGCCCAGCTCCGCAAGCCCAAGGCAGGCGGGGTCACCGCCTCCGGCCTGCCACGGCGGGTACCCAAGGCCAATCTGGTCGAGGGCGCCGCCGAGAACACTCCCCAGGGAGGCCCACAGGTCTCCCGCGCTCCGGAGGACGTCCGGGGCAGGCTGAGCAACCTGCGCCGGGGTGTCCAGCGCGGACGCAGCGCAGGCAGTGAAACGAACGGCCAGGCAACCACCGATCAGCACGGTGGTCCTGACAGCACCTACAACCAGGAGCGTTAGTGTGAGCCCGATGAGCCAGGCGGCACAGAACCTGAACTGGTTGATCACCAACTTCGTGGACAACACCCCGGGGGTGTCCCACACGGTGGTGGTCTCCGCCGACGGACTCCTTCTGGCGATGTCCGAAGGCTTTCCCCGCGACCGTGCCGACCAGCTCGCCGCCGTCGCCTCCGGTCTGACCTCGCTGACCGCCGGTGCCTCGCGCATCTTCGAGGGCGGCAGCGTGAACCAGACGGTTGTGGAGATGGAGCGGGGATTTCTGTTCCTCATGTCCATCTCCGACGGTTCGTCGCTCGCGGTCCTGGCCCACCCGGAGGCGGACATCGGCCTCATCGGGTACGAGATGGCCCTGCTGGTGGACCGCGCGGGCACGGTCCTCACCCCGGATCTCCGCGCGGAGCTCCAGGGGAGCCTTCTCAACTAGTCATCGGACGGTGCGTTTGCGTGTCCCGGGGCCGTAAGGTTTCGGGACGCGGCTCCACAGGTTTTCGGGCGCCCGGCGCAGTCGGAGGAGGAGAAAGTGGCAACACCCCCAGGCAGTTCGTCCTCGGGCAACTGGTCGTACGGCCCTGCCCAGGGTCAGGACGACGGCTCGGCGAACCGGTACAACTTCCCCTCCGCTCCCAGCCACCGGCAGCCGTACGCCCCGCAGGGCCCCGGCCCGTCCCCGTACGACCAGCCCCCGGCCCCGCGCATCCAGCCGGTGCAGCCGCAGCGCCGCCCCGAGCCGGCCCCGGCGGCGAACAACCCCCTGGTGCGTCCGTACGCCATGACCGGCGGCCGGACCCGCCCGCGCTACCAGCTCGCCATCGAGGCACTGGTGCACACCACCGCTGCTCCGCACCAGATGCAGGGCCAGCTGCCCGAACATCAGCGGATCTGCAACCTGTGCCGGGAGATCAAGTCGGTGGCCGAGGTCTCGGCCCTGCTGACGATCCCCCTCGGCGTGGCCAGGATTCTCGTCGCCGACTTGGCGGAGGCGGGCCTGGTCGCCATCCATCAGCCCGGCGGCGACGAGAACGCCGGTGGCCAGCCAGACGTGACACTGCTCGAAAGGGTGCTCAGTGGACTTCGCAAGCTCTAGCGGCGGTCCTTCCCGCTCCACCACCTCCGCGAAGATCGTGGTGGCGGGCGGCTTCGGCGTGGGCAAGACCACGTTCGTCGGCGCCGTCTCGGAGATCAACCCGCTGCGCACA
>NZ_JBIBVY010000052.1:0-4832 GCF_043080665.1 Streptomyces sp. NPDC014991
GATCCCGCCTACTGGGTCGACCACGTCCGTCGTCCGGTGCGGTTCGCCGAGGGTGTTGCCGCGTCGGGTGGGTCGGTGTTCCTGGAGCTCGGTCCCGGTGGGGCGTTGAGCGGTGCCATCACGGAGTCGGCGGGTGAGGACGCGGTGAGCGTGCCCGCCCTGCGCGATGATCGCGACGAGGAGCGGACGCTTCTGCGGTCCGTCGCGGAGTTGTTCGTGCGCGGTACGAAGGTGGACTGGGCGGCGGTGCTTCCCGAGGGGGCCACCGACACCCACGTGGACCTGCCGACGTACGCCTTCGACCACCAGCACTACTGGCTGCGGATGGCGGAGTCCGTGGTCGACGCGGCGGCGCTGGGGCTGACCGGCGCGGACCACCCCCTCCTGGGCGCGATGGTCCAGTTGCCGCAGTCGGACGGGCTGGTCCTCACCTCCCGGCTGTCCCTGCGCACCCACTCCTGGCTCGCCGACCACGCCGTCGGCGGAGTGGTCGTCGTGCCCGGCACCGGGCTGGTCGAGCTGGCCGTGCGCGCCGGTGACGAGGTCGGCTGCGGAGTGCTGGACGAGCTGGTCGTCGAGGCGCCCCTGGTCGTTCCCGAGCAGGGCGCCGTACGACTCCAGATCGCCGTGGGCGGGCCGGACGAGACCGGGTCCAGAAGCGTGGAGGTGTACGCGACCCCCGACGATTCCGCGGGGTCGGACGGATCGGCCGTCTGGACCCGGCACGCCACCGGCATTCTCGCGCCGACCGCCGGCGAGGCCGCACCCGGCTACGACTTCACCACCTGGCCGCCGCCCGGCGCACAGCGCGCGGACACGGAAGGCCTCTACACCGAACTCGTCGCCCACGGCCATACCTACGGGCCGCTCTTCCAGGGGCTGCGCGGGCTGTGGCGGCGCGGTGACGAGCTGTTCGCCGAAGCCGCGCTGGCGGACGAGGACCAGACCGAGGCGGACCGGTACGGCGTGCACCCGGCGCTGCTGGACGCCGTACTGCACCCCGCCGTCCGGGAGGCCGTCGCCGGCGACGGCGATCAGGTGTGGCAGCCGCTGGAGTGGAACAGGGTCGTCCTGCACGCCACGGGTGCCACCGTGCTGCGAGCCCGCCTGGTCCGCTCCGCCCGGGGTGTCGTCTCGGTCGAGGCGGCCGACGAGACCGGCGGTCCCGTCCTCACTGCGGACGCCGTGACGCTGCGGCCGGTCGCCGCCGACCATCTGACGACGCCGGACGCCCCCACGGGCACGGACGACGCCCTCTTCCACGTGGAGTGGACCGAGCTGCCCGCCTCCCGGCCGGACGCGGCGGCACCGCGATGGGTCGCGCTGTCCGGCCCGAGCGGAGTGGCGGCGCTGGTGGACGGCGCCGAGCCGCCGGCCGCCGCGATGGTCGACTGCGTCGCGGACGGTGCGACCGACACCGAGGTGCTCGCGCTGGCCAGCGCGGCACTGGAGATCGTCCAGGCCTGGCTGGCCGAACCCGGGACGGAGGGAACGCGCCTCGTCGTACGCACCCGCGGTGCCGTGCCCGCCGACGGTGAGCGGACGGTGACCGACCCGGCGGGGGCCGCCGTATGGGGCCTGGTCCGGGTGGCCCAGGCGGAGAACCCCGACCGGATCGTCCTGCTCGACACGGACGAGTCGTACGACGTCGAGACCTTCGGCCCCGTGCTCACCGCCGTCCTCGCGACCGGCGAACCGCAGCTCGCCGCCCGGGGCACGACGCTGTACGCCCCTCGGCTGACCCGGGCGACCGCGCCCACGGCTGCGGAGACGCGCTTCGACCCGGAGCGGTCGGTGCTGGTCACGGGTGGCACCGGTGTGCTGGGCGCGCTGGTGGCGCGTCATCTCGTCGTGCGTCACGGGGTGCGGCATCTGGTGCTGGCCAGCCGGCGTGGTGCGGACGCGGCGGGTGCCGCGGAGCTGGTGGCGGAGCTGTCCGCTCTGGGTGCGGAGTCGGTGGCCGTGGTGGCGGCCGACGTGTCGGACCGTACGCAGGTGGCGGAGCTGTTGGGCGCGGTGGTGGCGGAGCGTCCGCTGACGGGTGTGGTGCACACGGCAGGTGTCCTGGACGACGGTGTGATCGGCGCCCTGACCCCCGAGCGACTCGCCCGGGTGTTCGCACCCAAGGTCGGCGCGGTCGCGCACCTGGACGAGCTGACGCGCGAACTCGCGCCCGAACTGGACGTGTTCGTGGTGTTCTCGTCGGCGGCGGGGGTGTTCGGTTCGGCGGGGCAGGGCAACTACGCGGCGGCGAACGCCTACTTGGACGCGGTGGTGCAGCGACGCCGGTCCGCGGGCCTGCCGGGTGTGTCGCTGGCGTGGGGCCTGTGGGAGCAGGCCACCGGAATGACCGCCCACCTGAACGACGTCGACCAGGCCCGCATGCACCGCGGCGGGTTCCAGCCGATCAGCCCCGACGAGGGCCTGGACCTGTTCGACGCGGCCCTGCGCACCGGCGAGACCCTGCTGGTCCCGATCCGGCTGGACCTGCGGACCATACGCGCCGAGGCGGCGGCCGGCGGCGACATACCGTCCCTGCTGCGCACGCTGATCCCCCACAGTCGCCGCGCCGCCGCCCGCATCGCCGCGGGCCGCGGCAGCGGGCTGGCCGGCCGGCTCGCGGGCCTGGCCCCGGCCGAGCAGGAGGCCCTGCTCCTGGACCTGGTCCGCACACACGTCGCGACCGTGCTCGGCCACACCGGCCCCGAGAAGGTCAGGGCCGAGAAGGCGTTCAAGGACGCCGGCTTCGACTCGCTCACCGCCGTCCAGCTGCGCAACCGGCTGCGCGAGGCCACCCGGCTCAGCCTCCCCGCGACCCTCGTCTACGACTACCCGACCCCGCTCACGCTCGCCCGCTTCCTCCGCGACGAGCTGGACGGACTGAACGGCAACGTCACCGGCGCGGCGGCCCCCACGGTCGTCGTCGCCGACCCCGACGAGCCGATCGCCGTCGTCGGCATGGCCTGCCGGCTGCCCGGCGGCGTCAACAGCCCCGAGGAACTCTGGCGGCTGGTCGCCGAGGGCCGGGACGCGATCTCCGGCTTCCCCGCGGACCGCGGCTGGGACGTGGACGACCTCTTCGACACCGACCCCGAGAACGTCGGCACCTCCTACGTCGACCAGGGCGGCTTCCTGCACGAGGCGGGCCGGTTCGACGGGGGCTTCTTCGGCATCTCCCCGCGCGAGGCGCTGGCCATGGACCCGCAGCAGCGACTGCTGCTGGAGACCTCCTGGGAGGCGCTGGAACGGGCGGGCGTGAACCCGTCCGCGCTGAAGGGCACGGACGTCGGCGTGTTCTCCGGCGTCATGACCCAGGGCTACGGCATCGGCGGCGACATCCCGCCGGAACTGGGCGGCTTCACGGCCACCGGCTCCGCGGTGAGCGTGGCCTCGGGCCGGGTGTCCTACGTCTTCGGCTTCGAGGGGCCCGCGGTCACCATCGACACCGCCTGCTCCTCCTCCCTGGTCGCCATGCACCTGGCCGCCCAGGCCCTGCGCAACGGCGAGTGCTCCCTCGCCCTCGCCGGCGGTGCGACCATCATGGCCACACCCGGCACCTTCGTGGAGTTCTCCCGGCAGCGGGCACTCGCTCCCGACGGCCGCTGCAAGGCGTTCTCCTCGACCGCCGACGGCACGGGCTGGGCGGAGGGCGTCGGCGTCGTCGTACTCGAGCGACTCTCGGAGGCCCGCAGCAAGGGCCACCGCGTCCTGGCGGTGCTGCGCGGCAGCGCCATCAACCAGGACGGCGCCTCGAACGGCCTCACCGCCCCGAACGGCCCCTCGCAGCAGCGGGTCATCCGCCGGGCGCTGGCGGTGGCAGGTCTGGCCGCGTCCGACGTGGACGCGGTGGAAGCGCACGGTACGGGTACGGCGCTCGGTGACCCGATCGAGGCGCAGGCCCTGCTCGCCACCTACGGCCGGGACCGGGAGGAGCCGCTCTGGCTCGGCTCGGTGAAGTCCAACATCGGACACACGCAGGCCGCCGCCGGAGTCGCCGGGGTCATCAAGATGGTCGAGGCGCTGCGGCACGGCGTCCTGCCCCCGACCCTGCACGTCGAAGAACCGACCCCGCAGGTCGACTGGTCGGCCGGAGCCGTCGAGCTGCTGACCGAGGCCAGGGACTGGCCCGAGACCGGCCGCCCGCGCCGAGTCGGCGTCTCCTCCTTCGGGCTCAGCGGCACCAATGCGCACCTGATCTTCGAACAGGCTCCCGAGGAACCTGCCCGGGAGCCGGTCACACCGGTCGACGGAATCGTCCCGTTGGTGGTGTCTGCGGCTTCGGAGGGTGCTCTGTCGGGGCAGGCGGAACGGCTTGCGGTGTTCGTCGGTGACACGGATGCGTCGCTGGTGGAGGTCGCGGGTGTGCTGGCGGCCCGGCGTGCGGTGCTGTCGCAGCGGGCGGTGGTGGTTGCCGGTTCGCGTGCGGAGGCGGCGGCGGGGCTGGATGCGCTGGCTCGCGGGGAGTCGGCTGCCGCTGTGGTGAGTGGTGCGGTGGTTTCGCCCGGGCGGACGGTGCTGGTGTTTCCCGGTCAGGGTTCGCAGTGGCTGGGCATGGGGCGGGAGTTGCTGGAATCGTCGCCGGTGTTCGCCGAGCGGGTCGAGGAGTGTGCCCGGGCTCTGGAGCCGTGGGTGGAGTGGGACTTGCGGGCTGTGCTGCGCGGTGAGGCGGATGCCGGTCTCGTCGCGCGGGTGGATGTCGTGCAGCCGGCGAGTTTCGCGGTGATGGTCGGGTTGGCGGCTGTGTGGGCGTCGGTGGGTGTCGTGCCGGACGCGGTGGTGGGGCATTCGCAGGGTGAGATCGCGGCTGCGTGTGTGGCGGGTGCGTTGTCGTT
>NZ_JBIBVY010000053.1:0-4394 GCF_043080665.1 Streptomyces sp. NPDC014991
ATCGACTGGCCCACCCTCCTCACCCCCTACAACACCCACCCCACCGAACTCCCCCCCTACCCCTTCCAACACCACCACTACTGGCTCACCCCCGAACGTGGTACGGCCGATGCCCGCGGGCTCGGTCTGGCGTCGCCCGGGCACCCGTTGCTGGGTGCGGTCGTCGAACTGGCCGAGGACGACCGGCTGGTGTACACGGGGCGGCTGGCCCTGGACACGCAGCCGTGGCTGGCCGACCACGCGGTGCTGGGGACGGTACTGCTGCCGGGCACCGCGTTCCTCGAACTGGCGATGGCCGTGGGCAGCAGGCTGGGCCGGCGGCGACTGGCCGAACTCACCCTCCAGGCGCCGTTGGTGCTCGAACCGGACGTGGCCGTACAACTCCGGGTGACCGTCGAACCGCCGGCCGCGAACGGACAGCGTGAGCTGGCCGTGCACTCGCGGCCGCAGGACGCCGACCCGGGCAGCGCGTGGACGCGGCACGCCGCGGCACTGCTCGACGTGGATGACGACACCGCCGGCTTCGACCTGACCGAGTGGCCGCCGCCCGGTGCCCACGAGATCGACGTCGACACGCGTTACGACACCCTCGCGGAGGCGGGCTACGACTACGGCCCGGCCTTCCAGGGCCTGCGGGCCGCCTGGCGCGCCGGCCGTGACGTCTGTGCCGAGGTGAGCCTGCCGGCCGACCTGGACGGCACCGCCTTCGGCCTGCACCCGGCAGTGCTGGACGCGGCTCTGCACGCGGTAGGCCTGCTGCGCGAGGACGGCGGCACCGTTCTGCCCTTCTCCTGGTCCGGCGTCACCCGCTACGCCGAGGGCGCGGACACTCTGCGGGTGTGGCTGAGCGCGGCCGGCGAGGACGGGGTGACTCTGCGGGCCGCCGACGGCACGGGAAAGCCGGTGCTCTCGGCGGAAGCGGTCACGATGCGGCCGTACGCCGCCGGCCAGGCCGCCGGTCACGGCACGGACTCGTTGTTCCGGCTGGAGTGGCAGCCGGTGCGGGTCGCGGCGGCCGACATCGACACGTGCCCGGTGGCGGACCTGGCCGAGGTGCCGGATCCCGTACCGCAGGTGGTCGCCGTGCGATGTCCGGCCGGAGCGCAGGACCCGGGCGGCACGGGGGCCGGGCTCGCCAGGGACGCGCACCGGGCGGCGGGCTGGGCGCTGGGCCTGGTCCAGGAGTGGCTGGCCGATGCCCGCTTCGCCGCTTCCCGGCTGCTGGTGGTGACCGATGGCGCCGTCGGCCCCGATGCGGAGAATCCCGCCCAGGCCACGGTGTGGGGCCTGGTCAGGACCGCGCAGTCCGAACACCCGGAGCGTTTCGCCCTGTTGGACACGGATCCGGCGCACCCGGTCGGCACGGTGCCCGCGGCCGTTCTCACCGAACCGCAACTCGCCGTGCGCGGCGGTACGGTGCTCGTTCCCCGGCTGGCGCGGCACACCGGCGGCACCGGGTCGGCCGGTGGCACCCGGTTCGATCCGGACGGCACCGTGCTCGTCACCGGCGGCACCGGAGTGCTCGGCGCTCTGGTGGCGCGGCGCCTGGTCACCGACCACGGCGCCCGGCGTCTGCTGCTGGTCAGCCGCCGCGGCCCCGACGCACCCGGAGCGACGGAACTCGTCGCGGAGCTGACGGGGTCGGGTGCCGAGGTCACCCTCGCCGCCTGTGACACCGCCGACCGCGAAGCCCTCGCGCACCTGCTGACCGGCGTGAAGCTCACCGCAGTCGTCCACACCGCGGGAGTGCTCGACGACGGCATGGTCGGGTCGCTGACCGCGGACCGGCTGGCCGCCGTACTACGGCCCAAGGTGGACGCCGCCGCACATCTAGACGAGCTGACCGCGGACCAGGATCTCGCGGCCTTCGTCCTGTTCTCCTCGGTGGCGGGCGTGCTCGGCAACCCGGGACAGGCCAACTACGCCGCGGCGAACGTCTTCCTCGACGCGCTCGCAGCCCGCCGACGTGCCGTCGGGCGCCCGGCGCTGTCGCTCGCCTGGGGCCTGTGGGCCGAACGCACCGGACTCACCGCGCACCTGGACGGTGAAGGGCTCTCGGCCCGCGGTGTCTCCCCGCTCTCCACCGAGCAGGGTCTCGGGCTCCTCGACCTGGCGCTCGACGATGACAGCGCGGCACTCGTGCCGGCCCGCCTCGAACCGGCCGCGCTGCGCGCCGACGCGCTCGCCGGGACCCTGTCCCCGGTGCTGCGCTCGCTGGTGCGCGTCCCGCAGCGGCGCCCCGGCGAGTCCGGACTGCGTCGCAGGCTCGGCCGGATGTCCCAGGAGGAGGGCCGCCGACTGCTGCTCGACCTCGTACGCACCCAGCTCGCGACGGTCATCGGCCGCGACTCCGCGGACGGGATCGACCCGGACCAGCCGTTCAAGGGCTTCGGCGTCGACTCGCTGCTCGCGGTGCAACTGCGCAACCGACTCCACTCCGCCACCGGCCTGCGCCTTCCGGCGACCCTCGTCTTCGACCACCCCACGCCGGCCGCCGTCGCCGACTTCGCGCTCGCACTCGCCCAGGAGCGCGCCGGGCGGTCCGCCCCGCCCGCCGCTGCCGTCGCCACCGTCGCACCGCGTACGGACGACGACCCGATCGTGATCGTCGGCATGGGTTGCCGCTTCCCCGGTGGGGTGGACTCGCCGGAGGGGCTGTGGCAGGTCGTCGCCCAGCAGCGTGACGTGATCTCCGGCTTCCCTGTCGACCGGGGCTGGGACCTCGACGGCCTCTACCACCCCGACCCGGACCACTCCGGCACGTCCTACGTCCGGCACGGCGGGTTCCTGCACGAGGCCGCCGACTTCGACCCCGCCTTCTTCGGGATCTCGCCGCGCGAGGCGCTGGCCATGGACCCGCAGCAGCGCCTGCTGCTGGAAGTCTCCTGGGAGGCCCTGGAGCGGGCCGGCATCGCGCCCGGATCACTGCACGGCAGCGACACCGGTGTGTTCGCCGGGGTGATGTACCACGACTACGGCGCCGGCGGCCGAATGCCCAAGGAGGCCGAGGGTCACTTCCTGACCGGCACGACCGGAAGCGTGGCCACCGGGAGGGTGGCGTACACACTCGGCTTGCAGGGTCCCGCGCTGACGGTGGACACCGCGTGTTCGTCATCCCTGGTCGCCCTGCACCTGGCAGTACGCGCCCTGCGCTCCGGAGAATGCTCACTGGCCCTCGCCGGTGGCGTCGCCGTGATGTCGACGCCCAACACCTTCATCGAGTTCTCGCGTCAACGGGGTCTCGCGGCCGACGGCCGGTGCAAGTCGTTCTCGGCGGACGCCGACGGCACCGCCTGGGCCGAAGGCGTCGGCATCCTCGTCGTCGAGCGGCTCTCGGACGCCCGACGGCTGGGCCACGAGGTGCTCGCTGTCGTCGCGGGGACGGCGGTCAACCAGGACGGTGCCTCCAACGGGCTCACCGCACCCAGCGGCCCCGCGCAGGAGCGGGTCATCCGGGCCGCGCTGGCAGATGCGGGCCTGACCCCCTCGGCGGTCGACGCGGTCGAAGCCCACGGCACCGGCACCGTCCTCGGCGACCCGATCGAGGCACAGGCCCTGCTCGCCACCTACGGCAGCGAACGCGACGGCCGGCCACTGCTGGTGGGCTCGCTGAAGTCCAACCTGGGGCACGCGCAGGCCGCCGCAGGAGTCGGCGGCGTCATCAAGATGGTGATGGCACTGCGCCACGGCGAACTGCCCGCCTCACTGCACGTGAGCAAACCCAGTGACCTGGTCGACTGGAACGCGGGCAGTGTCGAGCTGCTCACCAAGCCCCACCCGTGGCCCGCGGCCGACGAAAGGACCCGGCGGGCCGGCGTGTCGTCGTTCGGGATCAGCGGCACCAACGCGCACGTCGTGCTCGCGGAGCCGCCCGCCGACGTCAGGGCGGGGGAAGTACCGGAGCTGTTGGACGGTGGTCAGTTGCCGTGGGTGGTGTCGGCGCGGTCGGCGGACGCGCTCGCCCAGGCGGCACGGCGGCTCGCCGACCACGTGCGGGCACGACCCGAACTGCCGTGCGCCGACGTGGCGTTCTCGCTCGCCACCGGGCGCTCCGCCTTCGAGTCCCGGGCCGTCGTCCCGGGCACCGACGGACGCGACGGGCTCCTCGCCGGCCTCGACGCACTGGCCTCCGGTGAGGCCGAGGTCGTGACCGCGCCCGTCTCCGGTGCCAAGCCGGGCCGGGCATCCGGAGCGCCTGTCGTGTTCGTGTTTCCGGGGCAGGGCTCGCAGTGGCCCGGCATGGCCGTCGATCTCCTCGACTCCTCCACCGTGTTCCGCGACACGATCACCGCATGCGAGACAGCCCTCGCCCCCTACGTCGACTGGTCACTGACCGCCGTACTCCGCGGCCACGACAACACACCCGGCCTCGACCGAGTCGACGTCGTCCAACC
>NZ_JBIBVY010000054.1:0-4393 GCF_043080665.1 Streptomyces sp. NPDC014991
TGAACGGAGCGACGGACGCCACCGCTCTCGGACAGGCCCCCACGGACCACCCCCTGCTCGGGGCGGTGGTGGAAGTGCCCGAGACCGGCGGTGTGCTGTGCACCTCGCGGCTGTCCCTGCGCACGCATCCCTGGCTGGCGGACCACACCGTCGGCGGGACAGTGCTCGTCCCCGGTACCGGGCTGGTGGAGCTGGCCGTAAGGGCCGGTGACGAGGTGGGCTGCGGGGTTCTCGACGAGCTGGTCATCGAGGCACCGCTGGTCCTGCCGGAGCACGGCGGAGTGCGCGTGCAGGTCACCGTGGGCGGCCCGGAGGAGACGGGCACCCGGACGGTCGCCGTCTACTCCGCGCCCGACGACAGCACCGGCGACGCCGGCGCCGACGCCTGGACCAGGCACGCCACCGGCACCCTCACCGCCCAGGTGACCGTCGACGTGACCCAGCCGGCCGCCGGCCTCACCGTGTGGCCGCCGACCGGTGCCCGCCAGGTGGACATCTCCGACGGCTACGAGCTGCTGGCCCAGGCCGGCTACGGTTACGGGCCGGTCTTCCAGGGCGTACGAGCCCTGTGGCGGCGCGGCGACGACCTCTTCGCCGAGGTCGCCCTCCCCGAGGACCAGCGGGCCGGCGCCACCAGGTTCGGCATTCACCCGGCGTTGCTCGACGCAGCGCTCCACCCCGCGATGCTGGACGTGGCGCTCTCGGACCCCGAGGGCGAGAACCGCACCGACGACGGTGTTCACCTCCCGTTCGGCTGGAACGGGCTGCACCTGCACGCGGCCGGTGCCACGGCGTTGCGGGTGCGCCTGAACCGGTCCGTGCCCGACACGCTGGCCCTGGAAGCGGCGGACGAGACGGGCGCGCCGGTGCTCACGCTGCGGTCGCTGGTCTCGCGGACCGTGGCCGCCGACCAGCTGGGTGCGGCGGCCGACGACAGCCGGCACTCCCTGTTCCGCGTGGAGTGGACGGAGCTGCCCGCGACGACGGGGCCCGGCGCCGACCTGCCGCCCGCCTGGGTGCCGATCACGGAGCCGGCACACGTGGCCGCGCTGACCGACGGCGCGGGCGTGCCCCCGGTCGTCGTCCTCGAAGCCGGCCGCGGCGACATGGCGGCCGGCACGGACGACGACGCGGCGCTGGCCCTCGCGGGCCGCGTGCTGGAGATCGTCCAGGCGTGGCTGGCCAGCCCCGGACTGGAGGCGGCCCAACTGGTCGTCGTCACCCGGGGCGCGGTGCCCGCCGACGGTGAGCGGACGGTGACCGACCCGGCGGGGGCCGCCGTATGGGGCCTGCTCCGGGTGGCCCAGGCGGAGAACCCCGACCGGATCGTCCTGCTCGATACGGACACACCCGCGGGTGTTGACGTCGAGCCGCTGCTCGCCGCCGTACTGGCCACCGCGGAACCCCAGGTGGCCGTGCGCGGCACCCGTCTGTTCGCCCCGAGGCTCGCCCGCGCGGCCGCGCAGGACCGCACCCCGGAGACGCGCTTCGACCCGGAGGGGTCGGTGCTGGTCGCGGGTGGCACCGGTGTGCTGGGCGCGCTGGTGGCGCGTCATCTGGTCGTGCGTCATGGGGTGCGGCATCTGGTGCTGGCCAGCCGGCGTGGTGCGGACGCGGCGGGTGCCGCGCAGCTGGTGGCGGAGCTGTCCGCTCTGGGTGCGGAGTCGGTGGCCGTGGTGGCGGCCGACGTGTCGGACCGTACGCAGGTGGCGGAACTGTTGGACGCGGTGGTGGCGGAGCGTCCGCTGACGGGTGTGGTGCACACGGCAGGTGTCCTGGACGACGGTGTGATCGGCGCCCTGACCCCCGAGCGTCTGGCAGGCGTATTCGCACCGAAGGTTCCCGCGGTCACCCATCTGGACGAACTGACCCGTGAAATCCTCCCCGCTTCGGGCGCGTTCATCGTGTTCTCGTCGGCGGCGGGGGTGTTCGGTTCGGCGGGGCAGGGCAACTACGCGGCGGCGAACGCCTATCTGGACGCGGTGGTGCAGCGACGCCGGTCCGCGGGCCTGCCGGGTGTGTCGCTGGCGTGGGGCCTGTGGGAGCAGGCCACCGGAATGACCGCCCACCTCGACACCGCCGACGAGGCCCGGGTGAGTCGCAACCGTAGTCAGACCCTCACGTCCGACGAGGGCCTGGACCTGTTCGACGCGGCCCTGCGCACCGACGACCCGCTGCTCGTCCCGATCAAGCTGAACCTGCGGGCGATGCGCGCGGACGCCGCCGCCGGGCGCGGCGTACAGCCCCTGCTGCGGGGCCTGGTCAAGGTGCCCCGGCAGGCCGCGCGAGCAGCGGCCGCCGCCGGTGACGACACCGGGCACCTCGCGCGCCGACTGGCCGGGCTGGACGCGGTGGAGCAGGAGGCGCTGCTGCTGGACCTGGTCCGCTCGCACGCGGCGGCCGTGCTCGGGCACGCCGGTCCGGAGGGCATCAAGCCGGACACCGCGTTCCGTGACTCCGGGTTCGACTCGCTCACCTCGGTCGAGCTGCGCAACCGGCTGCGCGACGCGACCGGCCTCAAACTGCCCGCCACCGCCGTCTTCGACCATCCGACTCCCCTCGCCCTGGTCCGTCATCTGCACGGCGAGCTGGGGGAGACGGTGTCGGTGGTGACCACCGAACCGGTCACGGCACTCGCCGACCCGGATGAGCCGATCGCCATCGTCGGCATGGCGTGCCGGCTGCCCGGCGGCGTCAACAGCCCAGAGACACTCTGGCGGCTGGTGTCCGAGGGCCGGGACGCGATGTCCGGCTTCCCCGACGACCGCGGCTGGGACCTGGAGGGCCTGTTCGACTCCGACCCCGACAAGGCCGGTACGTCGTACGTCGACCAGGGCGGTTTCCTGCACGAGGCGGGCCTGTTCGACGCCGCCTTCTTCGGCATCTCGCCGCGTGAGGCGCTGGCCATGGACCCGCAGCAGCGGCTCCTGCTGGAAACCTCCTGGGAGGCGCTGGAGCGAGCCGGGATCGACCCGACCTCCCTCAAGGGCACCGACGTCGGCGTGTTCGCCGGGCTGATGGGCCAGGGCTACGGCTCCGGCGGCGAGGTGCCCGCGGAACTCGAGGGATTCGTCACCACCGGAGCCGGCAGCAGCGTGGCCTCGGGCCGGGTGTCGTACGTCTTCGGTTTCGAGGGCCCTGCGGTGACCGTGGACACGGCGTGTTCCTCGTCCCTGGTCGCCATGCACCTGGCCGCGCAGGCCCTGCGCGGCGGCGAGTGCTCCCTGGCGCTGGCCAGCGGCGCGGCCGTCATGTCCAGCCCCGGCGCCTTCGTCCAGTTCTCGCGGCAGCGGGGTCTGGCCTCGGACGGCCGATGCAAGTCGTATGCCGACGCCGCGGACGGCACGGGCTGGGCGGAGGGCGCGGGTGTCGTCGTGCTGGAGCGGCTGTCGGAGGCGCGGCGCAAGGGCCACCGGGTGCTGGCGGTGATCCGGGGCAGCGCGGTGAACCAGGACGGCGCGTCCAACGGGCTGACCGCCCCCAACGGTCCCTCGCAGCAGCGTGTGATCCGCAAGGCGCTCGCGAACGCGGGGCTGACGCCGGCGGACGTGGACGCGGTCGAAGGCCATGGCACCGGCACGGTCCTGGGCGACCCGATCGAGGCACAGGCCCTCCTGGCAACGTACGGCAAAGATCGTGAAGAACCTTTGTGGCTGGGCTCGTTGAAGTCCAACATCGGGCACACGCAGGCCGCGTCCGGCGTGGCCGGCGTGATCAAAATGGTGGAAGCCATGCAGCACGGCGTCCTGCCGCCCACCCTGCACGTGGACGCGCCGTCGTCCCAGGTCGACTGGGCGGACGGCGCGGTCGAACTGCTCACGGAAGCACGGGACTGGCCCGACACCGGGCGTCCGCGCCGCGTCGGCGTCTCCTCGTTCGGGCTGAGCGGAACGAACGCGCATCTGATCCTGGAGCAGGCGGCGGAGGAGGATGCCACCGAGCCGGTGGCCCCGGCCGATGGTGTGGTGCCGGTGATCGTCTCCGCGCGCAGCGCCGGCGCGCTGGCCGGACAGGCCGGCCGCCTCGCGGAGTTCGTCCGCCGGACCGACGCACCACCGGCGGCTGTCGCCGGGGCGCTCGTGTCCCGGCGTGCGGTACTGGCCGAGCGGGCGGTCGTGGTCGCCGGTTCTCGTGAGGAGGCCGTGGCGGGGCTGGGTGCGGTGGCCGCGGGGGAGTCGTCTCCGCTCGTGGTGAAGGGCACGGACACCAGCGGCAGGACGGTGTTCGTGTTTCCGGGGCAGGGCTCCCAACGTGTGGGTATGGGCGCTGAGTTGTATGAGCGGTTTCCGGTGTTCGCCCGGGCGTTGGACGAGGCGTGTGCGGCGTTGGATGTGCAGCTGGCGGGTGCGGTGGAGCATTCGGTGCGGGATGTGGTCTTCGGTGCGGGTGAGGG
>NZ_JBIBVY010000055.1:0-4369 GCF_043080665.1 Streptomyces sp. NPDC014991
ACACCGGACTGCGCACCGTGTCCGTCTACTCGGCCCGGGAGAACACCACCGGCGAGATCGACACCGACGCCTGGACCCGGCACGCCACCGGCACCCTCACCGCCACGCTCACCACCACCGGTACCGGCACGTTCGACTTCACCGCCTGGCCCCCGCCCGGCGCCGAGCGGGTCGAGGTGGATGTCGACGCCTTCTACTCCGGTCTCATCGAGCAGGGCTACACGTACGGCCCGGTGTTCCAGGGACTACGGGCGGTGTGGCGGCGCGGCGACGAGGTGTACGCCGAGGTCACCCTGCCGGACGGGCAGCGGGAGGAGGCCGCGCGGTTCGGTATCCACCCCGCCCTGCTGGACTCCGCCCTGCACGCCAACGGCTTCGTCACCCCGGCCGACGCGCCCGCCGCGGGCGACCGGCCGCGCACGGTGCTGCCGTTCGCCTGGAACCGGCTCGCGCTGCACGCCTCCGGGGCCTCCGCACTGCGCGTGCGCGTGGCACCGTCCGGACCTGACGCGGTATCGGTGCAGGCCGCCGACGAGACCGGCGAACCGGTGCTGACGACGGAGTCGCTGGTGTTCCGCGCGGTGAGCGCGGAACAGTTGGAGGCCGCGGCCGGTGCACCCGGCGCCGACGCCCTGTTCCGGGTGGAGTGGACCGACATCCCCGTGCCGGCCCGCGCGGGTGCTCCGGCGCCGACCTGGGCGCGGGTGGCCGCAGGCGTCGACCTCGCGGGACCGGCCATCACGGACGCCGCGCCGGAAGTCCTGGTCGTGTCGGCCGACGGGCCCGACGGCGCCCTGGACCGCACGTCCCGGGTGCTGGACGTCCTGCGGGCCTGGCTGGCCGACGAGCAGTTCACGCGGTCGCGGCTCGTCGTCGTCACCGGGAGCGCGGTACCCGCCGGCGGTGACGAGACGGTGACCGACCCGGCGGGCGCGGCCGTGTGGGGCCTCGTCCGTGCCGCCCAGGCGGAGAACCCCGACCGCATCGTCCTCATCGACACCGACGACAGCACGCGCCTCGACTACAGCCGAGGCGCGCAGGCCGCCGACGAGTCCCTCGCCGCGCTCCTGGCCACCGCACTGGCGGCCGGGGAACCGCAGCTCGCGCTGCGCGGTACGGCCGTCCGCGCGCCACGGCTGGTCCGGGCCGCGCCCGCAGGCGCCGGCGCGGACGTCGCACACTGGGACCCGGACGGCACCGTCCTCGTCACCGGCGGCACCGGCTCGCTGGGCGCCCTGCTGGCCCGGCACCTGGTCGAGCGGCGCGGCGTACGGCACCTGCTGCTGGCCAGCCGGCGCGGTCCGGACGCGGCGGGCGCCCGGGAGCTGGTGGACGACCTGACTGCGCGCGGCGCCGCCACTGTGCGCGTGGCCGCCTGCGACATCGCCGACCGGGAGGCGGTGGCGGCCCTGCTGGACTCCGTGCCGGACGACCGTCCGCTGACCGCGGTCCTGCACACCGCGGGCGTCCTGGACGACGGCGTCATCGGCACCCTCGACCGGGAACGCCTCGCCCACGTCTTCGCGCCGAAGGTCGTGGCCGTGAGCCACCTTGACGAGCTGACCCGGGAACGCGTCCCGGGGCTGGCGGAGTTCACGGTGTTCTCCTCCGCCTCCGGGCTGTTCGGCTCGGCCGGCCAGGGCAACTACGCCGCCGCCAACGCCTGGCTCGACGCCGCGATGGCCCGCCGCCGGGCGGCCGGCCTGCCGGCGCGCTCCCTGGCCTGGGGACCCTGGGAGCAGACCACCGGAATGACCACCGGCACGGAAGCGGCGGCCCGCACCCGCGGCAACCGGCGCGGCGGCGTCCTGCCGCTCACCCCGCAGGAGGGCATGGCGCTCCTCGACGCGGCCCTGGCAGGGGAGGACACGCTGCTCGTCCCGGTCAAGCTGGACCTCAGGGCCGTACGCGCCGAAGCGGCCACCGGCACCGGCGTACCGCCGCTGCTCCGGCAACTGGTGCCCGCAGGACGGCAGTCGGCGCGAGCCGCCGCGGGCGACGGCGGGGACGGCCTGCTGCGCCGCCTCGCCGGGCTGGACCGCGACCGGCAGGAAGCCCTGCTGCTGGACGTCGTCCGCGGCCATGTGGCCGGGGTGCTCGGGCACGCGGGGGCGGACGGCGTCGGCGCCGAGACGGCGTTCAAGGACGCCGGGTTCGACTCCCTCACCTCCGTGGAGCTGCGCAACCGGTTGCGCGGCGCGACCGGCGTCAACCTCTCCGCCACCGTGGTCTTCGACTACCCCACACCGCTCGCGCTGGCCCGCCATCTGCACGGTGAACTGGCCCCGGAGGGCGTCGGGCACCGGCCGGCGGCGGAGGCGGACGAGGAACGGCTGCGCCACGCCCTGCTCGCCCTCCCACTGGAACGCTTCCGGGAGGCCGGACTGCTGGACGCACTGGTCGAACTGGCCGCCCGCGAACCCGGCGCGCCCGCACCCGGCGAACCGGACACCGCCCGGGGTGCACTGGCCGATCTGGACGTCGACGACCTCGTACAACTCGCGCTCGGCGACGGCGAATCCCTCGAAGGCTGACGCGGCACACGACTGATTGGGGCAGGGAACGTGAGTGCTTCCTACGAGAAGCTTGTCGAGGCGCTGCGCAAGTCGCTGGAAGAGGTCGGCACGCTGAAGAAGCGGAACCAGCAGCTTCTGAGCGCGTCGCGTGAGCCGGTCGCGATCGTGGGCATGGCCTGCCGGCTGCCCGGCGGCGTCGACACCCCCGAGGACCTCTGGGAGCTGGTCGCCGAGGGCCGCGACGGAGTCTCGGGTTTCCCGGACGACCGCGGCTGGGACCTGGACACCCTGCTCGACGCCGATCCCGAGAAGACCGGCACCTCGTACGTCGACCAGGGCGGCTTCCTGCGGGGCGCCGGCCGGTTCGACGCGGAGTTCTTCGGTATCTCGCCGCGTGAGGCGCTGGCGATGGACCCGCAGCAGCGCCTGCTGCTGGAGACCTCCTGGGAGGCGCTGGAGCGCGCCGGTGTCGATCCGGCGACCCTCAAGGGCACCGACGTCGGCGTCTTCAACGGCATCATGGGCGTCGACTACTTCGCCGGCGGAAGCGTCCCGCCCGAGCTGGAGGGCTTCACCGGCACCGGCGCCGCCTCCAGTGTGGCGTCCGGCCGGATCTCCTACGTCTTCGGCCTCGAGGGCCCCGCGGTCACACTCGACACCGCCTGCTCGTCCTCCCTGGTCGCCATCCACCTCGCCGTGCAGGCACTGCGCCGGGGAGAGTGCACGATGGCCCTGGCGGGCGGTGCCACGGTCATGGCCACCCCCGGCCTGTTCATCGACTTCTCCCGGCAGCGGGGCCTCGCGGCCGACGGCCGCTGCAAGGCGTACTCGTCGACCGCGGACGGCACCGGCTGGGCCGAGGGCGCGGGTGTCGTCGTGCTGGAACGGCTGTCGGAGGCGCGGCGCAAGGGACACCGGGTGCTCGCGGTCGTGCGCGGCACCGCCGTCAACCAGGACGGCGCGTCCAACGGCCTGACCGCCCCGAACGGTCCCTCGCAGCAGCGGGTCATCCGCAAGGCGCTCGCGAACGCGGGCCTCACCCCGGCGGACGTGGACGCCGTGGAGGGCCACGGCACCGGCACGACCCTGGGCGACCCGATCGAGGCGCAGGCCCTGCTCGCCACGTACGGCAAGGATCGCGAAGAGCCCTTGTGGCTGGGCTCGTTGAAGTCCAACATCGGTCACACCCAGGCCGCCGCCGGTGTCGCCGGCGTCATCAAGATGATCCAGGCGATGCACCACGGCGTGCTCCCGGCCACCCTGCACGTCGAGGAACCCTCCCCTCGCGTCGACTGGGCATCGGGCGCCGTACGGCTGCTGACGGAGGCCCGCGCGTGGCCGGAGGTGAACCGGCCCCGCCGGGCGGGCGTGTCCGGGTTCGGTGTGAGCGGTACGAACGCGCACGTCATCCTGGAGCAGGCGCCGGAGGAGGAGGTCACCGAGCTGGTGGCTCCCGTTGACGGTGTGATCCCGGTGATCGTCTCCGCGCGCACCACCGGTGCCCTCGCCGCACAGGCTGGACGGCTCGCCGAGTTCGTCGGTGACACCGACACCGCGCTGCCGATCGTCGCCGGTGCGCTCGTCTCGCAGCGGACGGTACTGCCCGAACGAGCCGTGGTCCTCGCCGGATCCCGCGACGAGGCCCTTACCGGGCTGCGAGCACTGGCGGACGCGGAGACGGTTCCTGCGGTGATCACGGGCTCGGTCACCGGTGGGAAGACGGTGTTCGTGTTCCCGGGGCAGGGTTCACAGCGTGTGGGTATGGGCGCTGAGTTGTATGAGCGGTTTCCGGTGTTCGCGCGGGCGTTGGACGAGGCGTGTGCGGCGTTGGATGTGCAGCTGGCGGGTGCGGT
>NZ_JBIBVY010000056.1:0-4171 GCF_043080665.1 Streptomyces sp. NPDC014991
GAGACGACTCCCCCGCGGCCACCGCACCCAGCCCCGCCACGGCCTCCTCACGAGAACCGGCGACCACGACCGCCCGCTCGGCCAGTACCGCACGCTGCGTGACCAGGGCGCCGGCGATGTGGCCCAGGTGTGCGTCCGTGGTGCCGGTGAACTCCGTCAGCCGGGCCGCCTGGCCGGCGAGGGATCCCGCGCTCCGGGCCGAGACGACCAGCGGCAGGACACCGTCGGCCGGAACGACCGGCTCGGCGGCGCCCTCCTCCGGTGCCTCGTCCGGTGCCTGCTCCAGGATCAGGTGTGCGTTCGTGCCGCTCACACCGAACCCGGACACGCCCACTCGGCGCGGTCGGTCGATCTCGGGCCAGGGGCTGGTGCGGTGGAGGAGCCGGACCGCGCCCGCGTCCCAGTCGACGCGGCTGCTGGGCTCGTCCGCGTGGAGGGTGGCGGGCAGGATGCCGTGGCGCAGGGCCTGCACCGACTTGATGACGCCGGCGACGCCGGCGGCGGCCTGGGTGTGGCCGAGGTTGGACTTCAACGAGCCGAGCCACAAGGGCTCTTCGCGGCCCTGGCCGTAGGTGGCGAGGAGGGCCTGTGCCTCGATCGGGTCGCCCAGGACCGTGCCGGTGCCATGGCCTTCGACCGCGTCCACGTCCGCCGGCGTCAGCCCCGCGTTCGCGAGCGCCTTGCGGATCACACGCTGCTGCGAGGGACCGTTCGGGGCGGTCAGCCCGTTGGACGCGCCGTCCTGGTTCACCGCGCTGCCCCGGATCACCGCCAGCACCCGGTGCCCCTTGCGCCGCGCCTCCGACAGCCGCTCCAGCACGACGACACCCGCGCCCTCCGCCCAGCCCGTGCCGTCGGCCGTGTCGGCGTAGGACTTGCAGCGGCCGTCGGCGGCGAGGCCGCGCTGGCGGGAGAAGTCCACGAAGGTGTGCGGGGTGGCCATGACGCTGGCGCCGCCCGCCAGGGCCATCGAGCACTCGCCGCGCCGCAGGGCCTGGGCCGCGAGGTGGATGGCGACCAGGGACGAGGAGCAGGCCGTGTCCACGGTCACCGCGGGCCCCTCGAAGCCGAACACGTAGGAGACGCGGCCGGAGGCGACGCTGCCCGCGCCGCCGGTGCCGGCGTAACCCTCCAGTTCCGGCGGGAGGTTGCCGCCGAAGAAGTAGTCGACGCCCATGATGCCGTTGAAGACGCCGACGTCCGCGCCCTTCAGCGTGAGCGGGTCGATGCCGGCCTGTTCCAGCGCCTCCCACGATGTTTCCAGCAGCAGTCGCTGCTGCGGGTCCATCGCCAGCGCCTCACGCGGTGAGACACCGAAGAACTCGGCGTCGAACAGGCCGGCGTCGCGCAGGAATCCGCCTTGGCGGGCGTAGGAGGTGCCCGCCTTGTCGGGATCGTCGTCGAACAGTGTGTCCAGGTCCCAGCCTCGGTCGGCGGGGAAGTCGGACACGGCGTCCCGGCCCTCGGCGACCAGCCGCCACAGCTCCTCCGGAGTCGTCACACCGCCGGGCAGCCGGCATGCCATGCCGACGATCGCGACCGGCTCGTCCGCGTTCCGCCGGACCTGCCGGCGCAGGTCGTGCAGTTCGGTGGTGACGCGCTTGAGGTACTTGAGGAGTTCCTGCTCTGTGGCCATCTTCCATTCCTCACCGAGGGTTTGACGGTCCGCGAAAACGTGACGGTCAGGAGATTCCGAGTTCGTCGTTGATGAAGTCGAGGACCTCATCGGCGGAGGCGGATTCCAGCTGTTCCGCCACGGCGGAACCCTGTGTCTCCTCGACCACTCCGTTGCACTTCGCGACCAGGCCCTGGAGGCGGAGCACGATGTCTGCCTTCTTGGACTCGTCGGACAGCAGTCCGGCGATCAGCGACTCGATGTCCTCGATCCTTTCGTGCACCAGCGACAGGGCGTCGTTGGTGGTGCCCAGTTCCGTGTGCAGATGGCGGGCCAGAGCGAGCGGGTTGGGGTAGTCGAACACGACCGTGGCGGCCAGTTTGAGGCCGGTGGTCTCGCGGAGCCGGTTGCGCAGTTCGACGGAGGTGAGCGAGTCGAACCCGGCGTCCTTGAACGCCGTCTCCGGGCCCACGCTCTCCGCCCCGGCGTGGCCGAGGACGGTCGCGACCTGGCCGCGGACGAGGTCCAGGAGCAGGGCCTCCTGTTCGGCCTGGGCGAGTCCGGCGAGCCGGCGGGTGAGGCCGCCGCCACTGTCCGCGGCGGTGGTGCGAACCGTCTGGCGGCCGGTGCGGACCAGGCCGCGCAGCAGGGGCTGGACGGTGCGGCCCGCTGCCGCGTCGGCGCGCAGGGCCCGCAGGTCCAGCTTGATGGGGACCAGGAGCGCCTCGCCGGTGTCGAGGGCCGCGTCGAGGAGGCGCATGCCCTCGGCGGAGCCGATGGGCAGGACGCCGCCCCGGCTCATGCGGGCCTGGTCCGCGGCTCCCAGGTGGGCGGTCATGCCGCTGGTCTGCTCCCACAGGCCCCAGGCGAGCGAGGTGGCGGGCAGTCCGGCGGTCCGGCGCTGGTGGGCGACCGCGTCGAGGTAGGCGTTGGCGGCGGCGTAGTTGCCCTGGCCGGCCGAGCCGAACAGCCCGGACGCGGAGGAGAAGACGGCGAACGCCGTCAGGTCCAGGGTGCGGGTCAGCTCGTCGAGGTGCCGTACCGCGCTCACCTTGGGTGCGAAGACCCGGGCGAGACGTTGCGGGGTGAGGGCGCCGATCACGCCGTCGTCCAGGACGCCGGCCGTGTGCACCACACCCGTCAGCGGACGCTCCGCCGGGATCGACTCCAGCAGTCGTGCCACCTGCGTACGGTCGGAGACGTCGGCGGCCACCACGGACACCGATTCGGCGCCCAGGCCTGTCAGTTCGGCCACCAGTTCCGTGGCACCCCCGGCCTCCGTGCCCCGCCGGCTGGCCAGCACCAGATGCCGCACCCCGTGACGCACGACCAGATGACGGGCGACCAACGCGCCCAGCGAACCGGTACCGCCCGTGACCAGCACCGTGCCCTGCGGACGGAACGCCACGGTCGGCTCACCGCCGGACGGCTCTCCCGCCGCCAGGTCCGCCCTGACCAGGCGCGGCACCGACAGCGCCGCACCACGCACCGCCACCTGCGGTTCCCCGGAGGCCAGGAGGGTGGCGAGGAGGTCGTCGGACGGTTCGTCGGTGGCCGGGTCGGTGGCCGGGTCCAGGTCTAGCAGGACGATTCGGTCCGGGTTCTCGGCCTGCGCCGCGCGGACCAGGCCCCAGACCGCCGCGCCGGCCGCGTCGGTCACCGTGGCGGCGCCGCCCGCGGGCACCGCGCCCCGGGTCACCACCAGCAGCCGCGCGTCCTCGGCGTCCTCGTCGGCGAGCCATGCCTGGACGACCTCCAGAGCGGCGGTGGTCCGGGTGAGCGCCTCCTCGTCGCCGTCGCCGGTGCCCCGGAGGTCCAGGACGGCGGCCTCGGACCCCTCGCTCTTCAGTGCGGTCACCTCGGCCGCGGTGGTGACCCGCGCCCATGCGGGTGCGGTGTCCGCTGTCCTGGCTGTCGCGGGGAGGTCGGTCCAGGCGACGGTGAACAGGGCGTCGCGGTCCTCGCCGGCCGTGGCGGCGGCGTCGAGCTGTCCGACGTCCACCGGGCGGAAGGTCACCGAGTCGACGGTCAGGACGAGACCGCCGTTCTCGTCGGCCGCGGCGAGGGACAGCACGTCGGTTCCGCGGGGTGCGATCCGTACCCGGAGGGACGCGGCGCCGGCGGCGTGCAGCTCCAGTCCGGTCCAGGAGAACGGCAGGACGTTGTGTCCGTCGTCCGGCTGGGCGAAGGCGTCCGTGTGCAGGGCCGCGTCGAGCAGGGCGGGGTGGAGGCCGAACCGTGCCGCCTCGTCGCGCTGCTCGTCCGGCAGGGCGACCTCGGCGAAGATCTCCTCTCCGCGCCGCCACACCGCGCGCAGTCCCTGGAACGCCGGGCCGTAGGCGTAGCCGTGGCTCAGCAGGCCGGTGTAGAAGGCGCTGATGTCGAGGTCGACCGGTTCGGCTCCGGCGGGCGGCCAGACCGTGGTGTCGAAGGCGGGCGTGTCCGCCGCCGACGCCGTCACGGTGCCGGTGGCGTGCCGGGTCCAGGCGTCGGTGTCGATCTCGCCGGTGGTGTTCTCCCGGGCCGAGTAGACGGACACGGTGCGCAGTCCGGTGT
>NZ_JBIBVY010000057.1:0-3268 GCF_043080665.1 Streptomyces sp. NPDC014991
CAAGCCGCGTTTCCCGACTGGCTGGACTGGTACAACTACCACCGACCCCACACCGGCATCAGCGGCCAACCACCAGCCAGCCGCGTCACCAACCTCTCCGGACAGCACACCTAGGCCGCTTCCCGGGCCAGCCACTCGGGAAGCGCGCCGAAGTCCTCCCGGCCCAGAGCCAGGAGCATCGCGTCCGCCGGCGTCGGCTCGAAAGGCTCGTGCAGCAACGCCATCCCGGCCTCCTCCGGAGTCCGGTTCGCCTTGCGGTGGTTGTCCTGCGCGCACGCGGCCACCGTGTTCAGCCAGGTGTCCTGCCCACCCCGCGACCGCGGCAGCACATGGTCCACGGTCGTCGCCCGGTGCCCGCAGTACGCGCACCGGTGCCGGTCCCGGACCAGCACACCCCGTCGCGACCACGGAGCTTGTCTTCGGAACGGAACCCGTACGTACCGGCACAGCCGGATCACCCGGGGCGCGGGTATGTCCACATCCGCACCTCGCATACGCAGCTCGGAGTGGGCCTGCTCGACGACGGCCTTGTCCTGGAGCACCAGGACAACGGCCCGGTTCAGAGTCACCGTCGACAGCGGCTCGAAGCTCGCGTTCAGCACCAGCGTGTCACGCATCCAGCCCACCTCCCATGTGCGCCGGCCCACCCCCCGGCGGGCTCGGACCAACTCTGGACGGGCGCGCCGAGATGGACAACGCAATAAAAACTGCCCGCCTCCGATCACTTCCAAGACCGGAGACGGGCAAAACTTCCATGAACGCAGGGGTGCGCCGAGAGGTGCGGTCAGCCTTCGGCGGGGTTCTCGTACACACCGATGAGCTGGGCACGCGCGATCGCGTGGAACCGCAGGTTGAACCCGACGACGGCCGGCGAGGCGTCCGCGTCCGGACCCAGCTTCTCCTGGTCCACCGCGTACACCGTGAAGACGTACCGGTGCGGGCCGTCCCCGGGCGGCGGGGCGGCACCGCCGAAGTCCTTCGTCCCGTAGTCGTTCCGCGCGTGGACGGCGCCCTCGGGCAGCCCCTCGAACTTCCCGCCGCCCGCACCCGCCGGCAGCTCCGTCACCGAGGCCGGGATGTCGAACAGGACCCAGTGCCAGAACCCGCTGCCCGTCGGGGCGTCGGGGTCGTAACAGGTCACGGCGAAGCTCTTGGTCTCCGGCGGGAAGCCCTCCCAGCGCAGCTGCGGAGAGGTGTTCCCCTCCGCCTGGACCTGGGCGCTCTTCAGCGTCGCGCCCTCCTCGACGTCCTCACTCGTCACCGTGAACGACGGCACGGGCGGATGGAAGTCGTGGGGGAGCGGCCGCCGCTTCAGCTCGGTCACCTGGGTACCCTCCTGGTCGATGACTGGAATCAGCAGTCCCGAGCCTAGAACCAGTTGCGCTTGCTGCCGACCTCGGACAGCCACTGGTTGAGGTAAGCCGCCCAGTCGGTCCCCTGCCAGTCGTTCAGACCCACCTGGAAGGACCGGAAGGTGTCCGAACCCTCGCTGAACAGACCCGGCTTCTTGTCCATCTCCAGCACGACGTCCATCGCGTGCTCGTCCGCCACGAAGCTCAGCTCCACCTGGTTCAGGCCCCGGTACTGCGACGGCGGGAAGAACTCGATCTCCTGGTAGAACGGCAGCTTCTGCCGCGTCCCCCGGATGTGGCCGCGCTCCATGTCCGCGTTCTTGAAGCGGAAGCCCAGCTGGATGAAGGCGTCCAGGATCGCCTTCTGCGCCGGCAGCGGGTGCACGTTGATCGGGTCCAGGTCACCGGAGTCCACGGCCCGCGCGATCGCCAGCTCCGTGCTCACCCCGATGTGCATCCCGCGCAGCGACTGCCCGTCGATCATCGTGACCGGCGTCTCCCAGGGGATCTCCAGCCCGAACGGCACCGCGTGCACGGCCCCCGCCTCCAGCTCGAAGGCACCCCCGAGCCGCACCTTGGTGAACTCGATGTCCTGCTTGTACTCCTGGTCGCCGCTCTCCACCTCGACCTTGGCCTGCAGACCGACGGACAGCCCCTCGACGGCCTGGTTCACGGACCCGCCCTGGATCCGCACCTCACCCTGGACGACACCACCCGGTACGACGTTGACCTCGCTCAGCACCGTCTCGACCGAGGCACCGCCGGCCCCGAGGCTCGCGAGCAGCTTCTTGAACGCCATGACTCTCCCTTTACGAATGGACCCTCGACCCCTACCAACGCGATCCGCCCCCGGCCGGTTCCGCCGGTGCGGTGCTCCGTCTGGGCTACCCTCGGAGAGCATGATCGCGCCCCCGGACCGTACGCCACTGCCCCGCACCTTCTTCGACCGCCCGGTGCTGGAGGTCGCACCGGACCTCCTCGGCCGCATCCTGGTCCGGACGACACCCGACGGCCCGATCGCCCTCCGCCTCACCGAGGTGGAGGCGTACGACGGCCCGAACGACCCCGGCTCCCACGCCTACCGCGGGCGCACCCCCCGCAACGCGGTGATGTTCGGTCCTCCCGGACACGTGTACGTCTACTTCACCTACGGCATGTGGCACTGCATGAACCTCGTCTGCGGACGCGAGGGCCGGGCGAGCGCGGTCCTGCTCCGCGCGGGCGAGGTGGTGGAGGGAGCCGAGCTGGCCCGCAAGCGGCGCGTCTCGGCCCGCAGCGACAAGGAACTGGCCAAGGGGCCGGCCCGGCTGGCCACCGCCCTCGAGGTGGACCGCGCCCTGGACGGCACGGATGTGTGCACCTCCGGCGAGACACCCCTGAGGATGCTGACCGGCACGCCCGTCCCCGCCGGCCAGGTACGCAGCGGCCCCCGGACCGGCGTCGCCGGCGAGGGCGGGAACGGCGAGCAGCATCCCTGGCGCTACTGGGTGGCGGACGACCCGACGGTGAGCCCCTACCGGGCGCACGCACCACGGCGACGGAGTTGACGCGGCCCGCCAAGGTGCGTAATGTGGCCCGAGCCGCTGAACCGGGTACGGCGATCGCCTGCAGCCGGAGCGGCCAAACCTCCACTCAACTACAGCCCCTCAGCGGGGTCGATTCCGACGCGCCCGCGCGCCCGAATTCGAACTCGTGAGACTCGATTATGAGTCGCCGAGGGAGTCGGTTAAAGTGGTGGATGTCGAAAGGCCGGAGGCGAAAGCCGAAAGCCGGCAGACAAATCCCGCCGGCCGGGAATCGGACTCCGAAAGGGTCTGATAGAGTCGGAACCGCCGGAAAGGGAAACGCGGAAGCGGGAACCTGGAAAGCGCCGAGGAAATCGGGTCGAGAAAAGATCTGATAGAGTCGGAAACGCA
>NZ_JBIBVY010000058.1:0-3148 GCF_043080665.1 Streptomyces sp. NPDC014991
GGTGAACCCCAGCTCGCCGTACGTGGTACGGCGATGTACGTGCCCCGGCTCGCCCGCGCGGTCCCGGCGCCCGCCACGGAGCCGGTGCTCGACCCAGAGGGCACGGTCCTGATCACCGGTGGCACCGGGGCGCTGGGCGCCGAGGTCGCCCGGCATCTCGTCGGGCGTCACGGCGTACGCCACCTCGTGCTGGCCGGACGGCGCGGTGCCGACGCCGAAGGAGCGACCGCGCTCGTCGCCGAACTCGAACAGCTGGGCGCCGCCGTTTCGGTGACCGCGTGCGATGTCACCGACCGGGAAGCGGTCGCCGAGCTCCTGACCGCCGTACCGGACGCGCATCCGCTGACCGCGGTCGTCCACGCGGCACGCGTCTTCGACGCGGGAGTGATCGGAGAGGTGGACCAGGACCGCATGGCCCGGGTCCTCGCCCCGAAGGTGACCGGCGTGCGGCACCTGGACGAGCTGACCCGCGAACTGGCGCCGAGCCTGTCCGCGTTCGTCCTGGTGTCCTCCGCCTCCTCGGTCTTCCTCGGCGCCGGCACCGGTGGCTACGCGGCGGCCAACGCCTACCTCGACGCGGTGGCCCACCGGCGCCGGGCGGCCGGTCTGCCGGCTGTCTCGCTGGCCTGGGGACCGTGGGCGCGGACGGGCGGCCAGGACGCCGCGACCGGCGACGCCGCCCGGGCCCGGACCGGCCGTCGGGGAGGCGTCGTACCCCTCACCCCTCCGGAGGGCATGGAACTGCTCGACGCGGCACTCCGGACCGGTGAGGCGTTGGTGCTGCCGGTGCGGCTGGACCTGCGGGCGGTGCGCGCCGACGCCGCGCTCGGCGGCGGAGTCCCGCCCCTGCTGAGGGGGTTGGTGCCAACCGGTCGCAGGACCGCGCGGGCCGGTGCCGGTGACTCCGGCGGACTCGCGCGCCGACTGGCCGCGTTGGCCCCGGCCGAACAGGAGACCCTGCTGCTGGGACTGGTGCAGGGCCAGGTGGCGACCGTCCTCGGGCACACGGCACCGGACCAGGTGCGGGCCGGAACTGCGTTCAAGGACGCCGGGTTCGACTCCCTCACCTCCGTCGAGCTGCGCAACCGGCTGCGCGAGGCCACCGGCCTCAACCTGCCCGCCACCGCCGTCTTCGACTACCCGACCCCGCTCGCCCTCGCCCGCTATCTGCACGACCGGCTGGCTCCGGACGCCGATGCCGCGCCGGCCACGCACCCGCTGCTCGCCGAACTCAGCAGGCTGGAGTCGTTGCTGGCCGACACGGCTTCCGACGACGCCACCCGCGCCCAGGTCGCAACCCGGCTCCGGGGCCTGCTGACCACCTGGTCCACGGCGAACGGCACGGAGCAGGAAGCCGAGGAGGACCTCGACTTCACGTCCGCGTCCGACGACGAACTCTTCGAACTCATCGACACGGAGTTCGGCCATTAGCCGGCGGCCGGCCGCCCGGCACCGCCCGCACCCCACGTCCACGCCCGCCCCGCCGTCCACCTGACGCCGTAGCCCCACTAGGAGCTGACCCGCAATGGCGGATGAAAGCAAGCTTCGCGACTACCTCAAGCGCGTTCTCGCCGACGCGCGCCGCTCCCAGCAACGCGTCCGTGAACTTGAGGCCGAGAAGGCGGAGCCGATCGCGATCGTGGGCATGGCATGCCGGCTGCCCGGCGGCGTGAGCGGTCCCGACGACCTGTGGCGACTCGTCCGCGAACGCGGGGACGGCGTCTCGGGCTTCCCCACCGACCGGGGCTGGGACCTGGAGGAGCTGTTCGACTCCGACCCCGACAAGACGGGCAAGTCCTACGTCAGCGAGGGCGGCTTCCTGCACGAGGCGGCCCTCTTCGACGCGGGCCTCTTCGGGATCTCCCCGCGTGAGGCGGTGGCGATGGACCCGCAGCAGCGGCTGCTGCTGGAGATGTCGTGGGAGGCGTTGGAACGGGCGGGACTGAACGCGTCCGCCCTCAAGGGCTCCGACGTCGGTGTCTTCGTGGGTGTCATCAACGAGGGGTACGCGACCGGCGGCCCGGTCCCTCCGGAGCTGGAGGGCTTCACCGGTACCGGCACCACAGGGAGCGTGGCCTCGGGCCGCATCTCGTACGTCCTCGGTCTCGAAGGCCCCGCGGTGACCGTGGACACCGCCTGCTCCTCCTCCCTGGTCGCCATGCATCTGGCCGCCCAGGCCCTGCGCCGCGGGGAGTGCACCATGGCCCTGGCCGGCGGCGCGACCGTCATGGCCGGCCCGGGCATGTTCATGCAGTTCTCCCGGCAGCGGGCGCTTGCCGCCGACGGCCGCTGCAAGTCGTACGCCGACGCGGCCGACGGCACCGGCTGGGCCGAGGGCGCCGGTGTCGTCGTCCTGGAGCGCCTGTCCGACGCCCGTCGCAACGGCCACCGGGTCCTGGCCGTCGTCCGCGCGTCCGCCGTGAACCAGGACGGCGCGTCCAACGGCCTGACCGCCCCGAACGGCCCCTCGCAACAACGCGTCATCCGCAAGGCGCTGGCCGAGGCGGGTCTGACCTCCGCCGACGTCGACGTGATCGAGGGCCACGGCACGGGCACCGTCCTGGGCGACCCGATCGAGGCGCAGGCTCTGCTCGCCACCTACGGTCAGGACCGCGAACGACCGCTCTGGCTCGGCTCGTTGAAGTCCAACATCGGGCACACGCAGGCCGCCGCCGGAGTCGCCGGGGTCATCAAGATGGTGCAGGCGCTGCGGCACGGGGTCCTGCCGGCCACGCTGCACGTCGACACCCCCTCCTCCCAGGTCGACTGGTCGGCCGGGGCCATCGAGCTGCTGACCGAGGAACGCGACTGGCCCCGGACCGGCCGCCCCCGCCGGGCCGGCGTCTCCTCCTTCGGCGTCAGCGGAACCAACGCCCACCTGATCCTGGAGGAAGCCCCGGAGGAACCGGCCGGAGAGCCGACGGTACCGGCCGACCGAGTGGTGCCGTCCGCGGTTCCGCTGGTGGTTTCCGCGGCCACCGAGGGCGCTGTGGCAGGCCAGGCCGGGCGCCTGGCGGCGCTCGTCGCCGACACGGACACGCCCCTCACCGAGATCGCGGGCGCGCTCGCCTCCCGGCGGGCGCTGCTGTCCGAGCGGGCCGTGGTCGTCGCCGGTTCCCGTGACGAGGCGGTGACCGGGCTGGGCGCG
>NZ_JBIBVY010000059.1:0-2552 GCF_043080665.1 Streptomyces sp. NPDC014991
CGCGACCCGCTACGACAAGACCGCCGAGTCCTACCAGGCAGCCGTCGCCCTCGCATCGCTCCTGATGTGGGCGTGACAATTGAAGACAACCCCTAGGCCGTGTCTGATAATTGATCTTGTGGTGGGTCGTGGAGAGCTGACGGATGCGGCGTGGGAGCGGAAAGCGTCCCTGCTACCGGGTGTTGACGGGCGGGGTCGTCCGTGGCGGAATCACCGGCAGGTGATCAACGGGGTGTTGTGGCGGTTGCGGACAGGATCTCCGTGGCGTGACCCGCCGGAACGCTACGGGCCCTGGCAGACGGTCTACGAGCGGTTCGCTCGCTGGGAGGCGGACGGGACCTGGGCACGCCTGCTCGAGCACGTCCAGGTCCGCGACGACTCGGTCGGAGCCGTGGACTGGACCGTGTCGGTCGACTCCACGATCACCCGTGCCCATCAGCACGCTGCCGGCGCCCGTAAAAAGGGGCACCGGCAGGGGACGAACTGGAAGATCCGACACGCACGACGGCTGGCCAGGCGCTCGGCCGGTCCCGCGGCGGGCTGACCACCAAGTCCACCTGGCCTGCGACGGCCGGGGCCTGCCCCTCGCCGTCGTCATCACACCGGGCAACCTCAACGACTCCACCATCTTCGACGCAGTCCTGGACGCGGTAAGGGTTCCCCGGACCGGTGCCGGGCGGCCGCGTCGCAGACCCGACGCTGTCATCGCGGACAAGGCGTATTCGTCACGGGCGATCCGCCAGATGCTGCGGCGGCGGGGCATCCAGGCGGTGATCCCCGAACGGGCCGACCAGAAGGCCAACCGCGTGCGGCGCGGACAGGCCGGCGGCAGGCCGGCGGCCTTCGATCGCGACCTCTACAAAGCCCGCAACGTCGTCGAACGCTGCTTCAACCGGCTCAAGCAGTTCCGTGCCATCGCCACCCGCTTCGACAAGCTCGCCGCCCGCTACCGGGCAGGACTCCACCTCGCAGCACTCATCCTCTGGCTTCGCTAGCCTCGACAAGATCACTTGTCAGATACGGCCTAGTACTCGAAGAGTACTTCCGGATTGTTCGGCGAGGGGCCGTCCAGCAGCGGACTGTGGATCCCCTTCAGCGTCCGGTCGAAGAACGCCGTCACGTACTCGCGGGTAATCACCACCCCGCGTTCCGGGGAGAGGGGCGGCGTCGGGAACCCGGCCTCGTGGAGAAGCAGGTCCAGGTCGCTGAAGCTGAAGTGGTCGGCGCCGGCGACCGTCAGCCACTTCTTGTAGCCGCCGAGGGCGGCCCAGGCCTGCCCCCACGTGGTGTCGTGGCCGCCGACCGGGTGGTTGTCGGCCGCACCCAGCATGAGGAACGGCCGGTTGATCTGGCCGGGCATCGGGGCCGGGCGGAAGGCGCCGTCCATGTTCACTCCGGCCCGTACTCGCGGGTCGGCGATCATCGTGGCGGCGGCCGCCGCTCCGCCGAGGGAGTGTCCGGTCATGCCGATCTCGTGCTTGTCGATGAGGTGTGCCAGGCGCCACGCGGTATTGCCATGCGTCAACTGGTCGATCACGAAGGACACGTCCAGCGCGCGGCTGGCGGCGACGAAGTCGAAGTCGAGCGCCGGGTCATCGCAGATCGCGCACGGCGGCGTCTGGCCGTTCGCCAGCGTCTCGCCGCTGTCCTCGTAGGTGTGGCCGACGAGCGCGACGACGTAGCCGTGACTGGCCAGGTCGGTCGCGAGCGAGGTGAGCACCATGCGCGGATCCTCGTACGCGGGTGAGAGGACCACCAGCGGATACTCGCCGCGCTGCGGCCGCGCGCCGTCGAAGGCGTGAGTGGTGACGCTGGAAAGGTTCTGCGGGGTGACGCCGGAGCTCGCCGGCAACTTAGAGTGCTGGATGATTCCGGCTGCCTCGGCGAGGGTCATGTAAGGGGCCGGAGTCCCGGTCCCGGGGACGGCCGGGTAGACCATCGTGACGGTCAGTTGGCGGGGGCCGGATGACGGCACCCACGGGTCGGGACGGCTCGCGTCGGTGAGGTGGATGACGTCCTCGCCGGCGGCGTAGGGGCCGGTCGGCGCGGGGAGCGTGCCTTGGAAGGACCGCGGTGGCGCGGTTGCCGTGGCCGTGGCCGGTGCGGTGTCGAACGCGTGCGTGGCCACCGGTGTGGCCGACGGTGTGGTCGTTTCGGCAAACCCGGCGCCGGTTCCGGTGACGAGGGCGGCGAGCGCCAGCACCGCGACAGCGCTGATACGGCGATTGCGTTTCATCCTGCCGGCCGGGCAGGGGCGGCCGGCGGCCCTCGAGTGTCGATCGGTCATGGCCCCACGATGTCGCACCAGGCGGCGCCGGGTCGGTAGTGTGAACCCGCCGGCCGGACGGGGGGTAAACCCTACCCCCGCTGATGGGCTCTCCTACGCGGCGCTGCACTAGACCGCGTCCCGCACAGCTCTCATGGACGCCGCCGATACGGCCCTTGGCATTGTCAGACAGGCCCTAGCTGTGTTGTCCGGACAGGTTGGTGACGCGGCTGGCTGGTGGTTGGCCGCTGATGCCGGTGTGGGGTCGGTGGTAGTTGTACCAGTC
>NZ_JBIBVY010000061.1:0-1686 GCF_043080665.1 Streptomyces sp. NPDC014991
GACGACCCACGGCCGCGACTGACGCTTTCCCACGACCAGACCAACGAGCAGTCTCGCCGATAGTCACATGATCAACGACTTCTGTTAGGGCCAGTAAGTCCGTACGTGATGGTGCACGAGGAAGTCGTACCTGACTGGCCTTGAGCGTCCTTTCCCGCTCGAGGAGGGGGAAAGGACGCTCAGCGCGCCGGCCGAAGCGACGCGCTTGGGCACCTTGCCCTGTCGGCACGAGGCCTAGGCCGGTCAGTCACTCACCGGCGGCAGGGCCGTCACTACGGCTGTTGTCCCGGGCAGGCGGCCGAGCCCTCTCCCCAGAGCCGCAGTCGTCGGACGCGCACCTGTCGCGACGGGCCCTTTTGCGCGCTTCGACGATTTGAACGCCGAGGCTGATGACGGCGACGCCGGCGGAGACCAAAGCAACTTTGTCACTGAGACTCAAGATCGGTCCTTGTTGATCAAATGGGACCGATGCCCGACTACGCGATGAGGCGCCCTCCACGCTGACGCAGTCGGCAGCGGCCCTCGACGTTTGAACGACGAGGGACCGCACGTCCCGGAGCCCTCGGCACCCGGGGCTGAGCAAGGACGAGTGCACCTGGCGGTCGGCATGCCCGCGCAGGAGCCCGCTTGCGCTGGAGATACGAAGCGGACATCGCGGCGGCTTCGTCGTTGCCGAGGTCCAGCAGCTGCAGCAGTTCGATGACCTCGGACGGTGCCGCGGCCAGAACGCTCAGGATTCGGAAAAGACATAGGATGCCTGCCGCCTGGGCGACGAGCTCGTCACGTCCCAAGCCCTGAAGCTCGCTCACCTCGGCGAGCTCGACGAGAGTTTCCGGCGTGATGACCCACAACATCTCCGGGGGCATGGCCAGGAGCTCCTCCAGCGCCCACAGCGGGACCTTCGCTGACCGGAGCATGCGCAGGCGGTGCGGATGTCCATGGGACCGAGCAACCTGATCAAGCTCTAGGTCGTTGACCGTGTCGGCATCGCGCCACAGCTCCTCAACCGGGTGCAGGGCATAGGAGGCCAGGAGGCAACTGGCTTGGGGGTTGGTGTCCGCCAAGGCTTTCGCGTCCATCGCCAGCCGGACGATGTGTGCTGCCATCGGCGTCCCAGACACGCGGCTTGCGACGGTGTGAAGGAGGCTGGCCACACCCTGGCTGCCGCGCACCGCCAATGGGTGCCCGTCCAGGGCTCCATCAACGCCATACCGGAGAGCGACCAGGCCCCTACTGATGGCGTCGGAGTCCGACTTGGATACCGCGACCATGAGGTGCTTGGCCTGCTCGACGCTGAGGTATCGGGAGATGCGCCCCTCGCGCATGTCACCTCCCCTCCTCATGTCACCTCCCCTGCGGCCACGATAGCGATTCTGGCGCTCGGACGATGCCTTGTTCCGTGGATACGGCGAAGGGGAATGGGGGGACGTCCAGCCGTACTTCCCCCCTCGAGAAGGGAGGAAGTACTCCGACACGTGCTCAGCCCGCGACTCGAAGCGAGGTCGGGCTGCCGACGAGGGCCGGAGGCTTCTCAGCCGGCCGTCCCCGCGATCTCTCCCCCCACGGCGCGGGGACGGCCTCACCTCCACGACTAAAGGGTGTTGCACAAGGCCGTGATCTGGGCATCTCCTCGGTATGGCCGCGGTGTTACGTGCTGAGCGGGTGTGGGTGGAGACGTTCACGGGG
>NZ_JBIBVY010000062.1:0-1587 GCF_043080665.1 Streptomyces sp. NPDC014991
TGAGACCTGATGCCGAGCCGATTGTGGTGAAGTGGATGATCCTATGCTGTCGAGAAAAGCCTCTAGCGAGTTTCATGGCGGCCCGTACCCTAAACCGACTCAGGTAGTCAGGTAGAGAATACCGAGGCGTTCGGGTGAACTATGGTTAAGGAACTCGGCAAAATGCCCCCGTAACTTCGGGAGAAGGGGGGCCATCACTGGTGAGAGGACTTGCTCCTCGAGCTGGGGGTGGCCGCAGAGACCAGCGAGAAGCGACTGTTTACTAAAAACACAGGTCCGTGCGAAGCCGTAAGGCGATGTATACGGACTGACGCCTGCCCGGTGCTGGAACGTTAAGGGGACCGGTTAGCTCACTTTCGGGTGGGCGAAGCTGAGAACTTAAGCGCCAGTAAACGGCGGTGGTAACTATAACCATCCTAAGGTAGCGAAATTCCTTGTCGGGTAAGTTCCGACCTGCACGAATGGCGTAACGACTTCTCGACTGTCTCAACCATAGGCCCGGTGAAATTGCACTACGAGTAAAGATGCTCGTTTCGCGCAGCAGGACGGAAAGACCCCGGGACCTTTACTACAGTTTGATATTGGTGTTCGGTTCGGCTTGTGTAGGATAGCTGGGAGACTTTGAAGCAGCCACGCCAGTGGTTGTGGAGTCGTCGTTGAAATACCAGTCTGGTCGTGCTGGATGTCTAACCTGGGTCCGTGATCCGGATCAGGGACAGTGTCTGATGGGTAGTTTAACTGGGGCGGTTGCCTCCTAAAGAGTAACGGAGGCGCCCAAAGGTTCCCTCAGCCTGGTTGGCAATCAGGTGTTGAGTGTAAGTGCACAAGGGAGCTTGACTGTGAGACCGACGGGTCGAGCAGGGACGAAAGTCGGGACTAGTGATCCGGCGGTGGCTTGTGGAAGCGCCGTCGCTCAACGGATAAAAGGTACCCCGGGGATAACAGGCTGATCTTCCCCAAGAGTCCATATCGACGGGATGGTTTGGCACCTCGATGTCGGCTCGTCGCATCCTGGGGCTGGAGTCGGTCCCAAGGGTTGGGCTGTTCGCCCATTAAAGCGGTACGCGAGCTGGGTTTAGAACGTCGTGAGACAGTTCGGTCCCTATCCGCTGTGCGCGTAGGAGTCTTGAGAAGGGCTGTCCCTAGTACGAGAGGACCGGGACGGACGAACCTCTGGTGTGCCAGTTGTCCTGCCAAGGGCATGGCTGGTTGGCTACGTTCGGGAGGGATAACCGCTGAAAGCATCTAAGCGGGAAGCCTGCTTCGAGATGAGGACTCCCACCCACTTGATGGGGTAAGGCTCCCAGTAGACGACTGGGTTGATAGGCCGGATCTGGAAGCACGGTAACGTGTGGAGGTGACCGGTACTAATAGGCCGAGGGCTTGTCCATTGATGCTCGCGTTCACTGTGTTGGTTCTGAGACCACGACCACGTCACCCCGTTTGTGTGGGGTGTTTCGGTTGAAGTGTTTCACCGTGTTTCGGTGGTCATAGCGTGAGGGAAACGCCCGGTTACATACCGAACCCGGAAGCTAAGCCTCACAGCGCCGATGGTACTGCAGGGGGGACCCTGTGGGAGAGTAGGAC
>NZ_JBIBVY010000063.1:0-1296 GCF_043080665.1 Streptomyces sp. NPDC014991
ATGACGGGGAAGTGGAACGCCATGTGGCACTCGTCGCCGCCGGCCTGGAAGTCGCCGAAGTAGTCGACGACGTCCTCGGGCCACTGGTTCGCCTCGGCGAGGAGCACCTTGTCGGCGTACTGCTCGTCGATCTCCCTGCGCACCCGCCGCAGGAACGCGTGGGTGGCCGGCAGGTTCTCGCAGTTGGTGCCCTCCTGCTGGTACAGGTACGGCACGGCGTCCAGCCGCAGCCCGTCGATGCCGAGGTCCAGCCAGAACTTCAGTGCGGAGATCATCTCGTCCTGCACGGCCGGGTTCTCGTAGTTGAGGTCCGGCTGGTGCGAGAAGAAGCGATGCCAGTAGTACTGCTTGCGTACGGGGTCGTACGTCCAGTTGGAGGCCTCGGTGTCGACGAAGATGATGCGGGCGTCCTGGTACTGCTTGTCGTCGTCGGCCCAGACGTAGTAGTCGCCGTACGGACCGTCCGGGTCGCGCCTCGACTCCTGGAACCACGGGTGCTGGTCGCTGGTGTGGTTCATGACGAAGTCGATGATGACGCGCATGCCGCGCTGGTGGGCGGCGTCCACGAACTCCACGAAGTCGGCGAGGTCACCGAACTCGGGCAGCACGGCGGTGTAGTCGGAGACGTCGTAACCGCCGTCCCGCAGCGGTGACTTGAAGAACGGGGGCAGCCACAGGCAGTCCACGCCGAGCCACTGGAGGTAGTCGAGCTTGGCGGTCAGCCCCTTCAGGTCACCGACGCCGTCGCCGTTGCTGTCCTGGAAGGAGCGGACCAGGACCTCGTAGAAGACGGCGCGCTTGAACCACTCGGGGTCCCGGTCCTTGGCGGGCGTGTCCTCGAAGGTGTCCGGAACGGGCTCGTTGACGCTCATATGGTGGCTGACCCTCCGATCGGCGGGGTGGACGGTCGCAGGACGGTGAAGACGTGCGCGGGCCGGTGCCCCGGCTCCAGACGCACGTAGTTGGTCCTGCCCCAGTGGTAGGTCTCGCCGGTGAGCTCGTCACGCACCGGCACGGACTCGTGCCAGTCCAGGCCGAGTTGCGGCATGTCCAACGAGACCGTCGCCTCCTGGGTGACGTGGGGGTCGAGGTTGGCGACCACCAGAACCGTGTTCGATCCGCTCCGCTTCGAGTAGGCGATCACCGCGTCCTTGTCGACGTGGTGGAAGTGCAGGTCGCGCAGCTGCCGCAGGGCCGGGTTCCGGCGCCGGGCGGTGTTGAGGCGGGTGATGAGGGGGGCGATGGTGCGGCCCTCGCGTGCGGCGCCCTCCCAGTCGCGGGGCCGCAGCTGGTACT
>NZ_JBIBVY010000064.1:0-1293 GCF_043080665.1 Streptomyces sp. NPDC014991
AGTACCAGCTGCGGCCCCGCGACTGGGAGGGCGCCGCACGCGAGGGCCGCACCATCGCCCCCCTCATCACCCGCCTCAACACCGCCCGGCGCCGGCACCCCGCGCTGCAGCGCCTGCGGAATCTCCGGTTCCACCAGACCGACAACGATGCCGTGCTCGCCTACAGCAAGACCACCGGTACGGACACGGTCGTCGTGGTCGTCAACCTCGACCCCCATCACACCCAGGAGGCGACGGTCTCGTTGGACATGCCGCAACTCGGCCCGGACCGGCACGCAGCCCTGTCCGTGCACGACGAACTGACGGGCGAGACGTACCGCTGGGGCAGGACCAACTACGTGCGTCTCACGCCCGGCCGGACGCCGGCGCACGTGCTCCACGTCGGGCGGTCGACGCCCCAGATCGGAGGGCCCGCAGCGTCATGACCATCAACGATCCCGTACCGGACACCTTCGAGGACACCCCCGCCAGGGACCGGGATCCGGACTGGTTCAAGCGCGCCGTCTTCTACGAGGTCCTGGTCCGCTCCTTCCACGACAGCAACGGCGACGGCGTCGGCGACCTGAAGGGGCTGACCGCCAAGCTCGACTACCTCCAGTGGCTCGGCGTGGACTGCCTGTGGCTGCCCCCGTTCTTCAAGTCCCCCCTGAAGGACGGTGGCTACGACGTCTCGGACTACACGTCCGTGCTGCCCGAGTTCGGTGACCTCGCCGACTTCGTGGAGTTCGCGGACGCCGCCCACCAGCGCGGCATGCGCGTCATCATCGACTTCGTCGTGAACCACACCAGCGACGAGCACCCCTGGTTCCAGGAGTCCCGCAAGAACCCCGACGGCCCCTACGGCGACTACTACATGTGGGCCGACGACGACAAGCAGTACCAGGACGCCCGCATCATCTTCGTCGACACCGAGGTGTCCAACTGGACCTTCGACCCGGTGCGCGGCCAGTACTACTTCCACCGCTTCTTCTCCCACCAGCCGGACCTCAACTACGAGAACCCGGCCGTGCAGGAGGAGGTCCTGGCCGCTCTGCGCTTCTGGCTGGACCTGGGCATCGACGGCTACCGCCTGGACGCGGTCCCCTACCTCTACGCCGAGGAGGGCACCAACTGCGAGAACCTGCCCGCCACGCACGCCTTCCTCAGGCGGGTCCGCCGCGAGATCGACGCGATGTACCCGGACACGGTGCTGCTGGCGGAGGCGAACCAGTGGCCCGAGGACGTCGTCGACTACTTCGGCGACTTCCAGGCCGGCGGCGACGAGTGCCACATGGCGTTCCACTTCCCCGTCAT
>NZ_JBIBVY010000065.1:0-1174 GCF_043080665.1 Streptomyces sp. NPDC014991
GGCGGCGTTGTCGCCCGAGGTGGAGGCGCTGGTGAGCCGGTATCCGCTGCGGGAGCTGGTCACCGCCTCGGACGCGATGCCGTTGCTGGTGGAGCGGGAGCGGGCCCTGTACGGCTCGTGGTACGAGTTCTTCCCCCGCTCCGAGGGCACCGCCGAACAGCCGCACGGCACGTTCCGCACCGCCGCGCGCCGCCTCGGGGCGATCGCGGACATGGGCTTCGACGTGGTCTACCTGCCCCCTGTCCACCCGATCGGCACGACGTTCCGCAAGGGCCCCAACAACACCCTCACCGCCGGCCCCGACGACGTCGGCGTGCCCTGGGCGATCGGTTCCCCCGAGGGCGGCCACGACGCCGTCCACCCCGCCCTGGGCACCCTGGAGGACTTCGACTTCTTCGTCGCCCGCGCCCGGGAACTGGGCCTGGAGATCGCGCTGGACTTCGCCCTCCAGTGCTCCCCCGACCATCCGTGGGTGCACAAGCACCCCGAGTGGTTCCACCACCGCCCCGACGGGTCCATCGCCCACGCCGAGAACCCGCCGAAGAAGTACCAGGACATCTACCCCATCGCCTTCGACGCCGACATGGACGGCCTCGTCACCGAGACGGTGCGCGTGCTGCGGCACTGGATGGAGCACGGGGTACGGATCTTCCGGGTGGACAACCCGCACACCAAACCGGTGGTGTTCTGGGAACGGGTCATCGCGGAGATCAGCCGCAAGGACCCCGACGTCATCTTCCTGGCGGAGGCGTTCACCCGCCCGGCGATGATGCACACCCTCGCCCAGATCGGCTTCCAGCAGTCCTACACGTACTTCACCTGGCGCAACAGCAAGCAGGAGCTGACGGAGTACCTCACCGAGCTGTCGGGCGAGGCGGCGGCCTACATGCGCCCCAACCTCTTCCCCAACACCCCCGACATCCTGCACGCCTACCTCCAGCACGGCGGGCGTGCCGCCTTCGAGGTCCGGGCCGTACTGGCCGCCACGCTCTCCCCCTCCTGGGGCATCTACAGCGGCTACGAACTGTGCGAGAACACGCCACTGCGCGAGGGCAGCGAGGAGTACCTCGACTCCGAGAAGTACCAGCTGCGGCCCCGCGACTGGGAGGGCGCCGCACGCGAGGGCCGCACCATCGCCCCCCTCATCACCCGCCTCAACACCGCCCGGCGCCGG
>NZ_JBIBVY010000066.1:0-1094 GCF_043080665.1 Streptomyces sp. NPDC014991
GACTGGGCGGCGGTGCTTCCCGAGGGGGCCACCGACACCCACGTGGACCTGCCGACGTACGCCTTCGACCACCAGCACTACTGGCTGCGGATGGCTCCCGCCACCGACGCGGTCGCGCTCGGCCAGAGCACGGCGGACCACCCGCTGCTGGGTGCGGTGGTCCAGTTGCCGCAGTCGGACGGGCTGGTCCTCACTTCCCGGCTGTCCCTGCGCACCCACTCCTGGCTGGCCGACCACGCCATCGGGGGAGTGGTTCTCGTGCCCGGCACCGGGCTGGTCGAGCTCGCCGTGCGCGCCGGTGACGAGGTCGGCTGCGGTGCGGTGGAGCGACTCGTCATCGAGGCCCCGCTGGTCGTTCCCGAACAGGGCGGCGTTCGTGTCCAGGTCACCGTCGAGGCGCCCGACGCGGAAGGCCGCCGTCCGTTGGTGATCCACTCCGCGAGGGAGGACGCCGTCGGTGACGTCGGTGCCGACGCCTGGACCCGGCATGCCACCGGCACGCTGAGCACGGGGCCCGCTGCCGCTGAGACCTTCGACTTCACCGCATGGCCCCCGCCCGGCGCCCAGCCCGAGGACCTCTCGGGCGCGGAGGAGCGACTGCTCCGGCACGGTTACGAGTACGGTCCCGTCCTCCAGGGCCTGCGGGCGGTCTGGCGGCGCGGTGACGAACTGTTCGCCGAGGTCGTGCTGCCGGACGGGCAGCGGGACGCGGCGGCCCGGTTCGGCATCCACCCGGCGCTGCTGGAAGCCGCCCTGCACCCGGCGCTGCTGGAGCTCACGGCGACGGACGACGAGCAGGTGTGGCAGCCACTGGAGTGGCACGGGCTGGCGCTGCACGCGGAGGGCGCCACGGCGCTGCGCGTGCGGCTCCTCCGGACCGCTCCCGGTGTGCTGGCGGTCCAGGCCGCCGACGAGGCCGGCGGAGCGGTCGTGACCGCCGAGACGGTCACACTGCGACCGCTCTCGGCCGAGCAGTTGACCACGGCGGCCGGTTCGGATGCGCTGTTCCGGGTGGAGTGGAGTGAGTTGCCGTCTGTGCCGGGTTCCGGTGAGGTGCCGGCGGTGACGGTGGTCGACGCCCGTACCCGTGGGGC